>JAHJAM010000027.1 GCA_018814025.1 Patescibacteria group bacterium | reverse complement strand
TCATCCGGAATCATATTTTTGTTCACGGTCATGCCGGCCTTATCCAAAGCCGCTTCCGCTTGCGCTCCGCTCACTCCTTTGTTGGTGACATCAATTAAGAGCAGATGATTATCCGTCCCGCCGAACATCATCGCGTAACCGCGAGCGCGAAACTCTTCTTCCATGGCTTTAGCGTTCTTTCTGACTTGCTTGGCGTAATCCTTAAAAGACGGCTCCAAAGCTTCTTTGAAAGCCACGGCTTTGGCCGCAATCACGTTTTCGTGCGGCCCGCCCTGCAAACCCGGAAACACGGCTTTATCCACGGCCTTGGCATGTTCTTTTTTACACATAATCATGCCCCCCCGCGGTCCGCGCAAGGTTTTGTGCGTGGTCGTGGTTACAATATCGAATAGGGGGACCGGGTTGTTCATCTCTCCGGCCGCAATCAAACCCGCGATGTGCGCAATGTCCGCCATGGTCGAAGCCCCGATTTCATCCGCAATTTGTTTGACTCGTTCATAATCAATCTCGCGCGAGTACGCGGAATATCCTACCAAAATCAATTTCGGCTGATGCTCCAGCGCCATGGTGCGCAAATTATCATAATCAATCGTGCCGTCAGCCGCGGTTTTGTAGCGCACGAAGTTATAAATTCCGGCAATGAAGGTCACCGGGTGGCCGTGCGTCAAATGACCGCCGTGGGACAAATCCATGCCTAAAACCGTGTCCCCGGGTTTGAGCAAAGCCGAATACGCCGCGATGTTAGCCGGGGCGCCGCTCAAAGGTTGGACGTTAACGTGTTCGGCGCCGAACAATTGCTTGGCCCGGTCAATGGCCAGAGTTTCGATTTCATCGATGAATTCGCAGCCGCCGTAATAGCGCTTGCCCGCATAGCCTTCCGAGTATTTATTGGTGGCAATGGATCCCAAAGCCTCCAGTACGGCTTCACTCACGAAGTTTTCCGAAGGGATCAATTCCAAGCCTGTCCTTTGGCGGTTCAATTCTCGATTTAAAGCCTCGGACAAAGCCGGGTCGTAATTGGCAATCTTCATAAGTGATTTCGGAAACTATTTAACCCTGCCATTCTACGCTGACCCCCTTTTCTTGACAAATTAGCTAAAACTGCCTAATATTAGTCGTTCCATGAACATAAGTCTTGAATGATGCGATGATTGCTAGGCGGATGATCTCATGGACTCGCGAAGTTCTTTCAAACCCGCAGATTCACTTGGTCAGAATCACCGAACTATTGTTCACCATCTGCCGCACTTGGTTAGCGCTCAGACTTTTTCTCAAATCGTCAGTGAGCGCAAGCTGCTCGTCAGCTTCAGCGGCCAACATCTGGCCGTCCTGCAAAATAATGACTGTCTGGTGGACCACTTGGATGTGGTTCATCAAAACCATCGAACCTGCACGCCCATCACTCATGGCGTTTTGCTCCAGGTTGCGCCCAAGCAGATTCTGATTTGGGGGCAAGCCCCGGATCAACAGCTTTCCGGCGTCTATTGTGTGGATCACCGGCAAGCCCGTCTCTTGCAGAGGCTGGATCGGCTGGATCACATTATTCAGACCCCGACCGGCCCCATGCTCAAGGGCGCCAATAATGATGATGAGACTTGCTTTGATCGCTATGTCCTGCCGCAGGGCCTGGGCTATCTACTGACTCAAGGCCAAGCCAGTGTTTCGATTCTGACGGATGGGCGAATTTCTGCGGTTGAAGAAAAGCAAGGCCGGCTTTGCCACAGCCTTTGGCACCCGGACGGGTCGCTGGAGGAAGTCAAAAACTTTGATCCGCGTCAGCGGGTTCGGGTTTTGCCCTGGCAAGACGGCTTCGCCTATGTCATCGATCAAGGCGACAGCTTCGTGTTCGAAACCGAAGGCATCGACCTGTTCGATTTTGAAACCCATCGGGAGCTGTCCGGCCAAGTGGAGCACTTCTGGATCTCGCCCAGCCAAAAGCACGTCTTTTTGCAGGTGCGCCGGCCCGAGCGCGGACGCTTGTCCTGCTCGTATCGCCAGCTTTACCTCGACGGTCAGCTGGTCGAAGACGCGGACGGATATTTCCAGATGGGTCCGGATGACCTGCGCTGGTCGCGCGACGACAGCCAGTTCATCGCTCGGATGAAGATCTGCCGTTTGGATCATCAGGGCCAGCCCGTGACCCACGAGCGGCTCTTCACTTCCCGCGGCACGGTTTTCGACGCCCCGGCCGGCTTCAGTCTTCAGGACATGGCCGTGGATAACCACGGCGAGATCATGTTCTATGTGCTAAGCGACGGCCAGCTGCACTATCCGTTCTACTACGGCGAGCCGCTTGAGCCCGCCACTTACATCTGGAATCTCCGCCACTTCCAGAGGCGCCTGTCCGGCAACCGCCTTGATGGCTCCACCATCAAGCAGTTCCGCCTGGACCGCCGCTAGCCTCCAACCCCCGACACTCGTCGGGGGTTTTCTTTGTTTGATTTTTCCGCCAATTTTCGGTAAATTAGATTCACTATGCGCCACGCGCTTCCTCCTATTCACTTCATCGGCATCGGCGGCATCGGTATGTCCGCTTTGGCTAAATTAATGAAGTCCCGCGGCCACGCGGTCACGGGCTCGGATTTGGTTTTGTCCGATATCACCAAAGACCTTGAACAATTCGGCATCCAAGTTTTTGAAGATCATCTTGCCCAAAATGTTCCGACTGATGCTGACTTGGTTGTTTACTCCGGCGCCGTGCCCGAAAGCAATCCGGAACGAGTGCAAGCCAAAAAGTTAGGCATTAAACAAGTCACTTATGGCCAAATGCTCGGCGAAGTTTCCAAAGAATATTTGACCATCGCGGTTTCCGGCACCAACGGCAAATCCACCACCACGGCCATGTTGGGCAAAATTCTCGAAGCCGCGGGTTTTGATCCCACGGTTTTGGTCGGCACTTATGTGCCCGGCTTTGCACACGGCAACTTGCGCCTCGGCCAATCCCGTTTCTTCGTGGTCGAAGGCTGCGAGTACCAAGCCAACATGCTGAACATGGAGCCGGCCATGATTGTTCTGACCAACATTGAAGAAGATCATTTGGATTATTATCGGGATTTGGATCACATCCGCCAGACCTTTCAAAAATTCGTGGACAAGTTAACCGGTGAAGGCAAGTGCGTGGTCAATGCTCGAGATCCGCAATCGCAAAAGCTGACAATTCAGAATCCGGTTACATACGGCTTTCAAACCAAAGCCGACTACAAGGGTTGGAAACGAATCACCGCGGTGGGCAAACAAGCTTTTGAGCTGGCCAAACACGGCAAGATTATTTTGCAAATTCCCGGCGAGTTTAATGTGGAGAACGCTTTGGCCGCCGCCGCCGCGGCCTTGGAGCTGGGCGTGAAATTTAAAGATTGTCAGAAAGCCTTGAAAGAATTCCCCGGGGCCTGGCGCCGCTTCGAGCGGGTGGGGGAGTTTATGGGCGCCACTATCATTTCTGATTACGGCCACCATCCCACGGCCATCGAAGGAACACTGAAAGCCGCTAAGGAATTTTTCCCCAAGCGCCGCATCATCCTTTGCTTCCAGCCGCACCAGCATTCGCGCACCAAAGAATTATTCGATGATTTCGTAAAAGTATTATCGAAGGCCGAGAATTTAATCATTCCGGAAATCTATGGCGTGTCCGGCCGCACCGAGCCCGAGGCCGCAGAAATTTCCAGTTTAGATTTGGTGAAAAAAATTCCCCGGTCTGAGTACGCGCCGGATTTGCCCACGGCCGAGCAAATGCTCCGTGACAAAATCCAAAAGGATGACGTGGTCATTATCATGGGCGCCGGGGATGTGGACCAAATCGCAAGAAATCTAGTTAAATAGCCAATGAATAATTTTGTCATCCTGAGCGTCAGCGAAGGATCTTCGTAATGAAGATCCTTCGGCCGTTGGCCTCAGGATGACAGCTGAATTATATGGAACAAGAATTACTTGCCATCTTCGGCGCACGGCTCAAAATCATGGAGCCTCTCTCCAAACACACCAACTTTCGCTTGGGCGGTCCGGCCAAATTTTTGGTCGAGGTGAAAACTCAAGATGAACTCATTAAAGCCGTATCCTTAGCCAAAGAGAATCGTCTGCCATATTTCGTCATGGGCGGCGGCTCCAATGTTTTGGCTAGCGACGAGGGTTTCGAGGGTTTAGTGATCAAAATCGCCATGCGCGAATTCAAAATTACCGGCCAGACCGTCACGGCTGATGCCGGCGTCATGGCCGCGGCTTTGGCCCGGGCCACTGCCGAAGCCGGACTCCAAGGCTTTGAATGGGCCATTGGCCTGCCCGGCACCATTGGCGGGGCCGTGCGCGGCAATGCCGGCTGTTTTGGCCACGAAACCAAAGACGCGGTCAAATCCGTCAAAGCTCTGAAGAATGGGGAAGTGCTTGAGATGAGTAATGCGGATCTGAAATTCGGCTATCGCGACAGCGCCATCAAATGGGATGAAGATCTGGTGGTTTTGTCCGCGACTTTAGAACTGCAGCCCGGTGATGTAGCTGAACTAAAAGAGAAGATCCGAGAAATATTGGCCAAGCGCCAAACATCTCAACCCCAAGGCGCCTCATCTGCTGGTTGCATTTTTAAGAATTACGAGATTGTGGATGACGCTGATCTGCAACGAATCAAAGAAAAACTCGATATAACTCCAGAGATGGTCCAAGCCCGTCGGGTACCGGCGGGCTGGGTCATCGACCAGGCCGGCTTAAAAGGCAAACAAATTGGTGCTGCGCAAATCAGTTCCGAGCACGGCAACTTTATTGTGAATCTGGGAAACGCAACCGCCAGCGATGTCATGCAATTAATTTCTCTGGCCAAAATGACCGTGCGCGACAGCTTCGGTATCCAGCTCATGGAAGAGGTTCAGTATCTGGGTTTTTAATCTTGCTCCCTTTCTCTTCCCAAGGTATCGTGGATATATAAGGTAACCCAGTTACCAGTTACTAGTCCCTAATCAACCAAACAATATGCACATCACCAACATCAAGGGCACCAACATGGACTTAACCGAGGCCATTAAGGACTACGCCACCAAAAAAGTGGAAGCCTTGCAAAAGTATTTAACGGACTTTGATCCGATTGATGTGTCCATCGAAGTCGGCCAAACCACGCGCGGTCAAAACAAAGGTCCGATTTTCCGCGCCGAAGTCAACATCAATGTGCCGGGCATGCTTCTGCGGGCTGAAGAAACCGCGGAAGATCTGTACGCGGCCATCGACCTGGTCAAAGATCAGCTCCAGCGACAAATCGTTGATTTTAAAAATAAGCTGTCGGATAAAACCCAGCGCGTGCCGCGCCCGGGCAAAGAATAATAGCCAATCCCGCCTTTGGGCGGGATTTTGATTTAGCTTGCAAATTTCCCCAAAATCCGCCATACTTCAGCCATAAATACTCTGAATTTTCGCTAAGATATGTCTAAATTCCTGAATGTTATCTTCGGTGACCCCAACAAAAAAGCTTTAGTCGATTTGCAAAAAGTGGTTGATCAGATCAATGCCCTGGAACCGGATATCCAAAAGCTGACTGATGCCCAGCTCAAAGCCAAAACTCAAGAATTTAAAGACCGTCTGGCTCAAGGCGAAGCCTTAGATCACTTAATGCCTGAAGCCTATGCCGTGGTGCGCGAGGCCGCCAAGCGCACGCTGGGCCAGCGCCATTATGATGTTCAGCTCATGGGCGGAATCGTTATGCATCGCGGCTCCATCGCGGAAATGCGCACCGGTGAAGGGAAAACTTTAACCGCCACTTTGCCCATGTACTTGAATGCTTTAACCGGTCAAGGCGCGCACTTGGTCACGGTGAACGATTACTTGGCTCGCCGCGACTTAGTTTGGATGGGCCAGATTTATCACTTTTTGGGCTTGTCTTGCGCCACCATTCAGCACCTGGCCAGTTTCGTTTACGATCCGGATTATGTTTTAGGCGAAGGCTCAAAAGCCGAAGCCAAAGCCGATGAAGTCCGCGACGCGGTCGGCGACGTGCAAGTGGAAATGGAATATTTGCGTCCGGTGACTCGCGCCGAAGCTTATGCCGCGGATATTACTTACGGCACCAACAACGAGTTCGGTTTTGATTATTTGCGCGATAACATGGCGCCCACTTTCGATCAAATGGTGCAAAAGGCTTTGCATTTCGCCATCGTGGACGAAGTCGACTCGATTTTAATCGACGAAGCCCGCACGCCGCTCATTATCTCCGCGCCCGCGGAAAAATCCAACGAACTGTATTATCGGTTCGCGGATATCATCAAGACTTTAAACGAAAACGAAGATTTTAACATTGATGAAAAAATGCGCGCGGCCACGCTGACCGAGGAAGGCATTACCAAAATCGAAAAAGCCATGGGCATCGACAATCTTTACGCCGTGGGCAACAACAATCTCCAATATTTTGCGGATAACGCCTTGCGCGCTCGCGCTCTTTATAAGCGGGATGTGCAGTACGTGGTCAAGGAGGACGAGGTGATTATCGTGGATGAATTTACCGGCCGGCTCATGCCCGGACGGCGTTTTGGCGAAGGCCAGCATCAGGCCATTGAAGCCAAAGAAGGCGTGGCCATTCAGCGCGAAAGCCAAACTTTGGCCACCATTACTTTCCAAAACTATTTCCGCATGTACGAAAAACTTTCCGGCATGACCGGGACGGCCGTGACCGAAGCCGAAGAGTTCGGCAAAATTTATAATTTGGATGTCATGGTCATTCCCACCAATGTGCCGCCCAACCGCACCGACTTGCCGGATCGAGTTTATAAATCCGAATTGGGCAAATTTACGGCCGTGGTCAAAGAGATTCAAACTCTGCATGAAAAGGGCCAGCCCATCCTGCTGGGCACGGCCTCCATTGAAAAGAACGAATTGTTAGCCACCTTGCTGGAACAGGCCGGCCTTCCTTTTAATATGTTAAACGCCAAAAACCACGCCAAAGAAGCTGAGTATATTGCTCAAGCCGGACGCGTGGGCGCGGTCACGCTGGCGACCAACATGGCCGGCCGCGGCGTGGACATCAAACTTGGCGGCAATCCGGTTGATCCCAAAGAAGAAGCCAAAGTGAAAGCCTTGGGCGGTTTGCACGTTTTGGGCACCGAGCGCCACGAATCCCGCCGCATCGACAACCAGCTGCGCGGCCGCGCCGGCCGCCAAGGCGACCCGGGTTCCACTCAATTCTATGTTTCCGTGGATGATGATTTAATGCGCATCTTCGCGGGCGAGCGCGTGAAAAAAGCCATGGAAATGGTCAAACTGCCCGAAGACATGCCCATCGAAAACGCCATGGTTTCCGGTTCCATTGAAAAATCGCAAACGCGCGTGGAAGGCCACAACTTTGATATCCGCAAACACCTCATTGAATATGATGATGTTCTCAACAAGCACCGCGAAATCATTTACGGCCGCCGCCGCGAAATCTTGGAAGAATATGCGCACGGCGACCCCTTGGCCTTGAAAGAAAAAATTCTCGAACTGGTGGAAGGCGAGATCGAGCAAGTCGTGCTCTTCCACACCGGCGAAAGTTTTGAAGTGGCCAAAGGTTTCCAGGAACATAGCGAAACCAAAAGCGGGGACTGGGACGTAAAAGAAATTGCCGAAGTCGTCACCACGATCGTTTCTTTGTCCGAAGCACAAAAGAAATCCCTGGACGAACTTACGATTGAGATCGCCCAAGACAAACTGGCCGTGGCCGAGGAGCGCACCAAAATCATCGAGGCCATCATGAAGATTGTCCGCGAGCGCTACGCTGAACTGGAAAAAGATTTTAAAGATCGGAAGGAATTACACAATCTGGAGCGCGCCATTATTATCCGCGCCATCGATACCTTGTGGATTGATCACTTGGCCGCCATGGGCGCTTTGCGCCACGGCATCGGCCTGCAAGGCTATGGTCAGCGCGATCCGCTGGTTGAGTATAAGAAAGAGGGTTTCCGCATCTTTCAACAGCTGCTTTCCGGCATCAACGCGGAAATTGTCTATTCGGCCTTCAAAGCCATCCAGCATTCCGTGAACATGAAAAACGAGGAGTTTTTGGCTCACTCCTTATTAAAGCGCGCGGGCGTGCAAATGCAGGGTGCCCAAAAAACCGCGGGCGAAGCCAAAATCGAAGCGCAAGTGAAGGAGGATAAAGTCGGCCGCAACGACCCGTGTCCTTGTGGATCAGGTAAAAAGTACAAGAAGTGCCATGGGGCTTAAACAAAATAGAAAAACCACCCCAGCCCGGGGTGGTTTTGTGTTATAATGCCCGCATTCAAGAATTAAAATAGTCACACCTAAGCGACGGCCGTCCGTTAAGTGTGCCAAAAACCTTCTCTATGACCAAACTCGAGGAAGTCTACAAATCCCTGGAAGAGAATAAAAAGAAGCGGCGCGAAATCGCCAAGATGTACAAAGATGAACTGATTAATAATCAGCGCCATCAAGAAATCGTTGATCAGATCAAAGACCTGCGCGAGGAAAAGCAATCCATTGAAAATCAAATCAAAAACGGTTCCAAAGAATTTCAAGAGCTTGATGACTTGCGCCTGGAAATCCAATCCGAACAAGAACTTCTCTCCGATCTGGCCTTGAACATGTATGTCAAAAACGAAGAAGTCGAAATTGTGGATGAATACGACAATAAATGGCATCCGGTCTTCAAAGTCACTTTCAAAAAGGAATAGAAGAAAACCCGTCCAAGTCCTGGACGGGTTTTGCCGGCTAATCGATCCGGTGGCACAGCTTCGGGTTGGTTTGCAACTCCTTGGCCGAGTAGCCGTGTTCGCGCCGAAATCGATAAAGAGCGGGATCAAAGTTCGTGCATGAATGCTTGCACCACGAGCGGCCGTGGCTGTCGATCTCGTTTCGGATCTGGTCGCGCTCGCGGATCACCAAGATTTTCTTGATGCTGAGTTTGATGCTGTCCGTCATGCTCCCTCCGTTTGACTGCGCCCATAATCTATTTGATAATGACCCATATGTCAACCGATTCTGATTATCAAAAACAAGATTTAAAGCGCGGCGTTGATTACATCGGTGTCACTTGTGTATTCTTTTGCCATGACGGCCGCGGTCGAGTCTTACTCCAAAAACGCAGTCAGAATTGTCGCGATGAACAGGGGACTTGGGATTGCGGCGCCGGGTCCATGGAATTTGGCGAAGAATGGGCGGATGCGGTTCGTCGCGAAGTTAAAGAAGAGTATTGTGTTGATCCGATCGAGATCAAACTGGCCGAGGTCCGAAATGTTTTGCGCGACAACCACGGCACGCCCACGCATTGGATCGCGGTCGTGCACGCGGTGCGCATCGATCCGGACCAGGTCCAAATAGGGGAGCCGCACAAGATTGATGAGATCGCCTGGTTCACGCCTGATGAATTTCCTGAAAATAAGCACTCGATGTTAGACAAGCACTTTGCCGTGGTTAAAGCGCATCTTCGAATTCATATTTAACCTACCCGCCTTGAGAATATAGGTGAAATCGGCTATCTTTTAGTTTGCTTTATGGATCAATTCGACGTAGTGATTGTCGGCGCCAGCTTTTCTGGACTGACTCTGGCTCATCACTTACCCCAACAATACAAAGTTTTAGTCATCGATTCCAAACCATCCGCTGGTTCAACCGTGGAATCGACTGGTTTAATCACTTCCAAAACTCGACAAGAGTTTTTAAGTTTTTTTCCAATCGATGATTACATCACCAATCGCATTTCTTCGATTTGCGTTGTCTCTCCGAACTTCCAAGATCATTTTATTTCTTCCTTAGATCACCCCTGGATTTATCAAACCGACACCAAAGGTTGAATCAAAGCCCTGGCCGACTCGCTATCCACCAACGTAACTTTCTGGCCAGCCAGTGCTTTTGAAGACATCGAATCACAAAACCATGATTCATTAACTATCAAAATTCGTTCCACCGGCAACGGCCACAAAGTTATCCAAACCAAAGTTCTGGTCGGAGCAGATGGATCAAATTCTCGAGTCGCTGAAGTTCATCCCGAGCTTGATCAAAATAAAAAATTCCTCTTCGGTTACGAACAAGTTTTGATCGGTGATGTGAATCTCGGACCTGATCCAGAGAACACGGTTTATCACTTTTGGTTCGGTGAATTCTCTTTAGGTTATGGCGGCTGGCTTTCACCGACAACTTATCAAGGTCAAAAAACCTTTCGCGTCGGACTAGCCAAGAACATGAAACATCGCGGCCAAGCCAAAGAGCTAACCGAAAAATTCGTCGCGCGTCTGGAGCAAGAGAAGATTATCACCGTCAAAGAACCAAAACCTCTTTACGTTTTCGGCAGCATGATTCCGATCGGCGGGGTGATTAAGCGCACTTCAACTGCCAATTGTTTATTAATCGGCGACGCGGCCGGATATTGCGGCGCTTTCGCCGCTGATGGCATCAAAGGATCAGTTATTTCCGGAAAAGAATCCGCCAAATTAATCGATCGTTATCTAAAAGGGGATAAAGCGGCTTTATTGCAAATCCATCAAAAAGTTGATCAACACGGTTCAGGTTTGCTGAAATATTACCAACGCCAACTGCGTTATCGATTCATTTGGGACTTAATGAAAAGCAATCGATCTTTTCAATGGATGTTTAAGATTATTGCATCTGAAAAAGAATCTTTCTTAAGTCAGTTTTGCGACAGCAAAGACCGCCACCGAAGTCTAACCAGAACCGTCCTCAAGTTTCGATACATTCCCAAGTTGATTCACTACAGTTTAAGCATCTTCTTAGATCGGTTTCGGATCCGATAAACAATTCTCATGTCTCAATAAAAACACCCCGCATCAGTTGATGCGGGGTCGCTGCTTCCCGGACTAAGTCCTAGTCCAGTAGGCGCTGGTTGCCGTTGCAGATGATGGCGATGTGGTCCTCGGCTGAGCGGCCGGACAGGACCGGATGAGCCGGGTCCTTGGTCTTGGCCGTGCGCAAATGCCCTTCCACGGCCCGAAGCCGCTTCTTGTCCACGCCGATATCCAGGTACGTGGCCTTGAGCGTGGAAAGCAGTTCGCGGCAGTCCGCAAAACTCTGCACGATGTCCTCGAAGTACTCGGCGCTTTCCGCTTCCAAGAACTTTTCCCGGGCCTTCGTCAAGGCCTTCTCCATCAGGTGTTCGGGCGGCGGCTGTTTGCCTTCCTCCACGTCGATCATCATTTGGCGCCCGTATATGTACAGCACAAGCAGCTGGAAATCCATGCTATCTGACTCGGGCTCTCTGATCATGCTCCCTCCGCGGTTCTGGGGTTTCGGACTGGTCAATGATACACGGCTGCAGGGGTTCTCGGCAAGGTTGGGGCCTGGCCTTTTCATTCTCTCTTTCCGCCAAGTCTGGCGGAAAATCCGTGACAAAATCCGGAAGAGTTTCATGACTCTGTCCCACAAACATGGGCCACCCAGAGGTTTTTCCCATAATGCAGGCCTCCTTTCTCCTTAGTTGCAAAGATCAAAGCCGCTTAGATTAGCCCAAAACCATGGATTTGTCAAGAGTTTATTGAGTTGGCAGTTCAACCATGCTATAGTTTTTCCACTATGCTAATTAGTTCAACCCTCAAAACCTGGTCTGGTTTTGCTCAACAATTTTGAGTTTCCGCGAACGGCTGGTAAATTAACCTCCCGTTCGGAGGTTTTTGTTTTTTAGGAGGCGGTGATGGATTATCGCGCTGTCCAAGTCAATTCTTCCTGGCGTTGCGCTGTTAATCTGGAAGAGCTCAACCTGCCATTTTTTCCGGAACAAGTGGAGCGGCTGCTCAATGAGCTGGGATTCCGTTGCTTGGAAATTGATCTCTTGGCCGCGGCGCGCGGCTGCGTGGGGAAGTCCGCTTATGCGCTGTCCGCGGATCCGCGGCACGCCCCGCGAACTGTGAATTGTTCGTCCTTTATCAAGTACCTTTATAGCTTGCGCGGCGTTTGGCTGCCGCGCTACGCGGTTCAGCAGAGCGAGCTAGGCGCACCCGTAGCCATTGGTTCGAAGTTGCGTCTGGGCGACTTGCTCTTTAGTCCTGGATTTTTTCCGCTGTCGCGCGACCGGGACGGCGCGGGCGGCCTTGGCCACGTGGGCCTGGCCACGGGTGAGGGTTCAGTCATCCACGCTTCCAAACATCAGGGCACGGTGCGCGAAGTGCCGCTTGATGCCTATCTAGGCATGCGCGAAGGCGTGCACTCAATCAAGCGTCTGATCCCGGATCCGGACCTGACCCTCACTTATCTGATCCCAACCAATTCGTTCCTTGAATCATCCGATGACGTGCGCTGGCTGGCCCACACCAATCTGCGCCGCTAACTCGCAAACCCTTCGCCGACGGCGAAGGGTTTTTGTCTACTTGCCAGCCTAACCCATTTGTCGTAAACTAGCCCTCGTTATTGAAAATCCTATGCAAGCTTGGAAAATCAGCAAAAAAACACAACATCGATCAAATCAAAAAACCAAAACCAGGGCCTTGGGCGTGCTGCTAATTTTAGCCACGTTTGGCGCCTTGGTTTTTGACTTTCCTCAGTTATGGAATTCAGCCGTGGCTCAAACCAATCTCGGTTTGCCGACCATTCAGGCAGAGTCTTTCCGGCTCGGGCTTGATCTGCAGGGCGGCACCCACTTGGTTTACGAAGCGGACATGTCTGAAATTCCCGAAGCTGATCGAGCCGCGGCGCTGGAAGGCGTCCGCGACGTGGTGGAACGGCGAGCCGACGCCTTTGGCGTGGCCGAGCCGGTTGTTCAAACCGTCACCACCGGCGGCGTCCATCGCATTATTGTGGAGTTGGCCGGCGTGCTAGATGTGAATGAAGCCATCGCTCTCATTGGCGAAACTCCGGTTTTGGAATTCAAAGAACCCGGCCTGGGTTTAGAACGTCCGCTTACCGAAGAAGAGCAAATTACTTTAGATTCTTTGCATGCTGATGAGTTGGCCGCGGCCCAGCAGTTATTAAAACAGGCTCAAGCCGGAGCCAATTTTGACGACTTGGTGAAGGAAAATAGCGTTGAGCCCAATGTGGATCAGACTTTAGGCTTGAATGATGGCCTAACTACCAAGGTTCCAGCTTACGCGCCGATTGTGGAATCTATTTTGGCTAATAAGACGCGTTCGGGTGGCATCGTTCCTGAAGTGATTGAAACTGAAGAAGGTTTGAATATTGTAAAATTTGTAGAGCGGCGCGATCCCAATGAGATGTTGCTTTCCCATATTTTGATTTGTTTTGAAGGCAAGACCGCCTGCCAAAACCCCATTTCCGCTTTGGACGCATCATTAAAAATCAATCAATTAAAAGATGAAGCCACGCCGGAAAATTTTGCTGATCTGGCCACGGCCAATTCCGACGATCAAGGCGGCTTCGGCGCCGGTGATTTGGGCTGGATCGTGCCCGGCGAAACCGTTCCGGCTTTTGAATTGGCGGCCCAGCGCACGCCCGTGGGTGAAATTTCCGATGTGGTGGAAACCGAATTCGGCTATCACCTTATTTACAAGCGCGATGAGCGTACGGTGACTGTTTATGATATTCAACGCGTGCTCATGCCTTACTCCAATGAATTGGCGGTCGTGCCCGATGCTTCACCTTGGGTCAACACCGAACTCTCGGGCAAACATTTGGATTCCGCGGCCGTGGAGTTTGATCCCAATTCCGGCTTACCTTATGTCGGTTTGAATTTTAACAGCGAGGGTGGTGAATTGTTCGGCAACCTAACCGCCACTCATGTCGGGCAGCCCATCGCGATTTTCTTGGATGGCCAAGCTATTTCCACTCCGGTTGTCCAATCTGCTATCTATGGCGGCCGAGCCGTCATCACTGGCAACTTTACTCTAGATGAAGCCAAACTTTTGGCCCAACGCTTAAACGCCGGCGCTTTACCCGTGCCCGTGAATCTGTTGTCTCAGCAAACCGTGGGTCCGACCTTGGGTTCGATTTCTTTGAACCGAAGCATCCAAGCCGCGTTGATCGGTTTTATTCTGATCGCGTTGTTCATGATTTTAGTTTATCGCTTGCCCGGACTTTTGGCCGCTTTAGCCCTGGTTCTCTACGCCTTCCTGAACTTGGCGATTTATCGCATCTTCGGCATCACCATTACTTTGGCCGGAATTGCCGGATTCGTTTTATCCTTGGGTATTGCCGTGGACGCCAACGTGCTGATCATTGAACGCGTCAAAGAAGAATTCCTTTCCGGTCGGGATCTCACCTCCGCCGTTACCGAAGGTTTCCGCCGCGCCTGGACCGCCATTCGCGACGGCAACATCACCACCATTATCGCCGCGGTTGTCCTGTTCTGGTTCAGCTCCAGCTTTATTCGAGGTTTTGCCCTAACTCTGGCCATCGGAGTAATTTTGAGCATGTTCACGGCCATTGTCGTGACCCGCATATATTTTAAGAACATTTTTGAGCTCAAAGCTTTCAAAAAATATTGGCTCTACGGATTTGGCAAACGTGAAGAATAATATGAATTTACGCATTGTAGAAAATCGAAAATATTGGTTCGCCCTCTCATCCGTGTTGGTTGTCTCCAGCCTGGTCTTTTTGGTGTTTTGGGGTCTGAAATTCGGCATTGATTTTACCGGCGGCAGTTTATTGGAAGTCAATTTTAATCAAGCCCCGGTCATTTCCGAAGTCCGGTCCGTGCTCGGCGATCAATACGGACACGTCACGGTTCAAGAAACAGGGGAATCCTCAATTCTTTTGCGTCTGGAAACTTTGGATCAATCAGCGCATCAAGCCGTGCTGAGTTTGCTGGCTGAGAAATTTGGCGAGTTGGAAGAACTGCGTTTTGATTCTATTGGTCCGGTGATTGGCCAAGAGCTGCGCCGCACCGCGTTGATTGGCGTCATCATCACGCTTCTATTAATCGGTTTATATATTGCCGCCGCCTTCCGCAAGGTTTCCGGCGACGTACCGTCCTGGAAGTATGGCGTGCTGATCATTGCTACCGCTTTTCATGATGTGATTATCGCCGTGGGCGCTTTTGCCGTGCTCGGCCATTTTTACAATTGGGAAGTGGGCAGCGCTTTCGTGGCCGCGGCCCTGACCATTCTCGGTTATTCCATTAACGATACCGTGGTGGTTTTCGATCGCACCCGCGAGAACTTGAAAGATTATGTCGGAAATAATCTGGCCGAAACCGTGGGCATCAGCATCAACCAAACCTTCCGCCGTTCCTTGAACACCAGTGTGACCACGCTTTTGGCCCTGGCCGCCATTCTGATCTGGGGCGGTGATACCACCAAAGCTTTTGCCTTGGCCTTGATGATCGGCATTGCCGTGGGAACCTATTCTTCCATCTTCGTAGCCAGTCCGTTATTAGTCACCTGGGAGGGGAGGAAGAAGTAGAAAGGAAGAAAGTAGAAAGTAGAAAGATAATTCCCTAGGACCAACTAGGGAATTTTGAATATCGTCCACTTTCTACTATCTACCCTCTACTTTTTCTGCTATAATAACGTTGGTTATGCCTATATTCGATCCGGCATATTGGTCAGTCACAAGTATTGACCAAATTTTATATCAAATTCTCGTTTGGTTTGGGTGGATACCTATAGCCATTGTTTTGTTTTGGGGCTTTGCCGAGATGTGGAAAAATTATCGCCAGGGAATTTATGCCGGCAACCTGCCGTTTATTTTACTGGCCATTAATGTTCCGGCCTTAACCGAACAATCGCCCAAAGCCTTGGAAAATTTTTTCGCCAACCTGGTCGGTTCCAAATCAACCCTGCTTTGGAAAGAAGTTTGGATGGCCGGTAAAACGCAGCCGGTCTTCAGTTTGGAAATCGCTTCCACTGAAGGTCGGATTCAATTTTTTCTCCGCACCCAGGCTCGCTTCCGCGACATGGTGGAAGCCGGAATTTATGCCGAGTATCCGGAAGCGGAAATTGATGAAGTGGAAGATTACATGGCTTTTGCTCCGGAAACTTTCCCGGATGAAAAATTTGACACTTGGGGAACGGAATTCAAGTTAAAAAAAGCGGATTATTTTCCGATTCGCACTTTCGTGGATTTTGAGGATCGTCTGACTCAAGAACTCAAAGATCCTTTGGGATCCATCCTCGAACATTTGGCCAAAATGGGTCCGGGCGAACATTTTTGGATTCAGTTCTTAATCCAGCCCGCGGACAATGAGTGGAAAGATGCCGGGATCAAATTTATTAATGAATCATTCGGTAAAGTGGACAAAAAAAAATCTGGTCTCATTTCCCAAGGCATTGCCGGCGCCTTATCCATCCCGAACGAAATTTTATCCGAGGCCACCGGTATTTCGCTCATGGGTGCGCCGGCCGAAGAAGCGGAAGAAGATATTTGGAAAGCTTTTCGCCTGACGCCCATTGAAAAGATGCAAGCCGATGCGGTTCTTAATAAAGTCTCCAAAATCGGCTATCACACCAAGGTTCGTTTGGTTTATCTGGCTGATAAGCGGGTTTATAACAAAGCCGCTCGCGCGCCCATGGTTAAAGGCCTGCTCAATCAATACGCGAACCTGAATTTGAACGCTTACGGTTTGTATGGCGAGGGCACGCCCAAGGATGATTATTTTTGGCAAAAATGGTCCTATCCCGGCCGCCAAAGCAAGCTGGTTTCCGCTATTAAGTCCCGCAGCTGGGGGATTGGCGCCAATCCCGGCATTTTAAGCACCGAGGAATTGGCCACGCTTTGGCATTTCCCGACGATTCTCATCAAAGCCCCGCTGGTGGAAAAGGCTTACGCCCGCCGCGGCGAACCCCCGGTTGGCTTGCCTCAATCTTTGGATTATTTGGGTTTGCCCGAAGCGCCGGGTCCGGCCGGCCCGCCAGTCTTGCCCACTCAGCTCCCGGCTGAAGATTTTGAGGAAATTCCGGCCGTGGCTGAAAAATTTGAGCCCGCGGTCGCGGTTGAACCGGCCGTTGAACTTCCTCATCCCGAACGCCCGACTCAACCAGAACCCGCTTCCGAAAATGTTGGCGCCGGCGAAATTCCGCCCAATCTTCCAATCTAAATCAGCAACCCCCAGCTTTTGACTTTGACACTTATGCCCGTTGACCCAAATCAAATCACTTATTTCGCCAGAACCAACTTCCGCAACAAGTTGACTAAGTTCGGCATTAAGGCTGACGATCGCCGCCGGCACACTTATGTGATTGGGAAAACCGGTATGGGCAAAACCGTGCTCATGGAAAACATGATCATTTCCGATATTTACGCGGGCCAAGGCTGTTGTTATGTGGATCCCCACGGCGATACCGCGGAAAAACTGATTGACTACATTCCCAGCAACCGGCTCAACGACGTAGTGTACTTCAATCCTGCGGACGTGGATTTTCCCATCGGTTTTAATATTTTGGAAGCCGTGGATGAACGCCATAAGCACTTGGTGGCCAGCGGCATGATGGGCGTGTTCAAAAAGATTTGGGAAAACATGTGGAGCTCCCGCATGGAATATATTTTAAACAATACGATTCTAGCTTTGCTGGATAATCCCGGTTCTACCTTGCTGGGCATTAACCGCATGCTTTCGGACGCGGATTTCCGTAAGCGCATGATCGGCAATGTGAAAGATCCCATCGTCCGGCAGTTTTGGCTGCAAGAATTCGCTTCTTACAACGAAAAATACGCTCAAGAAGCCGTGGCCCCGATTCAAAACAAAATCGGCCAGTTTTTATCCGTGTCCATGGTGCGCAATCTGGTTTCCCAAGTGAAGTCCACCATCAACATCCGCAAAATCATGGATGAGAAAAAGATCTTTATCATCAACCTGTCCAAGGGCAGAATCGGCGAGGATAACATGCGTCTGTTGGGCGGCCTCTTGATCACCAAAATGCAATTGGCGGCCATGGAACGCGTGGATGTGCCCGAAGAAGAACGCGAAGACTTTTATTTGTACGTGGATGAATTTCAAAACTTTGCCGTGGAATCTTTTGCCGGCATTTTGTCTGAAGCGCGCAAATACCGATTGTGTTTGACCATGGCCCACCAGTATGTGGCCCAGCTGTCCGAGGAAGTGCGCGACGCGGTTTTCGGCAACGTGGGCACCACCATCGCTTTCCGCGTGGGCGCGCCCGATGCCGAATTCATGGAAAATGAATTCGCGCCGCAATTTCAAATCGAAGATATCATCAATTTGCCCAAGTACAATGTGTATTTGAAATTGCTGATTGACGGCGTGACCAGCCAGCCTTTTTCCGCCCTGACTTTGCCGCCCATCGCCATTTCTACCCAGTCCATGGAAAAGGTGATTAAGGTTTCCCGCGAGCGCTATTCCGTGCCGCGGGCCGAAATCGAGGAGAAAATTATGAAGTGGAGCGGCATGGGGGACGCGGACGTGGAGAAATTAATGGAGGCGGCCGCGGAGAAAAAGAAATCCGCCAAGCAATCCCGCAAGCCGAAATTCGAATACGAATGCACGCGCTGCAACAAGCACATGGAATTGCCGGTCGAATTGGATAAGTCCCGTCCGATTTATTGCGAGGATTGCATAGAAATTGTGCGCGAAGAGCGAAAAGCCGGCCAAGATCGCCAAGCCATTCGCAAACCAGCGCCTTTGCCCGTTCCGCCTAAAGTTGAAGAAGGCGAAGTGATTGAAAATGTTTCCGAAGAACCATCCATCTCTTTGTCCGTCATCGCGCCCAAAGAAAACAAAAAAGAAAGCAAACCCGCGGCTCAAGCCAGCGAAAAAGTTCCAGCGCGCCAAGTGCCAAAACCAAATCTGAAACCCCGTCCGAAAGGAGTGGAACCAACCCAAAGCCAACCAGCCGCCGCACCCCAGCCTGAAGCCAAAACGACTCCCACCCCAAAATCCGAGACCATTTCCCAGCCTCCAGAAAAGATCAAGGCTGAAAAAGCTCCTGAGCCCAATAAGCCAACCATCGGCCCCGGGCAAACCATCCGCCTCGGCAGTTTGGATCAAAAACCGGTTGAACGCCCGCGCCAGCCGAATCCGGGGAAAAATCATCGCGACCGGCACCCGCGCCAGAATCGTCCCGGGCCGAAAGTTGATCAGCCCAAGATCGCAACTAAACAGCCGGACCAACCCAAGCCTCAGTCCGGCAAACTCCGTTCCGGTCAAAGCGCCAAGTTTGATTGATATGGAAACCATCGCGCTCACCACTGCCGACCACTTGACCATCATCGGCGATTATTATCCGGCTCAGGGTAATAAATTTGCCATTCTCTTGCACATGATGCCGGCCACCAAGGAATCTTGGCGGCCGTTTGCTGGAAAATTAGTTAACGCCGGCTATGCCTGTTTAGCCATTGATGAACGCGGCCACGGCGCCAGCACGCAGGGCGGGGAACTGCGCTACCGGGAATTTTCACCCGAACAACAGCAAGCCAAAATATTAGATGTGAACGCCGCTTGTGATTATCTCAAAACCCAAGGGGCAATTGAAGCTGAAATTGTCTGCATCGGCGCCTCCATTGGCGCGAACCTGTCTTTGCAATGGCTCAAAGAGCATCCCCAGTCCAAAGCGGCCATCGCCTTATCGCCCGGGCTTGATTATCATGGGGTTTTGACCGAACCGGCCATTGCCGGCCTCGCCCCCGGCCAACTCGCGATTCTGGTTGCTTCCGAGGAGGACACCATGTCTTTCAAATCCAATCAGCGTCTCCATGAATTGAATCCGGCTCAAACCAAAGTCTTTGCCTTCTCCGGCCTGGGCCACGGCACAACAATTACTGACAACAAACCGGCATTTATTGATGAACTTATACAGGTTCTTGAAACACAACTAAAATAACATTCGTCATTGCGAGCGAGTAGTTCATCGAGCGAAGCAATCTCAAGTTTTGGCATCATTCCCGTCCGGCTTAGCCGGAGGAATCCAGCGCATAATTTGATGATGGATCCTCCGGTCAAGCCGGAGGCTGACGGCTGATTCGAGATTGCCACGTCAGTCGATAAACAACTCCTTCCTCGCAATGACGCATGAGATATGACTATTTTCCAAGCCATCATTCTCGGCCTAATCCAAGGCCTGACCGAATTTCTCCCGGTCTCCTCGTCCGGGCATCTGATTTTGATTCCGGAGTTTTTTGATTGGCCGCTTCAAAGCATCTCGTTCGATGCCGTGATTCATTTGGCCACGCTCGCGGCCGTCATCTTTGTCTTCCGAAGCGAAATCGCCAAAATCAGTCGCGGACTCGTCACTTTTAACAAAAAAGATGCTTGGGGCAATCTAGGCTGGATGATCATTGTCAGCACCATCCCGGTCGTCATCGCCGGCCTTTTGTTTCAAGAGCAAATCTCCACCACGCTCCGTCGACCCGAAGTTGTTCTCGCTTCTTTGTTGATTTGGGGCATCGTGCTTCTGATCGCTGACTCTCTGGTCAAAAAGAAACCGGAAAACCAAGTAGAGCTGACCGGTTGGAAACGCGCCATCTTGATCGGATTCGCCCAGGCCATTGCCTTAATTCCCGGCACCTCACGCTCCGGCATCACCATCACTGCCGGTTTATTCAGCGGCTTATCCCGCCAAGCCGCGGCCAAGTTCGCTTTTTTGCTCGGCATCCCGGCCATTGCCGCGGCCGGCGCCTTGGCCATCCTCGATATCGTTCAACAAGGAATGGATTTAGGCACTTGGCCGCTCGTTTTCGGTTTTCTTGCCGCTTTCCTGTCCGGCTTGGCCGCCATCAAGCTCTTATTAAAAATCACCAGTTCCGGGCGTTATCGCGGGTTTGCTGTGTATCGCATAATTCTCGCCATTTTTGCTTTATTTATCCTCTTCTAGTCTTGACTTGTTGATAACTTTCAGGCACAATTTCGCTCATTCAAAAGAGCGTTCTTTTTATTTGGGAGGGTTGATGCTTCTTGATAACTTAAGTCCCGTGCCGGAAGCAGAAACAGCCTTTTACCTTCAAGTCATGGACGTCCTAGGCTGGTTCGTGATCGGAGTCTTTCTGATTGTTATTCTGGCTTACGGTTTGTACACTTTGTTTGTTTAGCAAGGAGGTTTGATGAGCGGGAATTCTCGTGGACTTCGCGATCGGGATGAGATTGTCAGGGGCTTGATCACCTGGGTTTGCATCTTCTTGCTGATAGCCAGCATTGGTTCAATGTTTCTGCCGAAAGGAATATTTGACTAGGCCGGTGGCTGAAACGGATTAGAGGGTTGACGAAGCAGGACGATGAGCGACTTTTGGACATCCTCAAACCAGCCCGAGTGAGGTAAAAATGGGATCGGTCAGTTCTTTGTCGATTTTCACCCGCCGTCCGCCACGGCCGGCTATTTTCCCGGACTTCTCGCGCCTGGCTCAGATTCGCCAGGACCTGACCGAGATCGGGATCATCAATCAGGCCACCACACTGGCGTACTTGAACCGCTACCTGATCAACCCCGAGGTCATGGCCATCCCGTCCATCAAGCGCCTGTTCTGGGTGCTGTACATGGGCTGGGAAATCCGCCAACCCGTCATTCACTTCACCGGCCATTACCTGGGCGAGGATTGCCTGGTTTACGTCGCCTTCAATAACGCCGGCCGCGAAAAGCACGTGATTTTCGCCGACGAAATGCATGGACCATACCGGTTTGTGAAGCTGGATCAGGAAGGCAGCTTCTTCCAGTTCCGCATTTGGCGCAATCGGCAAATGTTTCTGCTTTGGCCGGACATCCGCGGTCTCAGGCTCGAGGAATACTCGCCCGAAGCCTTCTGACCGGGACGCACCGCACTCCCAAACGGGGAGTGCTTTTTTTATTCTCCGAATATGTTAAGGTCGAACTAATATGGAATTCGAGGTACGCGATCCCATCCACAACCGCATCGCTTTCGACGCTTTTGAACGCCGGATTATTGATCATCCTTTTGTTCAGCGCCTGCGTTTCATCAACCAACTCAGCTTTTTGAATTACGTTTATCCCGGCGGGGTTCACGACCGCTTTAATCATTGTCTGGGCGCCATGCACGTGGCCGGCCGGCTGTTTGATCACCTGTTTCGACCTCAAGGATTGTTATGTTCGCGTTTTTCCACGGCTGAGGTGGATAAACTCCGCCGGCGCGTTCGTTTGGCCGGCTTGCTCCATGATCTCGGCCATGGTCCATTTTCCCACGCCTCCGAATCAGTTTTTCCCTCCATTGGCGATTTGCCCTTGAACTGGCACTGGTGGACCCATCTGCCGGATCGCCAAGCGCGTCATGAAGATTATTCAGTCTTGTTGATTCAAACCCTGGCTCAGGAAAATGTACTGGAATCAAGTCTGGCTCAGGATATCGCGTCTCTAATCCATCCAGACCTTCAACCTTCAGATGATTTTAAAGCTCTTCAAGCCAATGCACCCGGCCTGCAAGTCATTCTTCATGGTTTGATCTCCGGCGAAATCGATTGCGACCGCATGGATTATCTGTTGCGCGACAGCCATTACTGCGGCGTCTATTATGGTCATTTTGATTTTAACTGGCTAATCGGCAGCCTGGACGTGGCCGAGCATCAGGGCGGCCTAGTTATTACTTTGACCGAAAACGGCGTGCGCGCTTACGAAGACATGCTGCTGGCCCGCTATCACATGATCGATCAAGTCTATTTCCACAAGACGGCCATGGGTTTTTCTCATTATCTTCAACAAGCCATTAAAAATCAGGAAATCGATTTGGTGGTCCCGTCTGATCCGCATGAATACGCGGACATGCACGACGGCCGGGTGATTGAAAAACTTTGGCAAGCCGCCAAGCAGCCGGACAATTATTGGTCGTCTCATTTGATGAATCGCTGGCCGGCCAAACGCATCCTGCGGTTGAATCGATCGAATCCGTCTGATCTGGAGATACTTGAACAACTAACAGATGATTGTCAAAGCCGGGGCGTGCGCTATTTCACGCACACGGCCGCCCAACAGCTCTCGCACTTGGGCGAAGGACAAAACGCGCACGAAAGTATGTACGTGGCCAAAAAAACTTTGTCCGGCTGCCAATTCATCCCAATTTTCGAATATTCAGATTTACTCCAAAAATACAACGAAAAAATCCATTTCACTGACTTTTTCGTACTTCGCGAGGACTTTGACAAGTTTAAGCGGAATTAAACGCCTCAAAGATCCGTGTCGTCAGGTCCTCCTTCCAACATCCTCCTTCCAACATCCGGCTATGGAAATTCAAAATTGTTTGGATAAATTCATGACCTTTTTACCTTATCAAGAGAAAATATTTTCCATCATCCGGCTTTGGAGTTCTTGGAGTTTTGGCCTTGATTGATAATGGATATCCTGGTATGCTCGATCGTTATGAGCAACAACAAACCAAAAGTCTTAGTCGGTATGTCCGGCGGCGTGGATTCATCCGTGACCGCGGCTTTGCTTTTGGAACAAGGATATGAAGTGATTGGCGGGTTCATGAAAAACTGGTCTGAAGATATTGATTGCGAGGGTGCTGGCTGTACTTGGCGCGAGGATCGCCGCGATGCCACTAAAGTCGCGGCTCGTTTAGGCATCCCGCTTCACACTTTTGATTTTGAAAAAGAATACCGCCGCGACGTGGTGGATTACATGTTTAAAGAATTCGAAGCCGGCCGCACGCCCAATCCCGACGTGATGTGCAACAAGTTTGTTAAGTTTGATCTGTTCATGAAAGAAGCTGATAAACTCGGTTGTGATTTCGTCGCCACCGGCCATTACGCTCGCATCAAAGATGGCAAAATTCTCGCTGGCAAAGACAAGAACAAAGATCAAACATACTTTCTCTGGGCCATTCCGCCAGAAGTTTTACCGCGCGTCTTATTTCCAGTTGGTGAATTAACTAAACCTGAGGTTCGTCAAAAAGCCAAAGAGCTTGATTTGCCCACGGCCGATAAAAAAGATTCCACGGGCATTTGCTTTATCGGTGAGATTGATGTGAACGAGTTTCTCAAAACTCGCATTCCGGAAAATCTCGGCCGCATCATCACCACCAGCGGGGAAGTGGTTGGTGAGCACAAAGGCCTTACCTTTTACACCATTGGCCAACGCCAAGGCTTAAACATCGGCGGCACTGGCATTCCATATTATGTGGTGGAAAAACGACCGGATACCAACGAATTAGTCGTGGGCAGTGAGTCGCATCCGGCCTTGTTTAGGCAAGAACTCACCGCCACTGATTTAAACTGGTTTAATCAGCCCGAAACTCCTTTCAATTGCCAAGCCCGCATCCGCTACCGACAACCCTTGCAGGCTTGTGTCATTGAATCGATCGCGGATACGGCTAAAGTTAAATTTAAAGATTCCCAGCGCGCGGTCACTGCCGGTCAATCAATCGTCTTCTATGATGGCGAGGAAATGATCGGCGGCGGCATTATTGAATAATGACACACCGATTGGACGGTCGTTTAATAGGTGTGTCAAACAAAAGAACCCGCCGAGTTCAGGACTCGACGGGTTTTTGAGTTGCGTCTTTGAGTTACGACGTTGGGGGACGATCCGGCGTCGTGACCTCATTTTCCGGCCAGTCGTCAGCCGGGCTGTTTGGCAGCATGTCCACGAGCGGTTGCAGGCTGTCTGAGACCAGCACGCAGGTCACGCGGTTCCAGCGTTCGCGGTTAGCCGGAATGTCAAAGGAATCGAAGCGCTCCTTGGCCTTGTTCGGGGAAAAGATCAGCGCGTTCACGGCCGAGGGATCGTCGTAAAACATCTCGATGTCAAACGGCCGGTCCCCGATGGTCAGGATGCCGTGGTGGTTGATGCCGAACTTGGTGCGGAACTCTTCGGCTGCAAAGCCCTTGGTCTGGCCCACGATCAGACTGCCCGGATAAGCGCCCGCGACTTTTTCGTTCTGGTCATAAGCCAAACGGATGCCGGAAACATGTGTCTTGATTCTCGATCGCTCGGCCCACATCTTCACCACGTCCTCGTAGCCGTAGGTGATGATGCAGGTATGCTGCAGGCGAGCGAACAGCTCGGGCACGCCCTCGCGCGCGACCATCGCGGCGCTGACTTGCTCCACGATTTGTTGGTCGATGTGCTCGGCTCGCATCGTGCCCACGTTCATGCCCACAAAAAAGGCCTCGATCACGGCCGTCTGGATGGACTTGTGGTTATCAGGATCGAACCACCAGAATTCTTGCGGCCGCACGCCGCGAAAGGTTTTATCCGCTCCGAGTATCCAGTACAAGTATTCAAGATCGAAAGCCGATGTTTCTTCGGGCATGAACTTGCGAAGTTCCTCGTGCTGGTTGCCGGTCGCCAAGGTGTCATCGAAGTCGAAGATGCCGTGCCTGACTTCGGCCAGGCGCTGGATCAGCTCCTCGGGCGGAATGCAGGAGAGCAAAAACGGCTGGGTGTGGCCGTTATCGATTCGCTCGGCTGACTTGGCTAGAGCGTCTGGCAAAGAACTCACATGAACGATTTCCGACATCACAACCTCCTTGTCCTCGCGGCCAGATTATCAAAAATTCTGCATCTGTCAATAAAAATCCGCCAGTTGCCTGGCGGATCAGAGCTGTCTAGAGTCCGAAGATTTCTTTGACTTGTTCCTTGGGGATCTGTTTCTTGTTTTGCCCGATTGAGTCGTAGCGCTGGATCGCTTCTTTCTGCAGTTCCAGCAGGGGATAAAAGTCATCCGCGATCAGCAGGCAAGTGACTCGCTGCCACAGGCGCGGCATTCGATGTTGGTCGAACTCGTTCAGAGTTTCCAGTGCGGTCGCCGGCGACATAATTAGAACGTTCACGCCGCTGATCGCCTGTTCCGCAGAAATTCGCACGAACGGCATCATTTCCATGTCGTAGATGGAATCGCCCACGGCCAAGGTCAAGCCTTCGCTCACGCCGCAGCCTTCCAGGAACCGGTTAGCTTTGATGCTTTTATTTGCGTTGACCACCAATGAGGACGAAACATGGCCCGTCACCCGCTCCTGATCATCAAACCGGAGTTCGGTGGCGCCTAGTTCCAGCACCCGGATGCTGTTGCGCTTGAACGCGTTGGCGATGCCGTTGATTTCCAGCCAGGCATTGATGATTTCTCGCAGGCCCCAGCTGATGACGCTGACCTTCATCATCGGGCGAAGGATTTCCGCGGCCCCGGCCCGCATGGGCAAATATTGGGCGATCGAACGAATTTGCTCGCGCGTGACCTGCTGTTCTTTCAGTGCCTGGATCAGTTGGGCCGTCCACTCGGTCTGAAGCATGGCCTGTTCCACTAAAGGCTGGCCGGCCGGTGACATATACAAGTATTGCCCTTTGATCAGATTGCTGATGGTCACGGCCTGGCCGTTGATCGGCCGCTTGCTGATGTCCGTTTCCCAGAGCGCCTGGGCCTTGGGGCCTAAGATGCGCCGGATCTCCGTCCATTGGCTGGCGCTGTGCAAGGTCTGATCAAAGCCGAAAATACCGTACTTAACTTGCGTCAAATTTCTCAACAATTCCTTCCGTTTGATTCGGCTGATCACAAACGGCCTTAACTCCCCGGCTGCTACAGTGTCCTGCAAATTGGCCAGAACCTTTTGCGCTTCAGCCAGGGAACGAACGTGGCGAACGTGAGTGCCGTGCGGCATCAAGCAACCTCCTGAAGATGCACTCGAATATGAGTTGTAAAGATCCGCCCCCCTCGGGAACGAGTATATTTAAAACCACCGCCCGAGTCAATCGACTGTTATCGCCATAACCCCTGAATTTTCTAGAGTTTTTTCAAGATTTGCCGCTTGTTCGAACCAATAATAAAAGTCCGCGGCCGCATTCTGTTTCAGATCGAAAGTTGTCTCCATAATCTCGAACGGCTCAACTTCATGAATCTCAACCGGCTTTTGGGTGATGAATTCCTTGTCGCCGATTTTGATGAAAATTGAATTGTTGAAGGGGATCATGCTCACGATTTCTTTAAAATCATAATTGATGAATGAAGCCGCGCCGCCCGTCAGCTTGCTTTGCGTCTGGTTGGTGGTGATCGAGAGCTCGCGACCGGTCGCCGGCCGATCGACCATGATTCGTCCGCGCATCAATTTCAATTGGATTTGATCGTTGGCTAAAACCTCGACTTTCATATCGGTTCGCTCATCCAAACCGATATGAATTCCTTCAATCTCTAAAAGGACCCGAGATGCATCATCTGTTCGAATGATTTCCCCGCGCGCGATCAGGTCGTCGGTGGCGGCCTGATGCACCATGCCCGCTCGATCAACTTCAACCACTCCAACCGCTTCGACGACTTGAATCGGCACCGAGTAATCATATCCTTGGCCGCCGGCCCAGCCCAAATCAAAACGCTGGCCAATCAAAAGGCCAGCGATCAAAGTCAAAAAAATATATATTTGAATTTCTTTCCTCATACTTGCCAACTGTATCTACGCCCCATCGGCGTTTCCATTAGCCGATCCTTTCCGTCCAATGCGTATCCACTTCCACGGTTAGGTCCAGGAAATATCGATGCTGGGTGGCTTGCTCCAGCTCGTTGCGCGTTGCTTGGCCGATTTCTTTGATGCCGCGTCCGCCCAGGCCGATGATCATGCGTTTGTAGCGGGCTTCGGTGGTGAAAATCGTGGCCTTCACGTAAATCAAACCATTGTCCCGCTCCTCAATTTCTTCCACCTCCACATGAGTGGTGTAGGGGACTTCCTGGCGCAAGCGCAGAAACAATTTTTCTCGAATTAATTCCGCGAGCCAAACCTCGTTGGGCATGCTGGTGATTTGATGCTCCGGATAATAGAAATCATTTTCCGGCAACTTGCTCAAAATCAGCGTCAGCAGATCTTTCAAATGAGTTTTGCGCAAACCTGAAACTTCAATCACTTCATCGAACTCTTCGCCCAAGTCTCGGTAAAAATCCAAGTAGCGCGGTTCGTGAACGTCGATTTTATTGATCACCAGGATTTTCGGCTTCTCGATGTCTTTAATCAGCCGCAGGGTGGCCTTTTCTTCATCCCCGATTTCTCGCGTCGGATCCACCACGTACAAAATCACATCCACATCTTCCAATGACATCTGCACGGCCTTGAACATTTTTTTGGTCAGCTGATCTTTGGCTTTTTGCATGATGCCGGGCGTGTCCACGAACACGATTTGCGCGTTGTCGCGGGTGACAATCCCTTGCACGGGCAGGCGAGTGGTTTGCGGTTTCGGCGAAGTGATGGCCACTTTTGAACCGATCAAAGAATTGAGCAAAGTTGATTTGCCCACATTCGATCGGCCGATCATGACCGCGAATCCTGATTTGGTTGGCTTGGTCTCATCAATCATACCCAGTAGTACAACTTCGATTTTTTACTCTTTCTCTAAACGAAGTTGCATCTCAACAATAAATAATTTACATCCCAGTTTTTCTCAACCTTCTTGTTTAGACCAAAGGTGGGTAAAAAAGCAACTTCATCGAAGTTGTCCTACCGGGCATAGTTACCGAATTATCAGTTATTTTAGCGCTTTTGTCAAGAATAGTATAGAAAAAAGCGCACCCCGGAGGATGCGCAGTCTGACTTAGAGTTTCTTGGCCTGCTCCTGGAGGAGTTTGACCATGGCTTGCTCGTTGTGCCATCGGTCCTGCAGCTGCACGATGATGGTGGCCAGCTTGTTGGTCATTCGCTCATTGGCCGCCCGCGCCGTATCCGGCGTGACCAGCTTGCCCTCGTGCATCTGGTCAAAGATGTCCAAGGAAGCTTGGGTCAGGCAATGGGACAATTCGTGGGCGATATCCAAGCGCCGTTTTTTGAGTGATCGTTTGAAATAGCACGGATAAATATCAATCTCCGCGGACTGGTAATTCTCCGTGACCGTGATTTCCGCCGGCACCACTTCAATGTCGCTGTCTTTGTCGGTTTTTGGGAAGTTGAGCGTTATATCCCAATCCTTCAGAAAAAGGATTTCCGAGAATTCGGCCACCATGGCTCGAACTTCATCGCGTTGCTGCTTGGTTCCCATCTTTTCTCCTAGAAGTAGCAGTTTCGAGAGATTTGCGGATTCTCGAAATGCCAAGGCTGGGTATTGGACAGGCAAAAACCTTGGCGCTTCATGGCCGTGATTAAAACGGCCTGGCAAGGATCCTGCGCGCAATCGGCCGCGCTGGTCTCCACGCCAAACAGGCTCATCAGGCACTGGCTTTGCGTGATGCACTGCTGCCACTCGCCGTCGACTTTCTTTAGACCGAAAACATCCACGGCTCGTCCGCTGGTGTGCGGACAGGTATTGCGCAGGTTGCTGGCCGGCAGGCAAGTGTCCTGATAGGTCAGCTTGGGTTGGCAACTCTTAAAGCCCGGCGGATTTTCGCAATTCTGGCGAATCAGCGTTTCCTGGTCGGCCATGGAACGATAAGCCGTTACGAGCAAAATCCCGTATTCCGGCGCCAGGCTGGCCGCGGCTTTTTCCAAAGCTTCAGCCACGTCCTTTTCCATGATCGGTCCGGGCTTGGTCAGGCTGACGATATTGTCCGCTTGCGGACTGCGATAAGTTGCCGGCTCTGAAAGCATCATTCGGCCAATGGTTCGAATTTCGCTTTCGCCAAATGGCAAACCCGCCTCAGAGTGATTCAGTGGAATCGGTCCGGGTATACCTGGGCTAAATTCCTGGTCTCGGACCGTTTCCTTTGTAGGATAAGGACGAGTAGTTCGGGTTTCTTGCCGGCTCTGGCAGCCAAGCATGAAGGTCAAGAGCCACAAAATATATAAAGATCGCATGATCTGCCTCCTTGTTCGTATTGAACGGGTTAATCTACCCACAAACATTGAAAATGTCAACTAAAACAGCTACAGTCAGTTCATGCACCTCATCGCCCATAACATCAGATCTCTGCACAACGTCGGCGCCATCTTCCGCTCCGCTGATGCTTTTGGCATTAAGAAGCTTTGGTTGACCGGCTACACGGCCGCGCCTCCGCGTCCGGAAATTGCCAAGGTTGCTCTGGGCTCAGATCAACGAGTTGCTTGGGAAAAGCGCGAAGACCTCGATGATTTAATCAAAGAATTACGCATTCAAGGTTTTTCGATTGCTGCCCTGGAAACCGGAAAGGGAAGTATCCCAATCAACAATTTCCATCATCCGGCTATGGAAACAGTTTTGATTCTTGGTAATGAAGTCGAAGGTTTGGAGCCAAGAATTTTAGAACAAGTGGATAACATTTTGGCCATCCCCATGTTAGGCAAAAAACAATCATTAAATGTTTCGGTAGCGGCCGGGATCGCCATGTTTTCATTGACGCAAAAATAAGGTAAAATATGTTTAAGAGGACGGATCAATCCGGATCCGACTTTTCGCGTATGATCTCGATCATCATTCCGGCTAAAAATGAAGAAACCGATTTACCCGTGCTCTTGAAATCGATTACCCAGCAAACCTTGCAACCTAAGGAAGTGATTTTGGCTGATGCTGATTCTCAAGACCGCACCGTGGCCATTGCCCAAAGCCTGGGCGCCCAAATCGTGCGGGGCGGCCTGCCCTCGGTCGGCCGCAATGCCGGCGCGGCCGCGGCCACTGCCGATCTGCTGTTGTTCCTGGATGCGGACGTGGAGTTGCGCGATCCGGAATTTTTAGAAAAGTCTTTAGGAGAAATGTTGGAGCGCAAACTCGATATCGCCACCTGCGATGTTTTCCCGCTTTCCGACAAGTATCGCGATCATGTTCTACACCAAGCCTACAACACTTATGTTCGCGCCTGGGGTTCGGTTTTCCCGCACGCGCCCGGCTTCTGTATGTTTGTGCGCAAGGATTTGCACGACCGCATTGGCGGCTTTGATGAAGAAATCAGTTTTTGCGAGGATCACGACTACGCCCGCCGCGCCAACAAACATGGTCAATTCGGCTTTCTTCATTCCACCAAGATCCCGGTCTCGATTCGCCGGCTCGACCGCGACGGCCGTTTGTCCGTAGCCATCAAATATATCCTAGCCGAACTGCATCTGGCTGCTCTGGGACCGATCAAGCACAATCTTTTCAATTATCAATTTGGTCATAAAAAACAGCACTCACAGGAGGAATATGCGAAATCAGATAAAATGTAACGACTTCGTTTGGCATCATTTCAAAAAACCCAACAAAGCGGATTTTGATTTCATGCAAAAGAATTTTGATTTTCATCCACTGGATTATGAAGATATTCGCACCGATACGCCGATTTCCAAAATCGATACCTATCCCAAGTATGTCTTTTGCGTCTTTCATGTTCCTTTTTTGGATCCGCAAACCAAGCGCATCGGCGGCGATGATTTTTTCGTGTTCATCAGCAAACATGTCCTGGTCACCAATACCAATACTCCGATTCCGGCCGTGGACAGCTTTTTTCAAAATCTAAACCAGGACAAAAAGCTTCGGGATGAAATTTCCCGCAAAGGCACGGCCTATTTGTTATATAAAATTCTGCTATTAGTTTTTGATGGCTCATATCCTTTAATTGAAGATCTGTCTGATACTGTCAGTCGGCTGGAAGACAGCTTGCAAAGCCGAAACGTAAAGCAGGTTACGATTGATTTGGCCGCGGCTCGCCGAAATTTGCTGTATCTCCGCCACATCATTGATCCGCAGCGGCACATGCTGAGCACCCTGATCGCCATCAAGCGGCCTTTCCTGCCCAACGAAATCAACCCTTATTTCGACGATGTCTTGGACACACTCGAGACCATGTATCTAACGGCTGACAATCTCAACTCAATTATCGACGGACTGTTTGAAGCCAATGAGGCTTTTCTTTCGCACAAAACCAACGACATCATCACCATTTTAACGGTAATGTCCGCCTCGCTCATGGTACCCACCCTAATTTCCGGTTTTTATGGCATGAATGTTTCCTGGCTCCCTTACCATTATGATCCCTCGATTGTCGGTTCGCTTTTCGTAATTTCGTTTTTCGGGGTTTTAATTTCGATCCTGTGGATTATTCGGAGGAAAAAGCTTTAGCCTTATGCCGTATAAAGTTGTCGTCCAGCCTCGCCATGTCCATCTTTCCCAAGCGGATCACGATTTGCTCTTCGGACCCGGCGCCAAACTCAGGCCCCTGCGTCCGATCGGTCATCTGGGCCAAATTGTATATCAGGAGACCGTGACGCTGGTGGGAAAAAACGGTACCATTGAATCAGTTCGAATTATCGGTCCGATCAGAGAACAATCCCAAGTTGAATTGTCAGAATTGGATGCCGCGGCCGCGGGCATTGAAGCCCCCGTGCGTCTTTCCGGCGATTGCACGGCCGCGGGCCAGTGCCGTTTGCTGGGCCCGGCCGGCGAGTGTACCGTCACCAGCGTCATTATCCCGGCGCGCCATCTGCATCTGCCGGATCACTTAGCGCGCGCTCATGGCTTGCGCCATCATCAGCGCGTCAGGCTGATTCCTCACGACCATCCGGGCCAACCCATTAAAGAAGTGGTTGTGCGCGTGCATCCGACCTTTGCTCCGGAATTGCACTTGACCGGCGATGAAGCCGCCGCCTTCTGGTTGCAAACCGGCGACCAAGTTAAACTAGCTTAATATGAAGCATTTTCTCCTCATCGCATTTTTGCTCCTGTGCCCGCTGAGTTTGGGCGCGGCCGCTTATGATGTTGATCTGGGTATTACCGCCGCGGATGTGTTTTTTGACACTGACGCCCCGCTGGTGGCCGGTGATCATATCCGGTTATACGCGCGCGTCCACAACCACGGGGAGGTGGACGTGGAAGGCTATGTGGCCTTTTTCCAAGGCTCCATTCCGATTGAAGAATCCCAAATCATTTCCGTGCGCGCCGGCGGCGCTCCCGAAGAGGTTTTCGTTGATTTTGTCGTGCCTTCCGGCACTTTCAATATTCGCGCCGATATCAAAGGCACTGATCCCCAAGATCAAAATTCCAGCAACGATTCTGCCATGACTAAGCTTCTTTCGCCGATTTTTGACGATGATCGCGACGGGGTGGCCAACGGCGACGACAACTGTCCCAGTCAAGCCAATCCCAATCAAGCCGATGCGGACAATGATAGCTTGGGCGACGTCTGCGATGATGATGACGATAACGATGGCATTTCCGATGATGTGGAATCAGAAATTGGTTCCAGCCCCACTGCCACGGACACCGATTCCGATGGAGTTACTGATACCGCCGATGCTTATCCCAATGATCCGGCCCAAACCAGCGTCCCCACCAGCCTGGAAGAATTGTTCGCGGACTTCGTTGAGGATTTGGACTCCGGCCTGATGGGTACGGCCAGCACGGATTTGATCGCTCAAGCCGCGGCCGATGACGGCTTGGAAGATTTATCAGCCAGCTTAGTCTTTTCACCCAAGGCAATTTTCAGCTATTCGCGCTCAGCTTGGAATAAATTCAGTTTTAAAGCTCTGACTCCCGAACTCACCGGCTACCGTTTTGAATGGGATTTTGCTGACGGCGTTTCTTCCAACCGGCCTTCGCCCGAACACGAATATCAGTCCTATGGCGATTTCGATGTTTCCCTGCGCATCACCGGTCCGGACGGAACCGTGTCCGAAGATACCACCACGGTTTCCGTGCCGTTTTTTACCTTGCACAATAGTTATGTGTTGATGATTGTCGGCTTGCTTTCTCTGCTTTTGCTGTTCGGCCTGGTCTTTACCGCTCGCATGAGTTTTATTCCCAAGCGCCAGGCTGTCGAACTGGTCACCACGCCTTTGGTTGAAGAATCTGATCCCGAACCCGCGAGCCAACCGAGCCCTTCTGAGGCGGCCATGGTTAATGAAGATCCTCAAGAACCGGAAGTTGAAGAACCTGAACTCGAAGAGGAAATTCCGGCCGCCCCCCCAGCCAAACGAGCTCCGGTCAAGCAGATTGCTATTCGAGACGGCGATCTTGAGGATTAGCTATGTTCTTAAAGTTGTTTAATTCCGAATCAAAAACTATTTTTGGCGCCGCTGCCTTAATCGGCGTTCTTTCATTTTTAAGCCGAATTGTCGGTCTGATTCGCGACCGTATTTTAGCCGGCGCCTTCGGCGCCGGTGATGTCTTGGATGCTTATTACGCGGCTTTTAAATTACCGGATCTCTTGTTCAGCTTAATTGTCATCGGCTCTTTATCCGCCAGCTTCATTCCCTTATTTACCAAATATTATCGCCATCGCCTGCGCCGAGATCGAGCCTGGGAACTGACTAACAACACTTTGCATTTGATCGGCCTGGGCATGGCCGTGATTTCGATCGTGCTGATTATTTTCGCCCAGCCCTTGGCCGCACTCATGGCTCCGGGGTTCCCTTTATACAAGCAAACCATGGTGGCCGGTTTCATGCGCGTCACCTTTCTGGCTCAGATAATTTTGGCCGGCTCCGTGGTTTATGGCAGCGCCCTGCAAGGCATGCGCCGATTTTTTCTCTATTCCTTAGCCCCGGTTCTTTACAACGTCGGAATTATTATCGGCGCGGTCTGGTTAGTGGATATCTTCGGCCCGATCGGCCTGGCTTGGGGAGTCGTGCTCGGCGCCTTCCTGCACTTCTTAGTTCAATTCTATGGCGTCCTACAAGCCGGTTATCACTATGCTTGGGTATTTAATTGGCGCGACAGTGAAACTCGCCAGATCATTCGTTTGGCCGGACCCCGCATGCTGGGTGTGGCCATCTCGCAGGTTAACGTGGTGTTGTTTACCGTCATCGCCTCAACCTTGGCCATCGGCAGCGTGACGGTTTTTCAATTCGCTTATAACATTCAATTTTTTACCGTGGGCATTATTGGCGTTTCCTTTGCCGTGGCCGCCTTTCCTTTATTCGCGGAATATCTGGGGCGGAATGATCTTAAAAAGTTTATCAGTTTATTTTCCGCCACCATTCGCCAAGCCTTATTTTTTATCGTTCCCATGATGATATTATTCCTGATTGTTCGCGCTCAGGTGGTGCGGGTGGTCGTGGGTGCCGGTGAATTCGATTGGGCCGCCACCATCACCACGGCCGATACTCTGGCTTTTTTTGCCCTTAGCTTTATCCCTCAAGTGCTGGTTTTCATCTTGGCTCGAGCCTTTTTCGCTTTGCACGATACCGTGACGCCGCTCGTGGCCGGCGTGGTCTCCGCCTTGGTTGGTCTGATCAGCGCTTTTTGGCTGACCAGCATTTTTGGCGTGGTCGGCTTGGGCATGGCGTTTTCTTTATCCGCTTTCATTAACGCTCTGTTGTTGTGGGTGCCGTTGCGCCAGCGTACCGGTTCCTTGGACGAGGCCCGCATCCTTTTGTCTTTTCAAAAGTTCGCGGCCGCGGGCCTGGTTGCGGCCGTGGTCATGCAATCCATGAAATATTTTGTTGACCCTTTCATTTCATTGGATACTTTCTGGGGGGTTTTTGGGCAAGGATTAATCGCGGGCGGATTGGGTTTGGCCGCGTATGGACTAATCTTGTTTTTGGTTAAGAGTGAAGAATTGCACGATGCGATCAACAGTTTCCGCCGGAAAATTCTGCGCAGTTCAGATCCCGAAGAATCCATTTCCACGGAATCGCCCACCGCCAGTTAGCTCACTTGCGAGATCCGCTTATTTTCGGCAATATAATCTTCATATGAAATCATCTGACATTCGCCAAAAATTTCTCGAGTACTTTCAGCAAAAGGATCATGTCATTATTCCTTCCGCTTCCTTAATACCGGAAAATGATCCGTCCGTCTTATTTACCACCGCGGGCATGCATCCGCTGGTGCCTTTTCTTTTGGGGGAAGACCATCCTGAAGGCCACCGGCTGGCCGACGCGCAAAAATGCCTCCGGACCGGCGATATCGACGAGGTGGGGGATAAAACCCACTTAACTTTTTTCGAAATGCTAGGCAATTGGTCTTTGGGTGATTATTTCAAAGCCGAAGCCATTGCCATGAGCTATGAGCTATTAACCGACCCGAACTGGTTTGGGTTGGATCCGGCTAAGCTGGCGGTTAGTGTTTTTGCCGGTGACGAGACCACCCCGAAAGATGAAGAGTCCGCCAATCTTTGGCGGGCGCAAGGTCTGCCCGGCCAGCGCATCGCCTTTTTAGATAAACAAGAAAACTGGTGGCCGGCCGGCGGCAAACATCCGGGTCCTCAAGGTCCGGACACGGAAATTTTTTATTGGACCGGGGCCGGTGAGGCGCCTGAGAAATTTGATCCTGAAGACAAGAATTGGGTGGAAATTTGGAATAACGTTTTCATGCAATACAATTTATCCGCGGGTGGGGGTCTTTTGCCCTTGGCCCAGAAAAACGTTGATACGGGCATGGGTTTGGAACGCATGGCCGCGGTTTTGCAAGGTAAAGACAATGTCTACGATACGGATCTGTTTGAGCCGATTATCAAAGAAATCGAGAAATTATCCGGTCAAGTTTACGATTCTCAATCCAAAGCCGGCTATTCTTTCCGGGTGATTGCGGACCATTTGCGCACCGCAGTTTTTGTCTTGGGTGATCCTCAAGGAGTTTGTCCTTCAAATGTTGACCAGGGCTATGTTTTACGGCGTTTGATTCGTCGGGCCATCCGTCATGCGAAAAATCTCATGCCAAATCAAGACCTGTCCTCGGTCATCAACGTTATTATTCAAAAATACCAAGCCGTCTATCCAGAGTTAAAACAGAATCAAAATCGAATTTTGACTGAATTCGCCCAAGAACAAAACAAATTCAAGAATACCTTGGAAAAGGGGATTAGGGAGTTCAATAAGATCTATCAAAAAGTCGGACAAGTTTCCGGTCAGGATGCTTTCGTTTTGTATTCCTCTTACGGTTTCCCGATTGAACTCACCGAAGAATTAGCCAAAGAACAAGGACAAGAGGTGGATCGCGAAACCTTTGCCCAGGAATTTACAAAACATCAAGAGCTTTCCCGTGCCGGCGCCGGTGAAAAGTTTGCCGGCGGTTTGGCGGATCACTCTGAAGAAACGGTTAAACTTCACACCGCAACTCATCTCCTGCACCAAGCTTTGCGGCAAGTGCTCGGTGATCACGTTGAACAAAAGGGTTCCAATATCACCACTCAGCGTTTGCGCTTTGATTTTTCCCATCCGGCAAAAATGACGGACCAAGAAAAACAGGAGACGCAGCAGATCGTCAATGATGTCATAGAATTAGATCTGCCGGTTCGTTTTGAAATTATGGATTTTACAGAAGCCCAAAAACGCGGCGCTATTGGTTTGTTTGAGGACAAATATGAGAAAATGGGCGGCAAAGTTAAGGTTTATTTCATTGGTGATAAGGAATATTTCAGTACCGAAGTCTGTGGCGGACCCCATGTTGAACACACTGGACAACTTGGAACTTTTCAGATCCAGAAGGAAGAGGCCAGTTCAGCCGGTATTCGGCGGATCAAGGCCACGCTCACGTAATTGTTGCTTAAGTTCGCGAAAAAAAGACGGAATGTTATACACAGAAAGTTTTCTTGACATCGAAATAACAAAAGAATACAATGTTCCCGCCTCAGATATCCACATGTCCCTTGCGATTTTTTCGCTTATTTGATAGAATTTTTGAGTTCTAAGTATGAGTGAAGAAAAAGGGACCAAGCAGTTTATTGAGATGCGAGGCACGGTAGAAGAGCTTCTACCAGCGGCCAAGTTCAAAATTCTGCTCGAAAATGGTCAAAATATCATTGGACACATTTCCGGACGAATGCGCATGCACCGCATCCGTATTCTTCCCGGCGACGAGGTCAAGCTCGAACTGAGTCCGTATGATTTAACCAAGGGCCGCATTGTCTATCGCTTCTAACAAAGTTGATAGAAACGTCATCGATTTTTTAAACTCGATGGCGTTTATACTTTTGCCAATAACAGGAGGTGCGCGGGAACTATGAAAGTAAGATCCTCAGCTAAAGCAATCTGTCGTGATTGCAAAGTAATCCGTCGCAAAGGGCGGGTAGTTGTGGTATGTAAAAACCCTCGCCATAAACAGAGACAAGGTTAATCCCGAAATTCACATCCACACTAAATTATGGCTCGACTTGCCGGTATCACAATTCCTTCAGACAAAAGAATCGTCATTGCCCTGACCTATATTTTTGGTGTCGGAAACACTACGGCGGTAAAAGTGCTAAAGCAGGCCAAGGTTGATGGAAATATCCGAACTAACGATTTAACCGAGGACCAAATCAACGCCATTCGGGTAATTTTAGAAAAAGATCGACGCCTGGAAGGGGATTTACGTCGAGAAGTTTTAGGAAATATTAAGCGGTTAAAAGAAATTGGTGCATATCGAGGCACGCGTCACTCCCGACATTTGCCGGCTCACGGTCAAAGAACCAAAACCAATTCCCGAACCGTGCGCGGAAACGTTCGTCGCACTACCGGTTCCGGCCGCCGCACTTTAACCAAGACATAATCTATGGCCTCCGTTCAAGGTACAAAATCCAAGAAAAAGAAAGTCCAACGCCAGGTTTCCCAGGGCTGTGCTTATGTCCAAGCAACCTATAACAACACGGTCGTGACTGTGACTGATTTAAACGGCAATACCTTGGCACAATCGTCTTCAGGCGCCTGCGGCTTCCGCGGACCCAAAAAGGCCACGCCATATGCCGCCAGCAGCATCATCAAAAAAATCACCGAAGCGGTGAAAGAAATTGGTTTGCGTGACCTGAATGTTTACGTTAAAGGCGTCGGCTCTGGTCGAGATGCGGCCGTCCGTGCTTTGAACGCTAATGGCTTTCATATTCAGTCCATCAAAGATGTCACCCCTTTGCCGCACAATGGTTGTCGGGCACCTAAACCTCGGAGGATGTAATCAATTTTCTACTTACTTCTATGTCTATTCCCGTGAAATCAACTTGTAAGCACTGTCGACGCGAAGGCGTTTCTCTTTGCGGTCGAGAAAATTGTGCTTTCAAGAAGCGGGGTTATCCGCCTGGAGTTCATGGCCCAAAAAATATCAAGCGCAAGCCGCGCCTCTCATCCTACGGTCTTCAGTTGCGAGAAAAACAAAAAGCAAAGCGTCTATACAACATCCAAGAGAAGCAATTTCGTCGTTACTTCGAAATGGCCAATCGTTCTCAAGCCAACACGGCCGAGCGTTTAGTCCAACTTCTGGAGACGCGTTTAGATAATACCGTCCATCGTTTAGGAATCGCAAAAACCCGTCGTCAGGCTCGTCAAATGGTCAGTCACGGTTTTATCCAAATTAACGGTAAAACGGTTGATATTCCTTCTTACCAAGTGAGCATTGGCGAAGTTATTACCATCAAGCCCAACAAACAAGGTTCCGTCTTGATTAAAAACTTAACCGAACGCCTGGCCAAAGTTGAAACTCCCAAATGGTTGCATCTTGATGCTTCCACTATCACCGGCAAAGTTACAGGCAAACCCGAAGGTGAAGATCTCAGACAGGTCTTTGACCCAACCCTTACCGTCGAATTTTATTCGCGTTAATCACATTTTAAAACGCGTATGGAGAACATTCTTCTTCCCTCAACTATAAATTATGAGCCAGGGGAGCGCCCCAACGAGGGTCGGCTCATAGTTCAGCCGTGTTACTACGGCTACGGCACCACGCTGGGTAACGCCTTGCGTCGTGTCTTGCTTTCTTCTTTACCCGGCGCCGCCATTACGGCCGTTAAAATCAAAGGAGTGACCCATGAGTTTACTTCCATTGAAAATGTTAAAGAAGATGTTTTGCAAGTGATTCTAAATCTCAAGGGTTTGCGTTTGAAATCTCACAGCGAGGAACCAGTTATTTTGAAACTAAAAGTCACCGGCATTAAAACTGTTACCGCAGCCGACATTGATCCCAATGCCGATGTCGAAATTATCAATCAAGATTTGGAAATTGCCACCATCACCGATGAGAAAGCGACTTTAGAAATGGAATTAACCGTCGAGCGAGGACGCGGCTATTCGCCCACCGAATCTCGAACGAATACTGATCACGACCTGGGTACGATTGCCATTGACGCCTTGTTTTCACCGATTCGCAATGTTGGCTATAAGGTTGAAAACACTCGTGTCGGCGATATCACGAACTACGATCGACTCATTATGAATATCGAAACCGACGGTTCCATTGAGCCGGCCGAAGCCGTAGAGCAAGCCTCGAAAATTCTGATCGATTATTTCTCAATTCTTCTCAAGTCTCCGGTCATATCGGATGCCAATGATTCAACGGAGGCCATCGAAGAAGCCGAACCTACTGAACCAGAAGTCGAATAAATATCAAACAATATGAGACATCGCAAGACACAAGCTATCTTAGGAAGAGAAAAAGCCCCGCGTGAGGCCATGCTTCGTAATCTTGCGGCCAGTGTTGTCTTGTACGAAAAGGTTCAAACCACTTTGGCTAAAGCTAAGGCCGTTCAACCTTTGGTCGAAAAGGCAATCACCATTGGCAAAGAATCTAATCTCACTAATCGTCGTAAACTTCTAAGTTTCTTTTATACTGACCAACCGATCAATAAAATTTTTGAAGTTTTAGGACCGCGTTATCAAAGCCGCACCGGTGGTTATACCCGAATTATTAAAACCGGACCAAGAAAAAATGACGGAGCGGAAATGGTTCAAATCGAATTAGTCTAATATGCAAAATCAGCGCCCAATCCAGAAAATTGATGCCGCCGGACAGGCTCCAGGCCGACTCGCTGCCCAAATCGCCACATTTTTGATCGGCAAGCACCGACCCGACTATCAACCCAATGTTGATTCGGGCGATTTTGTGCGTGTTGAGAATGCCAGTCAAATGAAATTCACTGGCAAAAAAATGGATCAAAAAATGTATCGTAGCCACTCCGGTGCCCCTCGCGGTTTGAAAGAAACATTATTGAAAAAACTTTGGGCGAAAGATCCGTCTGAGGTTTTGCGTCACGCCGTTTCTCGCATGTTACCGAAAAATAAGCTACGTAATGAACGCCTTAAGCGTCTTGAGATAAAGAACTAATCCTATGGTCGAGAAGAAAGTCACTGCCAAATCCAGCAAAGTCGGATCCGGCTCCGCCGGAAAAACTACCGTCAAGGCCGCTGAGCCAAAGTCTAAAGCACCGGTGAAGGCTAAGGAAGCTAAAATCAAGGCCATTGAGATTACTGGCAAGTACCTCCCAGCTTTGGGACGTCGAAAAGAAGCCACGGCTCAAGTGCGGTTGTTTGTTAACGGCAGCGGTCAGGTGATTGTTAATGACAAGGATCTCAAAGTATATTTTCCTTCCGGTCTTCAACAGCAATCCGTCTTATCACCCTTCGCCGCCACCGGAACTGAAAATCAATTTGATGTGACTGTGCGCGTTGTGGGTGGGGGTATGCACGGCCAGGCGGATTCAGTTCGCCTCGGTATCGCTCGGGCCTTAGTTAAACACAATGAAGATTTTCGCACTACCTTGCGCCAAGCCGGTTTCCTAACCCGCGATGCGCGTAAAAAAGAACGCAAAAAATACGGCAAAAAAAGCGCCCGCCGTTCACCGCAATGGGCCAAGCGTTAATTTTAAACACCCGCCTCAAGCGGGTGTTTTTGATTAGACAGATTGTCGAAAATCTCGTAAACTAAGCATATTCTATGACCCAGTCCGTGGCGAAAAATACCATGTATCTGACGATCGCGACCGTTTCTCAGCGCATCATCGCCTTCGTCTATTTTTTGTTTGTGGCTCGGATCATGAAACCGGAGAATACCGGCGCGTATTTTTTGGCTCTGTCAATCATTATGATTTTCATGGTCATCTCAAACTTCGGAATTGCTCAAGTGGTCATTCGGGAAATCGCGAAAAACACTGAGTCGGCTCGTTCCTGGTTAAAGCATGGTCTCGGGCTAAAAATTCCGCTCATTATTTTGTCCATCATCTGTGCCAACCTCGCCGCCTATCTCTTAAGTTATAGTTCGGAAGTTCGGGTTTTAGTTTTATTGTCTTCGCTGACATTGACCGCGGATGCGCTTTCCGTATTATTCTACGGAGTTTTACGCGGCTTCCAAAAATTGCAGTACGAATCAGTGGGAATTTTCATCGGCCAACTGGTAACTGTCGGGATCGGTCTTTCAGTTCTGTTGATTAAGCCCACACTCCCGTTGTTAATTGTCGCCTTGATTTGCGGCAGTTTTTTCAATCTCTTCTTTTCCGCCTTTCAAGTCAGTCGAGTCCTGGGCTATCAAGCGTTTATTCCGGTGATCAGCCGCCAAATGTCCGGCCAATTTCTAAAAATCACCGTTCCCTTCGGGCTGGCCGGCGTATTTTCAAAAATATCTTCCTACGCGGACACTATTCTGCTTTCTTTGTTTATTAGCACTACGGCCGTGGGGATTTACGCGGTCGCCTATAAACTGACTTACGCCTTTCAATTCCTGCCCATGGCTTTCATTGCCGCGCTCTATCCGGGTTTAAGTTCGTTGGCCAAAACCAATCCCTCGCGCTTGCCCAAGCTCTTCGACCAAGCCATGTGGTATATGATGATTCTGGCCACGCCCATTGCTTTGGGTATCTGGTCTTTGGCTCCGGACGTCGTGCGTTTAGCCGGATCAGAATATGATTCAGCCATTCCTGTGCTCCGACTTTTGATATTAGTGCTCTTTCCCATCTTTCTTGATTTTCCCATCGGTTCTTTGCTAAATGCCGTGGACAAACAAGCAGTTAAAACTGCTATCCTAGGATTCGCCACGCTCGTCAACGTGGTTATGAACGCTGTCTTGATTCCAACCCACGGCCTAGGCGGGGCGGTCTACGCGGCTTTGGTTAGTTTCAGTTTGATGTTTTTGGCCGGCTTGCTTTATATCCCGCGCGTTGTACCCGGCTACCGCATTCTCGATCTGATCAAAATGATCCTGCCCATCCTCCTGAGCGGTTTATGCATGAGCGCCGCGGTTGTCTATGCGCGGCCGATTGTGGGATTTATTCTTGCCGTGCCAACCGGCGCCCTGGTCTATATTTCAATGTTAATTATCACTCGTTCGGTTCGCCGCCAGCACGTGCAAAGCGTCTTCCGACTGCTTAAAAAAACTGACTCATATGAAAACCCGACTCCTGCTCATGACGCTTGATTTTCCGCCGCGTCAAGGAGGGGTAGCTCGTTATCTGCACGCGTTGGCTTTATATTTCAAAGATCAAATTACAGTCATTGCCAGTCCGGAAAGCCACAGTCGGACTTTTGATCAGAACGAAGAATATCCGATCCAGCGTCAGCACTTGCTTTATACAATCATTTGGCCGCGCTGGCTGAGGGCGATTAGCATCTTGGTTTTTCAGCGTCATCGCTATGATCAGGTTCTGGTCAGTCACATTCTTCCTTTGGGGACCGCGGCTTGGCTGGCCAAATATTTCACTCGCCGGCCGTATATAGTTTTATTGCACGGCATGGATGCCTCATTAGCCAAGCGTTCGCGGTTTAAAAAATGGCTTACAACTCAAGTTTTGAAAAATGCCAAACTCGTCATTACCAACACTCGCGCTTTGAAGCTGGAGCTTCAAAATGATTACGGTCTCCAATCGGTCTTAACTGTTTATCCGCCTTTGTCCGTGCCCCCGTCTTTTTTTTCTCGAACCCGGCATGATCATCGTTTCCACCTGCTTACGGTCAGCCGGCTGATTAATCGCAAGGGTCATGTTCGGGTCTTGAAGGCTCTGGCTTGGTTGAAAAAACAAGGACGTTTGGAGGAATTCAAATATCATATCGTGGGCGAAGGTATCATTTCCGAACATTTGCGGCAGCTGGTCGAAGCTCTTGGTTTACAAGATCATGTGGATTTTGAAGGGTTTGTCAGCGATCAAGACCTCGCCCTTCTGTATTCTAATTGTGACGTGTTTATCATGCCCACGGTTGCGGACAAGATCGATCGCGAAGGCTTTGGCATGGTTTATATCGAAGCCGGCTTCTACGGTTTGCCCTCAATCGCCACCGCCCATCCCGGGGTTGATGAAGCCGTGCTGGACCAGCAAACCGGGCTCTTGGTGCCTGATGGCAACATTGAAGCTTTAGCCGAAGCCATCATGAAACTCCAGGATAAAAATTTATGGACTCTGCTGGGTCAAAACGCCAAGCGGCGCGCCATCAGCGAATTTACGCCCGAATCTCAGTTTGCCAAATTAGCCGAACAGCTATGAGCAAAAACACCATCTCCGTCATTATCCCGGCTTATCAGCATGCCAAAACCATTGCGGCCTGTTTGGATTCGATCCTGGCTCAAACTATTGCTCCGGATGAGATCATTGTCGTGAATGATGGTTCAACTGATGGTTTGGAACAAGTTTTAAAGCCTTATCAAAATCGAATCCGTTTAATCACTCAAGCCAACCGAGGTTCGAATCCTACCCGAAATCGGGGATTTAACGAATCCACCGGCGACTATATTATTTTTTGCGATGCGGATGTCGTCATGCAGCCGGACATGCTGGAGAAAATGAAAGACCTGTTGGATGCGCATCCCGAGGTCAGTTATGTCTATTGCGGCTTTCGCTACGGTTGGAAGAGTTTTGCCAGTTTTCCGTTCAATGAAGCCCGCTTGCGCCGTATGAACTTCATCCATACCACGGCTTTGGTCCGCCGCCAGCATTTCCCCGGCTTTGATGAAGAGATCAAGCGCCTGCAAGACTGGGATGTGTGGCTCACCATGTTAGACCAAGGCTATATCGGCATCTTGATTGATGAACAGTTGTTTTATGTCCAAGAGGATCATTCGCGCCAAGGCATTTCCCAATGGCGCCCGGCTTTCATGTATTCAATCCCTTGGCGCAAGATCGGTTGGATGCCCAAGTCCATGAAAAAGTACTTCGATGCCCGGCGCGTGATTGCCGAGAAACATCAATTATGATTTCCACCGTCACCGTCAATTTCAAAACCGCGGACTATGTCGAGACCATGCTCGAATCGCTTTTCAAGTATCATAATCCGGAAGAGGTTGAAGTCTTCGTGGTTGAAAACGGCTCCGGTGATGATTTAAGCAAACTCACCACCAAGTTCCCGCAAGTCAATTTCATATTCAGTAACCAGAATCTCGGTTTCGCCCGCGGCTGCAATCTGGCCATTGAGCAGGCTAGGGGAGAAGTCATCGCTCTGATCAACCCGGACATAGTTTTCACCAGCAACTCGTTGAAGCAAATTGAACAAAAGATGAAGCAAGACGCTGATGTCGGAGTCGCTGGCGTATCATTAAAAAACGTTGATGGCTCACAACAAAACTGCGTCTGGCATTTCTCGCGCCCCATCGATCAACTGCTAGTTCTCCTAAAAGCTCCACACCTGTTCAAGCACTTAAAATCAGTGGAGTACTGGCGCTGGCTGGATTTTGATTATTCGCGCACCCAAGATGTTGATCAAGTCATGGGTGCTTTCTTCGCCATCAAGCGCGAACTCTTAAACGCCATCGGCCCGCTTGATCCCGGCTTCTTCATTTGGTACGAAGAAGTGGATTACTGCCGCCGTGCCGCCAACGCCGGCTGGAAAATTCGCTATTACGCTGATATCGGCGCCCAGCACAAAGGCGGTTCAAGTTTCGACCGCGTCCTGACCATTCAAAAGCAAAAGGTTATTCGGCAGTCCCTCCGCCGCTACATGAAAAAACACCACGGCTCGATCTGGGGTTTCATCTTTACGGCCCTGAATCCGTTATTCGTCATCCTGGCTCTAATCGCCAGTGTCATTAAGCCCAAATAATATGCGCGCTCAATTTTTCGCTAAACCATTCTGGATTACGCTGGCTGGACTGGCCGCGTGCTTTGCGGTTTCGGCTTTGGTTTTTGATACGCAATTCGTTTTGCCGGCCTTGATACTGATCGCGGCCGGCACGTTCCTTATCACCCTCAAAAATCTAGAGATCGGACTGGCCATTGTTTTCGCGGAACTCTTCGCCAATTCTCACGGCCACTTAATGTTCGCCCACATTGGCGGTTTTCAAATCGGTTTGCGCATGGTGATCTTTTTGGCAGTTATGCTGGCTTGGCTGGTCTTAGTTATCGCTGGCAAAGAAAAACTCGTTTACAACACGCCCAAACTCAAAATTTTCATTCCGCTATTTATCGCAGTCGCGTTAGGGCTAATTATCGGCTTTGTCCAGAACGGGGCAGGGGATGCATTCCGCGATGGCAACGCCTACTTCTATCTCGCTTACATATTCCCGATACTGTCGATTCAATGGACCGCTCCCAAACGCCGAATGATTCTGCAAGTTTTAACTGCCTCTGCAATATACATCGTAATTTTGACGCTCGGGTTGCTTTATCTGTTCTCTCATTTCCTAGATCAAGAATTCATGGCTAATGTTTATCGCTTCATCCGCGACACCCGTACTGGCGAAATGACGCAAATGGACAGCGGTATTTTCCGCATCTTCCTGCCGGCCCAACTCACAACTGTGATTGCTTTCCTCATCTTCACGCCATTCTTCTGGATCAAACAAATCGACAAAAACGCCTGGGCCTGCACGCTTGTCACTTTGGCCTTATTATTTTCAGTCATTCTCATCAGCCTTTCACGCAGCTTTTGGGTGGGATTGCTAGCCGCGGCCCTGGCTTTTGTCATCATGCTGGTGAAATTTCTCTGGCCCGGCTGGCCGCAAGTCGGGAAGGCGATTGGTTCGCATCTGCTCTCCAAAATTCTCGCCATTATCATCTTGGCCGTGGCCATTATCTTTCCCATTCCCAAACCTACTCTGTCATTTACCGACTTGACCAGTTTGCTTTCCTCCCGTTCCTCAACTGTCTCGGATTCGGCCATTGATTCTCGCTGGAAACTGCTGGATCCCATGCTGGAAAAGATCAAAGCCGCGCCGCTTATGGGCAACGGTTTCGGCCAAACCGTCGTGTTCATTACTGATGACCCGCGCATTCGCGCGGAAAAACCGGATGGCGTTTATCAAACCTATTCCCTGGAATGGGGCTGGCTGGAACTTTGGCTGAAGATGGGAATTTTGGGGCCGCTCGCGTTCTTATATATTTTCGTGATGCTCTGGCGCGGGCTCTGGCCTTATCTAGCGTCAAAAAACGCTTGGGTGGGATTGGGTTTCATTTCCGCTTTAACCCTGATTTACGCCACGCACATTTTTTCACCGTATCTGAATCATCCGCTCGGGCTCGGATTCATTCTGTTTTTGATCCCGTTTATCCAAACAAAAAAACCGACCGTCACGGTCGGTGCCAAAATCGCGGCCAAAATTCCCAAGCCCGAACCCCAAACCACGCCGGCCTTAACCAGCGAGAATTAGGCCAGCACTGCGCCATTGATCTCCGAATACCCGTTTAGAAATTCCGGAATGGACATTCGGCCCTTGCCCTCTGGCTGAATCTCCAAAAGCTCTAAAGTTCCATCAGAACAATCGACGTAAAGTCGGTTGTTTTTGATAGCCACTGTGCCCGGGGGTAAATCCGCTTCAAAATCCGTGGGCGCCATTTTTAAGATTTTCAAACGTGCCACTTGGCCGTTCTTATTCCAAACGCTCCAAGCTCCGGGCCAAGGTTGATAAGCCCGCCATCGGCGGTCAATTTCACCCATGGTCTTGGTCCAATCAATCCGGCCATCCTCCCGGGACAAAAGCTTAGAAATACTGGCTCCCTGAGTCGATTGGGGCACCGGACTGATTTCGCCCTTAATCAGCCGTTTTAACGTCTCTGAAAGCAATTTTGGGCCTCTGGCATGGATCTTATCCACCAGAGTTTCGTACGTTTCCTCGCCATCAATAGAAATCCCCTCGAAAGCCAGAATCGGGCCCGTATCCATGCCCTCATCCAACAGCATGATAGAAATCCCGGTTTCCGCATCGCCTTGCGCAATCGCCCATTGAATCGGGGACGGACCGCGATATTTGGGCAGCATCGAAGGATGAACATTCACGCAGCCGTATTTGGGTAGATCCAAAATTTGCTTGGGGATAATTTTTCCGTAAGCCACCACCACAAAAAAATCAGCATCAATTGCTGACAATTCAACCAGCGCTTCATTTGTTTTCAATGAAGCCGGCTGATGGACCTCGATGCCATTTTTCTGCGCCAACACTTTGACCGCGCCTGGCGTCAATTCGCCTTTGCGCCCCACCGGCTTATCCGGCTGGCAAACCGCGGCCGCCACTTCAATTTCCGGATCATTGATCAACTCCTGCAAAAACGGAGCCGCAAATTCCGGCGTGCCCAAGAAGATAACTTTCATAATCATTACAAGAGCGGGGGATTAGTAAACTTCTCAACTTTGTCGATGAACAAAATTCCGTCCAGATGATCAATTTCGTGTTGAAAAATAATCGCCTCCAAGCCTTTCGCGTCGATTTTAACTTTCTGGCCCTCGCGATCCAAAGCTTTAACATGCACTTTGCGATGGCGTTTCACATACCCGAAAATTCCCGGCACGCTCAAACAACCTTCCTCGGTCTCCATTTTTCGCACCGAACCTTTGGTGATGCGCGGATTAATGAAAGCCGCGGGCCCGGTGGCCAAATCCACGATAATGAGGCGCTCATTCACGCCCACTTGCGGCGCTGCAATGCCGATGCCGTTATCCGCATTTTTTGTTTCAATCAAGTCGTCAATTAATTTTTGCACGCGCGTACTCTTAATCTCAGCCAAAGGAATTTCCTTAGACTTATCTCGCAGCGATTTGGTTGGATTTTTGACAATGTTTAAAACTGACATAAGAGCCGATTAAATCACGAATTCACGTTACTGTCAATGATATAACTATCGTCCAGTTTCGCCAATTCCTTCAAAACCGGCCCTGATTGATCCGGCTCAAAGCCCGCTTCCATGGCCGGTTCCTGTTTGGGGCCTAAAAATTGGGCTCGCCCATCCAGCTGTTTGATACTTTGTTTGATTAAATTGAAGTCCACTTCCGCTTGGCGGCGGTCGATATTTTTGGCCGTGATCCGAACCCATCGCCGGCTGGGCGGCTG
>JAHJAM010000026.1 GCA_018814025.1 Patescibacteria group bacterium | reverse complement strand
TGAAGCTTTATACGGTTTACTCGCCAGCTAATCATCCGGAAGGCACGATCCATAAAGATAAGGCCGAAGCGGACGCGGCCGAGGCAGCGGAACACCAAAGTTAAGCAAAAAGAAAACCCCCGACCGATGTCGGGGGTTTGAGTTTGCCTGGCCGGCCACGGAGAGTTCCCGAGGGGTCCGTCCCAATAAGCTCTTTGACCGTGGTCTTGGACACCGCAGCCGCCGAGCCTCGTGGTCATCCGGCCGGGCAAAAGATCAGCTGATGATCACGTCGTTGACATCGACCGCGCCGATGTCCCAGCGGTCGCCGTGGCGCCGCGCTGAACCGCTGACCACGGCCTTGAGCTGGCGTGGCGGTTGCCGGCCGTTGTTGAGCTCCTGGAAGCACACCTCGGCCGAGAACAGAACGATATCTTGGAGTTCGTCGAAGAATTCGGCGAAATCCACATCCTTGTCGGCCAAGTTAAGATCCGGCCGATCCATCTGGCGCACGAAGTTGAAAAGCGCGTCGCCGAGCAGGGACTGGGCCCGCTTCTCGAGCACGGACTCAACAATGGCGATGGGGGACATCCGGCCTCCTGTGGTGGTTAAGGGTCAAGACACCAAAGAATAACATAAAAAATCGATTTTGTCAATAATTATACCGTGGAAAAACAAAACCCCCGAGTCCGCGGACCGGAGGGTTTTGGTTGGATTAGCGGCGCAAGCGCAGGGAATTGGCCAGCACCGAGACAGAGGAAAAGGCCATGGCGCCGGCCGCGATCATGGGATTCAATAAACCCAGAGCGGCTAGGGGAATCCCCAAACTGTTATAGGCAAAAGCCCAGAACAGGTTTTGACGGATGATGCTGTAGGTTCGGCGCGAAAGGCGAATGGCTTGCGGCACTTTCAGCGGATCGCCGCTGACCAGCACAATTTGTCCGGCCTCAATGGCCACATCCGTGCCCGTGCCCACGGCCAGCCCAAGATCAGCTTGGGTGAGAGCCGGGGCGTCATTAATTCCATCACCCACGAAAGCGACTTTGTGGCCTTTGGCCTGCAAGGCTTTGACCAGCGATAATTTGTCTTGGGGCCGGACATTGGCGTGAATTTCATCAATCCCGCCTTGTTGGGCAATCGCCTCGGCCGTGGCTTGGTTGTCGCCGGTCATCAGCACGGTTTTCAATCCAAGTTTTTTCAGTTCGGCCACGGCTTGCTTGGCGTGGGGCTTAATTTGGTCGGCAATGGCAATCAGTCCGATCACTTGCGAATCATCAGCTAGATAAATAACCGTTTTGGCTTGTTTAGCCAGATTGTGAGCTTGTTTGGTGATTTGGTCAGTGATCAAGTCCGGAGATATCAGTTTGGCTTGGCCCAGATAATATTTTTGTCCGTGTATTTGTCCGCTGATGCCTTGTCCGGTGTGGGATTGGAAAGCGCTGACTTTTTTCGGTTGGATTTTTTTGTTTTGGGCTGATCGAAGAAGGGCTTGAGCCAGCGGATGCTCGGAACTGCTTTCCAAAGACGCAGCCAAGGTCAGGAGAGTTTTTTCCGAACCAGACAAGGGAATTAAATCTGTGACCAAGGGCTTGCCTTGGGTAATGGTGCCGGTTTTATCAAAGACCACCAAATCCAGATCGCGACCGCGTTCGAGGGCGGCGCCGGTTTTGATTAAGATGCCATCTTTGGCGCCGCGGCCGGTTGAGACCAGAATGGCGGTCGGGGTGGCTAAGCCCAGGGCGCACGGACAAGCAATGACCAAGACGGCCACGGCCGCAATTAGGGCGAGATTGAAGTCATAACCCAGCAGCAGCCAGACAGCGAAGGTGGCCAGGGCGATGCCAATGACCACGGGCACGAAAATCGCGGAAATGCGGTCAGCCAGTTTTTGAATGGGCGCTTTTTCCCGCTGGGCATCCTCGACTAATTTGATGATTTGATCCAAGACGCTTTGGCCGCTCAATTTTAGGATTTTGACTTGCAGGGCGCCGCGGCCGTTGACCGTGGCTCCGTAAACTAAGTCGCCGAGTTTTTTGGACACGGCCAAGCTTTCGCCCGTGAGCATGGATTCATCCACACCGGATTCGCCTTCGGCAACGGTGCCGTCCAGCGGGATTTTTTCTCCGGGTTTGATGAGAACCAAATCGCCGACTTTGAGAGATTCAACCAGTACATCTTCGGTACTGCCGTCAGCTTTCAGACGATGCGCGTTTTTAGCACCAAGTTCTAACAGTCTTTTAATCGCTTGACTGGCCTGTCCGCCACTGCGCGCTTCCAAATATCTTCCAAAGAGGATGAGAGTTGTAATCACGGCCGCGGTTTCAAAATACAGAGCGCCGCGATTGAAGAGCGACCACCAGCTGAAAATTGTGGCCGTGAGCGTACCTAGGGAGATTAAAGTGTCCATGTTCGCGGTTTTGCGCCAGAGTAGGCGCGCGGCCGTGACATGGAATTCGCGGCCGGGTCCGAAGATTACAATGGTGGTCAGGATGCCCATGACCCAAGCGTTGAGCGCGTAGCCGGCGATTTGGCCTGGTAACTCAATCATGAACATGGCCAAGATGAAGACCGGCACGGCTAGAATCGCGCTGATTAAGGTTTTTTTGCCGGCTGAAGCCATTTCCATCTGTGATGGATCGTGTTCGTGCGCGCCTTTCATTTCTTCGCGAACTCGATAGCCCTCATCTTTGACCGTTTGGTGCAGTTGTATTTCAGGCACGTTGTCGCTAGCTTCCACCACGGCTTCGGCTAAAGCGTAGTTGACCGAAGCGTTTTTGACGCCGGTTTGTTTCTTGAGCGAATTTTCCACGTGCACGGCGCAAGACGCGCAGTGCATGCCGTCGATTTTAAAGATGTGTTTCTTCATATTTTTATGATTCGGTTACGATCATGGTACCGCGGATCATGCCCATTGAACAGGAAAAAGTGTAGCGGCCGGGCTTGTCCGGCGTGAAGCGCACGACATTGTCGCCGGGCTTTAAAGAAGTGCTGATCCCGAAGTTGCGCAAGATGAGTGAATTGCCGCAGCCCATGAAGTCCGCGCCGTGAATCTGCCATTCCACGGGCAGGCCGGCGGTCACGGATAAGACATTGGGTTCGTAAGTACCGCGAGCGGTGACCTCCATGTTGATGATTTGTACTTCGTCCGTGACTTGCGCGACCGCGGCGTCTGAAGCTTGAGCCAGGCCGGGATTGAAGCCTAAAAGAGCTAAGCCGTTGCTCAGATTGCTCAAGCCCAAAACAATGACCAGGGCGCCGGCGGTTTTGGTCACGCGCGATAAAGTTTGGCCTTTGGCCAAGGAACTGATCGTGCCAATGCCCAGCAGGGCCGGCATGGTGCCCAAAGCAAAGATGACCATGACCAGCGAGGCGGCCCAAGGATTACCCAAGGTCAGGGCGTAGAGTTGAACGGATTGGGTGAAACCGCAAGGCAAAAAGAAAGTTAAGGCGCCTAAAGTAACGGTCGTGCGCGGCCGGTCAGCTTCAGCCAGTTTGTGGATTTTGTGCGAGAGGCTTTTGGGGATCAGCTTTAAGCCGGAGGCTGGGAGCAATTCCAAAAGGTTGGCGCCCAGCATAATCATGACTAAAGCGATGATGATGATCATCAGACCGTTTAGACTGCCGGTTAAGTGGATGACACTGCCCAGCAGGCCGAGCAGGGCGCCGAAGAAGGCGAAGCCGATCAAGCGGCCGAGGTTGAAGAGCAAATGAGGCCAAATTCGTTTGGCGGCTGAGGCATCTGGCTGGCGCTTGGCCAGGTTAGCTGAGACCGCGGCTAATAATCCACCCAAGACCGCCGTACAGGAGGAAACTGAGGCGATTAGGCCGATTGAGAAGATGGCGGCCAGTCCGGCCGGTTCGGCTGAACCCGGGCTTAAGCGCAAGAGGCCGATTTTATCTAAAATCAGGTAAAGGCCAAGAATCACGATGAGTAAGCCGCCGAACCGCTTCCAGCTGAAGCGGGTAACACGATTGGCACAGCAAGGGGGCAAGGGTTGTTGAATGGTTAATTGTTCATTTTGCATATAAAGGAATATAAAAACACGAAACTTAGACTAATGAATTAGCTTTCAGTTTCGCGTTATTCCTTTTTTTGCACCGTGAGATGGAAGTTGGGCGGCGGCGGGCGGATATTCGCGGCCAATAAGAGCGAGGTGTTGTCCGCGGGTTTGTTTTTGACGACTGGGGACTCGGATTCGACCACGGCCGGCAATTCGGGACCGCTGGCTGTGATCGCGTGCGATTCGTGGAAGCGTTGATTTTTTTCCAAACACTGATTGAAACAATCGTCTTGGTTGCTTGGGACCGGAGTTCGCATCATGGCCGCGTGGCAAGGTTCGCTGGCCGCGAGCATGGCGGATTCGTTTTCATGCATCAAAAAAGTTCCCGCGGTCAAAGAGACAGCAGTCATTTGCAAACCAACCAAAAGCGCCAAGGTGAAGATAATGGGTTTTCGATACATAGCTAATCCATCTTATCCCAGGTTCGAGGATTGGACAATCGCCAGCATGTTTCGTGATATTATATTCGTATATGAATCAAATGGACTATTTAGGCTATCTGGCCGGGCTGTTGTTGGTAATCTCTTTGATCCCGCAGGTTTACAGAAGCTGGCAAACGAAATCAACCAAGGACATTTCTTGGTGGCGGTATATTTTGTATGTTGGCGGCCTGGGCTTGTGGGTTACTTACGCCTTTTTGATCGGCAACATGCCTTTGCGCGTCATGCACGGCTTGGAGCTGCTTTTGGCACTTTCGGTTTTGGGTCTGAAGATCCGGTTTGATCGCAACCGCTGAAACAAAAACCCTTCAGCATTCGCCGAAGGGTTTTTGGGTGTGCGCGTTATTTTTTCTTGAAGACCATGACCAGCTTGTAGAGGCCGGCTAAGCCCACCAGCACGTAAACGATGCGGGAGAGCAGGGACATGGCGCCAAAGAGCGTGGCTACCAGGTCCAGGCCGAACAAACCGACCAAGCCCCAGTTGAGCGCGCCCACGACGACCAGGATCACGACGATCCAGTCCAGGGTAGACATTTTACCCATAATAAAGGGTTAGGGAATTAATTGATTATATTATACTAGGTTTTGCGGCGCAGAGCCAGCAACAGGTCCGAAACATTAACGCCGGTGGGGCCGGTTTTCAAATGCCCGCGGGTTTGCAGGAAAAAATTTAAAGAATCATTGGCCTTTAGATAATCCGCGGCCGAAAGTTGTTTTTTTTTCGGCTTTTTGTTGAACGAGTCCATCGACCAGGGCGCCGGCCACGGGCGAATTATCAATCCCATCGGAAGCGCCGGATAAGACTAAGGCGTTGGCCGGCAGATGCTCAAGCGCGCCCAAGGCCACTTCTTGGTTGCGTCCGCCTTGGCCGCCATTTTTGACTAAAACCGTGGTTTCGCCGCCCGCGATTAGTGCTTGTCCGGGTTTGACGGCTTGCGCCAGTTTTTTTCCAATCAAGCGCGCTTCGCCCTGGAGTTTGGCGGACAGGATTTTGGGCTGGTAGCCAAGTTGTTCAGCTTTTCGCGCCATGGCTTGGATCGCAAGCTTGTTCGTTACCAGCAATTCGTTGTGGACATTTTTGAAAAGTTTCTTATCCTTGGGCGTTTCCAAGACCTGGCAATGCGGCAGGCGGCATTCGTTTAGGACGTTATATTTTTGCAGGATGCGGGCCGCGTCATGGGCCGTGGTTTTATCCAGAACCGTGGGGCCGGAAGCGATTTCGTCCAGATTGTCGCCGGGTACATCCGAGAAAATCAAACTGATAACCGTGGCCGGGTGGGCCAGGCGCACAAATTGGCCGCCTTGGATTTCGGACAAGTGCTTGCGCGCGGTGTTGAGCTCGCGGATGGTGGCGCCTTTTTTCATCAATAATTGGGTGATGCGGGAAACCTGATCGCAAGTAATTTGGTAGGGCTGGCAGAGTAAAGCCGAACCCCCGCCGGAAACAACGGTGATAATCAAATCTTGCGAATCAGCTTGTTTGAGCAAGCTGACGATTTGCGCGGTGGCGCGCACATTCACGGCCGAAGGCAGGGGATGCGTACCCGTAACGCATTGCGCGTATTGAAGTTCGCCCGGGACCGTGCAAAGCACGACTCCACCCTTAATTTTGGATTTGAGGATTTTTTCCAAAGCCAAAGCCGCGTCAAAGGAAGCTTTGCCGATGCCCACCAGATAAATTCTTTGATAGTCATTAAGCTGATATTTTTTGCGCCCGATGGTTAAAGTGTTGCCTTGGCGTTTGACCGCGCTGCGGATGACTTTTTGCGTCTCGATCGCTTGCACGCCCGCGGTCCAGATGTTGAGCGCATCGCGGCGCAGCTTGGTGGCGGCGAGGGTTTTGAAGTTGGTGATCAATGGTTTGGGCATAGTGTGGATATTATAACAAATGTAGAAGGTAGAGAGTAGAAAGGAAAAAGTAGAAAGTAGAAAGTGGCCGAAATGTTAAAACTCCCTAATAACCTAGGGAGTTTACTTTTTACTTTCTACGAGCGAGCAACGCGAGCGATTCTACTTTCTACATCTTCTACTTTTCGCTGGGCGGTTGGTAGCATTTGAGACATCGGGGTTCGTATTCTTTGTCGCCGACCAGTTCCAGATCTTTACAATCAACCAGGCGCTGGGAGCGGGTGGCGTAATTTTTTTTGCACTTCATGCACACGGCCGTGAGTTTGTGCACGGGATAGGCCCGAACCATGAGCTCGCCCATGGGGCCGAAAGTTTGGCCGCGGTAATCCAAATCCAAACCGGAAACAATCACGTGTTTGCCCTGCAGGATCAGTTTTTCCACCACCCCGATGAGTTCCATGGGAAAGAAATGGGCTTCATCAATGCCGACCACGGCATGATGATCTTGAACATAATCCAAGATTTCGGCCGGCGATTTCACGATGGTGGCCAGCACTGAGCCGCCGGAGCGGGATTTGATTTCCGCGCCTGTGCGCGTGTCCACGGCCGGTTTGAAGACGATAATGTTCAATTCCGCGATTTTGGCCCGGGTCAGGCGGCGGATTAATTCCTCGCTTTTGCCGGATGACATGCAGCCGGTAATCACCTCTAAATGCGGATCAAGTTCGGTAACCATGTATCTAGGAAATAATTTCTAACGCGGGTATTATACTATATGTTAGGATTTAACAAAGTTGTGGATAGATTCCATCAAGAAAGCAAAATAATTCAGTAATTTTGATAAACATATGGGGTTTAGCGAAGCGGGCTGGTTTGCGCAAGGGGAGGGAGAAAATCAAAGAATGTCCCTGCAGGAGAGCTGGCAAAAGGATAACTCTTTAGACGTTGAAGGGGTGAGCGATGAGGTTAAATATCAATTTGCTCAAGAAAAGATGAACGAATTGAATAATGCCATGGAACTTTTAGCCCAGGCGGACGCGGCAGACGGCGAACAGCTGGAAGCGGCCATGGCCAAAGTCACGGAGCTTAATAAACAGAAACAAGCTTTGGAAACGATCGCGGATCAATATGAAGATCAGTTTGTAGCGCGGCAGCGCATGGCCGAGTTTTTGGATAAAGTTTCCCCGGAACCGGCGCCCACGCCCCTGCATTCGCCTGATTCGAATCAGCCTTTGGATCTTTCCGAACTGGTTCGCTATTTGAAAGCCAGCCAGGAAACTCAAAACCGCTGGCAGGAAATGGCTGAAAAGGCTAAAGCCGGCCAGCCTGATTTTGTGGCCGCTCGAGAAGAGTGGGCCGGGGTGGAAAAGCAGCGGGAGGCAATTTATGAAACTTTGTCCGAACCCGTGAAAAAATCTCTAACTGAAGTTAAAGCCGAATCAACCGATAAAATTGATCAAATCGTGACGGCGTTGAAGGGGATTATGGGCGAGCAAGCGTTTGAAAGCATTGAGCTTTATGCCTGAGTTACCCGAAGTTGAGACAATTCGGCGGCAGCTGTCGCCGGCCCTGAAAGGCGCCAAGATTATTGGCGTGCAAGTTCGGTTTGCTAAGCGGATCAGTCCGGGGAAGGCGAAATTTATTAAAGATCTGACTGGCAATAAGATTTTGGGCGTCGAACGCCGGGCCAAGGTATTGATGTTTAATTTGTCCGGCGACCTGACCATGCTGGTGCATTTGAAGATGACCGGGCGGCTTTTGTTGAAGAACAAAGGAGAGAAGCCTACTAAACACACGCATGTTGTGTTTTCCTTGTCCGGCGGACGCGAATTGCATTTTGAAGACTTGCGGAAGTTCGGGTTTTTAAAGTTGATGACCAACAAGGAAGCAAAAAAATGGCTTGAGGATCATAAGTTCGGACCCGAGCCTTTGAAAGCGGATTTCGGCTGGCAGCATTTTGCCCAATGTTTGCGGCGCAAGCCAAGCGCGAAAATCAAGCCTTGGCTCATGGATCCGACTTGCGTGGTGGGCATTGGCAACATCTACGCGACTGAAGCCTTGTGGCGCGCTAAAATTCATCCGCTGACGCCGGTTAAGAAATTATCGGACGCGCAAATTAAGAAATTGTATTCAGCGATTATCACGGAGCTCAAGCAAGCGCTGAAAGATCGAGGAACCTCGGCTGATGATTATTTAGATGCCTTTGGCGAGCCGGGCGCGCATGATAGAAAATTGAAAGCTTACGGCCGGGCCGGAGAAAAATGTTCTCGCTGCGGAACCAAGATGGAAAAGATTAAAGTGGCGGCCCGGGGCACCACCTTGTGTCCCAAGTGCCAAAGATAATCATATTTCATCTTATTTAAGTAAAATACTTCACATAAGATGCGATCGCATCATATGTGAAGCAAATGATAAACATTATGAAAAAGACTCCTTGGAAAATTGGCCTGCTGCAGGCCGCGGGCGTGGTGTTTTATATTATGCTCATTGTCGGGTTATTAACTTCAATGAATCACTTTGTCTCCGTGCCAAATGAATTTTTGGCCGGAACCATCATGCTTTCTCTATTGGTGTTTTCCGCGGCCGCGACCGGATCCATGGTTTTTGGCTACCCGGCTTTTTTGGCCGCGAATCAGAAAGTTAAAGAGGCCTTCAGTGTTTTCGCCTACACCTTAGTTTTTCTGCTGGCGGCCATGGGAATTATTTTGGTGATTGCCGCCAAGCTGGCTTAGAGCCTTCGTTTCATTCGACAAACCGCCCGCATGGGCGGTTTTCTGATAATTTGGTAAAATAGACTCAATCTTAACTTTGACTTTATGATTGATGTTAAAGCTTGGCCGCAGGAGCAGACCAAAGCCCGCGCGATGACCTTTGTTTCTCTGTTGGCCGTGGCCACGGCTTTGCCGGCGGTCATTCATTCGCAATGGGTCACCGGGCCGATCGTCAACGCGATTTTGTTTTTGTCCGTGGCTTTACTTGGGCCCACGGAAGCAATCTTGATCGGCATTATTCCCAGTTCCGTGGCCATGGGTTCGGGTTTGTTGCCAGTAGCTTTAGCGCCCATGGTGCCGTTTATCATGATCTCCAATGCGGTTTTAACTATCACTTTCGGCTATTTCAAGAACC
>JAHJAM010000038.1 GCA_018814025.1 Patescibacteria group bacterium | reverse complement strand
TCATTGAAAAATATAAAGACAAAGCAATTTTTCGGTACGATCTTAAAGAATATCGCTTGGACGGATTTTCAAAAGATGTGCGGACGTTGCAAATTGATGCGCCGATTATGGAGCGTGTGCTTTCGGCGGTGATTATTTCACAGTACCGTCTAAAAATAGCGGGAAAGCACAAAATCGCATTAAAGCCGGTAGTTATGTTTAAGGCCAACAGGGTAAGCATTCCCAAGGAAGGAATATCTAAAGAGCATAATCCGCAGATTGTCGTTTCAAGTGTCTTTAAGGATTCCTTTCATAAACTCATTGCAGGGCTTAATGAAAAAGCAATTCAACAACAAGCTAAAAGCAACGATGACACATTGCAAAAGGCTTTTCGTTTTTTCAAGGAGCAGAAAATCTCACTATCTAATTTGGTAGCAGAAATCAAAAATGATTTTGCGCCAGAGAAATGCTTAACGGTTGATGATGATAAAGATTTAGAGCAGAAACAAATTTTGCTAAATTCGCTGGAAGATCTAAATAATGGAATTCGCGCGGTCTTTGCTACTGAAAAATTAAACGAGGGGTGGGATGTTCTCAATCTGTTTGATATTGTCCGCCTTTATAATAGCCGTGACGCTAAAGGCAATAAACCAGGAAAAACGACGGTTCAGGAAGCACAGCTCATCGGACGAGGAGCAAGATATTATCCTTTTACGATTGCGGATTTTACTGATCCTTACCGCCGAAAATATGATACTGATGCACAAAACGAACTTCGGATTTTAGAACAGCTTTATTATCATAGTGTTACCAATCCCCGCTATATTCAAGAGTTAGAAAGTGTTCTGGTTCGTGAAGGTATCATGCCCTCTCGAACAGTGCAAAAAGAAATAAGAATTAAAGATGATTTTAAGCATAGCGAATTTTGGAAGAAAGGATACATTTTCTTAAATTCACGCAAGCAAAATTTGGGAAAGGATGTTTTTGCACTTTCGGACGCCAAAGCGGTATTTGATTACAATGCCGAAGTAAATATTTTTCAACTACCAACAAGAGAGGCAATTGAAAAAGATTTGTTTGTTGCGGGCACTGGTGTTGGAGAAAAAGCGAAGACAGAAATTAAAGAATTTAAGCTCACTGCCTTGGGAAGGCATGTTATCCGCACCGCTTTGATGAAAACGCCTTCGGGGCAATTCAACGAGTTAAGCAAGATATTCGGCAACATAGAATCTGCAAAAGATTTTATTTCAAACGAAAAATATCTTGGTGGAATCAAAATAAAGGTCAAGGGCATAAGTGAACAGGTAGAAAATCTCCTGCAGACTGAAAAATTAAGTATTGCCGGATTTGTGATTGATAAAGTGCTGAAAATAGCAAGCAAAGAGAAAAAAGAATACTATGGAGCAAAGGAATTTAAGACTCATTTGATCCGAAAAATATTTGAAAACAATAAGGTACTGCAACTGGACAGTGAAAGCCCGAGAGCAAAAAATATGCGAGATTTCGATTTTGGCAACAAGGAATGGTTTGCGCAAAACGAAATCTGGGGGACTAGCGAGGAAGAAGCATTTTTGCGGTTTATCGATGAGGCAATAGCCAAACTACAGAAGAAATATCAAGACATTGCATTGCTTCGCAATGAGCAGTTTTTCAAAATTTACAGCTTTGACAATGGTGAGCCATTTTATCCGGATTTTGTTTTGTTTTTGACCGAGAAGAAGACGGAGCAAGAAGTTATGTATCAAATATTTATTGAGCCCAAAGGCGACCAATTCTTAGATGCGCAGAATACCTTTGAGCAATCTAAAGAAAACTGGAAACAAAAATTGCTTCTTGAAATAGAAAACAACCATACTGTTGATCTGAAATTAGAAAACAAGGATTTTCGTTTAATAGGATTGCCTTTTTATAATAAGCAATTGCAAGAGAAGTTCAGCGAGGCTTTTGAACGATTTGTGGGTTCTCCCAAAAAGGAAAAATCAGATTTATTCTTTAGTGATGTCATCCCGGAAGCAACGTACTCAAAAGGTTATCTTCCAATTTATGATCTTCAGGCAGTAGCAACTTCTTTCCGGGAACAAAAAACTCCTACGATTAAGGGCTGGAAGCCAATGAGGAAGAAGTTTAAAGAGGGTTATTTTATCGCTCAGGTAGTTGGCAAATCCATGGAATCAACTATTTCTGACGGGAGTTGGTGTCTGTTCCGGACAGACCAAGGCGGGTCGCGTAATGGCAAAATTGTGTTAGTTGAATCACGAAGGGTAACTGATCCTGAAACTCAGCAAAGTTTTACAATCAAGAGGTATAAAAGCGAAAAGAGGCAGTTTAAGGATGAGACGTGGATCCATACCAAAATAACGCTTTCCCCGGACAATAAAGAATTTAAAGATATCGTGCTGAAAAATGTTCGTGAAGATGAATTCCACATAGCGGCGGAGTTTGTGGAGGTTTTGTCGCGATAAAGACACTAGAGATGTAGTCGCGTACAAAGGGATAATAGACGTTTTGCCCTGAGATATTCTGTTCTTGTAGTGGGGCACCAAATACGATGCCACTGAAAAGCATTAATATAGGAATGGCATGAAAATCGTAGACTGGATATTGATATGTTCTTTACCGATTGTAATAGGTATTATTGTTTGGGTTGTGGTTTATAGTCGCAAGAAAGCACGGAGACGAGATTTGGTAAAACTATTGCTGAATCATAAAGAGGAAAAGGTTTCTCCGACAGAAGAAATAGTTCAGAGCGGACAAGATTCCACTGAGGCTAAGAAAGACTTTGGACAGTTAGAAAAAGAAATTCCAAGTAAACCTCTGGCTGAAGAGGAATGTAAAGCAGGGCAGGGGTCTACTATTATTATCGAAAATGGAAATATTCAAGAGGAACTCGACCCTTGTGAAGTATCTGAAGAGAATCGAGTGAGTCCTGGTAAGAGAGGAGGCAGATCAAGAGGTTCAGCCCGTAACTATGAACGCCAAAAAGAAAAAAGTATCAATTCTTCTCGAATGAAACCCGAAATAATTTGCTGGAAAAAAGAACGTCAATGGATGCTTGCAGTAGAAATTCCAGAGGAAATGGCATCAATTCAAGGGTTAGAAGTTATTGAAAATGGAGTACCCTTATTAAAAGATGAAGCTACTGAAGACCGTTGGTGTCTCAGGGAAGCTTTAAATAAACATGTAGAAGTTTGCTGGGAAAACAACAAGGTTCAAATTCTATCAGGTGAAGAGAATTACCTTTTATTCAAATTGAATGGGTGGGGCAGCGGACGCCGTGTGAAATATCCGTCATTTGGATTATATCTTACGGTGGTCTCTGATAGCTGGGAGCGTGATGAAAAATTGTCGGGATTACCCCCGAGGGCACCAGAGCCAGTGTCAATTAAGAATTGCCGCGCGCACTCCTTCGATATTCAGAAGGACAATGGCAGCCGAATTGTTTTCCATAAGCCCGATGGAACCTTATTTGAGATTAAACCAAAATCACCGCAATTTAAGTTAGCCGGAAATCAAATACTTGATGCATATGAAGATAAAGGTCCTCTTTTTGGAAGCGGGCCATTAAAGATTTTTGTTCTTGGTAGGCAGACATGGACAAATATTCAGACAATTGTTGTCGGTGAGGAAGGTGCTGGGCAGGGGAAATGGCGTACATTTTTTAGCCCAAATCAAGAGCTTGTCGAACAAGATATGTCTCAAGTTACATCCAGAAAAGGTGGATGGTACTTTCTTAGGTTTTACGATGAAAACGCTGACTTAGTAGAAAGTTTAGACTTCAGGTTTGTAGGCGGGCTAAAGGATATTAAAATACAACAACCATCTCTTTTTCCTCCGCAATCGAGACATGGGGAGGTGTTTGTTGATCTCTTCCATGAATCCGATTGTTACATCCAAGCGATAGATAACCCTGAAGGAAACTCAATGATGAAGCGGGAAAATAACAAAACAATTTTAACCATTCCTCCTAACCCAACAAGAGATAAAACCTGCTGGCTTGTTGGCTCAAATGACGGACATCAGGTGGAAGTAGCCATATTAGTGGAAAGAGTTTGGTGGATGGTGGCGGAAGAAAGCAAAGTCCCATCTCGCTGGGAAGACAGGCGTTTAACTTTGGCACGTGATGAATTTACTGCAATCTCCCAAAAGACTCTCTGGGTTAAACTTCCCAAACCTCGCTGGACAAATGCAATTTCAACAGGATTCGAACAACACAGATCCAGACGTTATGACCTGAAAGTTATTGAGAATACGGTTGCCATTCCACTACGTGACTTTGCTGATTCTCAAGAAGTGGCAGATTGCTCGCGGGAATACTCTCTTAAGATTTGGATTACAATAAACGATAAAATGATTGAGGGCGCTGTAGCTATCATTCCTGCTCGTTTGGCCGAGAAGCAGCAGGAACCCGAGAGGTCATTTCTAAACCTTGCTGGGATATCAGCCCCACGGTTGTGTGGTGTCCTAACGAAGCTTCGCAAGGTGACACACGGATCATTACGTTTGTTGATTAAAGAAGTACGGCATACGTATTTCAAAAGACGCAGAATGCATCGAGCTGAACCTGACGAGTTTGTAAAGCAGGCGTTATGCGCAATTGCTTTATATCTCGAAGTAAATGAAGACCGGGGTCATAAAATTGTTAGCCTCAAAAAACGCTGGATTGATAGATCTCATCGGGCAAGAAACGAATTTCCCGAAGTTATTAATCGGCTTCGGAATCGTTATGAAGAATTGAAGGTGAGAAATACTTATGGAGGTTGTTGTAATATGAGAGATGGGGCGTAGAAAAAATGAATCCGATAGAACTGTCAAGAGATATAGAAGAAAGATACAGGCGTTATTTAAAGACGACCTTTTACTTTAAAGAACCAGATTTAAGGGCATCTTTCGAGGAAGCGCTTAATTCAGGATATCTGAGTAAAGGGCCATACCTTGAAGCCACATCGGTATTTAAGCGAGGACAGACACCTCGGAAGTTATTCACACACCTTCTCGGATCACAACCTGATGACGGATTTCTGAAGGCAATAGATGGCGACAGACCGCTATATCGGCATCAAGAACAAGCGATTGAAGGAGTGCTTCACGAATCTAATATAATTGTTACAACAGGTACAGGAAGTGGCAAGACCGAAGCCTTTCTTTATCCTATTCTACTGCATCTTTATCGTGAATTTCAAGAAGGCAAGCTATCTCCGGGCGTACGTGCGTTGATTCTTTATCCTATGAATGCTCTGGCAAATGATCAGCGTGATCGTCTTGGAGAAATCAGCGAACGGCTTAAAAAAGAGCAATCATCTTTTCGGTTTACTTTTGGACAGTATATCGGAGAAACTCCGGAAGATGAAAAAGACTCATGGCGAAACGCAAGAGATCATATGGTAAAACGTTTGCCGGGAGAATTAGTCTTGCGTTCCGAAATGAGAAAAACACCACCCCATATCCTACTTACTAACTACTCTATGCTAGAGTATTTATTGCTTCGTCCTGATGACAGTCCACTTTTTGATAATGGGCAAGCTCGGTGGTGGAAATTTTTCGTGTTGGACGAAGCCCATCAATACCGTGGTTCTCGTGGCATTGAGATGGCAATGCTACTACGGCGTCTTAAACAAAGATTAAAAGAAGGAGGGCGTTTTGAGCCTTTCCGATGCATTGCGACAAGTGCTACTTTGGTTGGTGGAGAAGAAGGAGATAAAGTAGCGGTAGCAAAGTTTGCTTCTGATTTGTTTGGCGAAGAGTTTCATAAAGAGGACGTAATTCTTGGGGAAACTGATCCAATACGAGAAGGTGGATCAGACAGTCTTTCACTAGACGAATACCGGTTTCTTGGAGATGTCATTCGTGAGAAAAAAGAAGAAACCAGAGGACGCGTTGCTGAACTAGCGACTAAATTTGGAATATCGTTTTCACAAAATGAAGATTTGGCGAGAATAATTAGTGAGCTCCTTCAGCGTGATCGTCGAGCAACAAATCTTCGTCAGCTTATCACTAGCAATCCTACCGAAGCGGCGGAAATTGCCGCTCAAATTTTTGCAGATCTACAAGATAATGAACGGCTACCTGCGCTATCTGAATTGGTTGAACTTCTTTTGAAGGTGAAGGATTTCGTATCTAACGCACCTCTTCTGTCTGCACGTTATCATCTCTTTCTTCGATCGATTGAAGGGGCCTTTGTTTCTTATTGGCCTCAGAAAAAAGTTCTTCTTGACCGACGAACGCAGGATTCACAGGGCATAGCATTCGAAGTAGCTTTATGTCGAGAGTGTGGCCAACATTATTTTGTGGGGCCAAAAGATTTTAAGGAAGGTAAGTTGGTAGAAGCGATTCGTGATCCGAGTCATGTTGGTTTTGGAGCTACCTTTTTTCGACCTATAGAGGGTACTGTTGAAGAAGACGATGAAGATGATGGCAAGGCAACGAATAGCAAGCAGGTATTCCAACTTTGCGTTCGGTGTGGCGAGATGGGAAAAAGCAAACCGAAATGCGGACACAGTAGTTTAATCCATGTAGTCAGAGGGGAATCCCCGAAGGACGAAGACAGGGCGGATCAAATGGCAAAATGCGGCGCTTGCGGATACAATGCTGCTGGGCGTGATCCAGTGCGTGAGGTAGTTCATGGCTCGGACGGTCCACACGCTGTTATAGCTACGGCTCTTTACCAAACCCTTCCAATAGGGCGAAAGAAGGTGCTTGCCTTTGCAGATGGACGTCAGGAAGCTGCTTTTTTTGCTTGGTATCTCGAAGATTCGTATAAAGATATTCTAAGCCGCAATTTGATTCTTAAAATAACGAAAAGTTTTACACAATATCCTACGGAGGGAATTAGTCTTTCTACAATTGCTGATAGAGCTTTCAAACAATACCAAAAGGCTTTCAAGCAGAAGGAGTCAGATGATGAACCTACGATTCGAAAGAATATTTGGCGTGCACTTTATAGAGAGTTTTTGACCGATGAACAACGGCTTTCTCTTGAAGGTGTTGGTCTGGTTCGATGGTCAATCAATTGGCCAAATTGGTTCAAAATCCCCGAAATATTTAAAAGTCCACCTTGGTCGCTAACCGAACAAGAAGCATATGATGTGGTATTTATCCTTTTAAATTCTATGAGAACTGACATGGCAGCCGAGCTTCAAACCGAAAAAGGTGTTTCCTTGAATTGGGGTGACTTGGGGCTTCAGACATCACAGAGGTGTATATCATCAGTTGAAAATGGCAGATTGAGATTTGGAGAGCGAAAATGGGCTGGCGTAACAGGGAAAAGGATTAAGTTTTTAATAAAGCTTCTTTCTTCCCTTCCAAAAGAAGAAGCTGCGAAGCAGGCAGTGAACACCTTAAGAACTATATGGGATACTCTCCGGATATGTGACGAAAAGGCTACCTTATCCCATGATCGTCTATTATTTTCTATAGGTGACTCAAGGAGGATTAATCCAGATTGGTGGAGAATCCACCTCATTAAGGATAACGATAGTACTTTTCAGTGTGAAATCTGTGGCCGTCTTCAAGCAATTTCTGTTCGTACTGTCTGTTCAAGGCATCATTGTTCAGGTAGCCTCAAAGAAATTCGTGCAGGAGACCTCAATGCAAATCACTATCGGCTACTTTACAAGGCGGATTTACCAGATTCACTACGTGTGGAAGAGCATACGGCGCAGCTTGATAAGGAAAAGGCTAGAGAATTTCAGAGAGAATTTAAGGATGGAAAGATTCATGTGTTGAGTTGCTCTACAACCTTTGAGCTGGGTGTGGATTTAGGTAATCTTGACACCATCTTTCTTCGCAATGTCCCTCCGGAAGCGTTCAACTATACCCAGCGTGTTGGTAGAGCTGGACGCCGAAGTGGCTATCCCGGATTTGCTATCACATATTGTCGACGAGGACCTCATGATCTCTATCATTTTTCTGAACCTCAACGGATGCTTAAAGGTCGAATTCGTCCCCCTGTCATTAGTTTACAAAATGAGAAAATCATTGCAAGGCATATTGTTGCAATGGCAATGTCTGCTTTCTTCCGAGCATTTCCTGAAAGATTTAAAAGCGTTGAAAGTCTTTTTAAGAATTTGGTTAATCCATCAGGTGTTGCCGACTTCAAATTATTTCTTGAGCAGTGCCAAATAAATATCAAAAGATCTTTACGTGCCGTTGTTCCAGCCGATATGATTGATAAAATGGGCTTGCAAAATAAAAGCTGGATCGACAAAATTTCTGGGGAAGAAAGTCGGTTTTCTCTTGCTGAAGCAGAGATTTCAAATGATTATCGGGCTGTGAGGGACCTTGAGGTAATGGCTGTAGGCAAAGAAGATTATGATACCGCTAAGTGGGCTAAGGAACG
>JAHJAM010000054.1 GCA_018814025.1 Patescibacteria group bacterium | reverse complement strand
TTATGTCCGGATTATGTGGTCATTTATTCCGATGATCCTCGGCAGACTTCTTTCCGTTCCGGTGATGCTTGAGATCAATGACAGTCCCCACCGAGCATACGCCTCGATTAAGAATCTTTTCAAGAGAACCTTTGTGCATCTCATCGATAAAATCAGTTTTCATTTAAGCGATCATATCCTTCCGGTCACCCAGCAGATCGCGGAAAACATGCACACATTAGAAGGAATTCCTTGGAGAAAGTTGACCGTTTTGCCGAGTGGCACAAACATTGATTTGTTTCATCCGATGGATAAGCGCCAGTGTTGCCTGAAACTGGGGTTCAATGAATCACTAACCTATATAGGTTTTATCGGTACTTTTTTCCGTCATCAGGGAATTGATACCTTAATTGACGCCGCCCTTTCAATTATCCAAAAGTACCCACAGGTCCGCTTCCTCGTCCTTGGCGATGGTCCGATGAGGGCGGCGTGGAGCCAAAAGATAGATGACAATACTTTGAGGGCATACTTCCTTTTTCCCGGAAATGTCTCCTATGAAGAAGTCCCTCCCTACTGTGGTGTCATGGATGTCTGTGTTGCGCCTTTCCTCAAAGAAGCAGTTGAACGATCTCCCGTGAAGATATTCGATTATCTCGCCTGTGGGAAACCGGTCGTGGCCACGGATGTTGGTGAAACAAGCTGTTTTTTCGCCGACAGTGGCGCCGTGATGATCGTCCCGCCTGAAGATCCTGCCGCCCTGGCCCAAGGAATTAATCGCCTGCTGGAAAATGAAACCTTACGTGCTGAGATGGGGGGAAAAGGAAGAGCATTTATTGCCGGCAGATACAGCAGGACACAGATAGCCGAGATGGTAGAAACAACAGCTTTGAAGCTACTGCCGTCGCGAGGATGAAACAAAATACATGAAATTATTAATGTTGGTTTCTCAAAGAATTCAGACTTTTTGGGGTTCGTATGAATAACACTTCTATTATAACCCGAAAAGTCTCAAATCTATGGGACATTGTTCTTGTTGAATTAACAACCTTCTGTAATTTTCATTGTTCTTTTTGCCCCAGCGACAGCATGAAACGTGTTCGCAAACATATGCCACGTGAGCTTTGGCAGAAAGTGCTTACTGAATTGAGTGAAAAAAAGATGACAAAAAAGGTGTTTTTCCATTTGGTCGGTGAGCCACTTTTGCATCCTGATATTTTTGAGGCTATTACCTTTGCTAACAACAAAGGACTTTCGGTGAGTCTTTACACAAATGGCGCAATGCTTAAATCGGAACAAGCGACTCAAGTCCTTGATGTTTTGCGAAACGGCGGGATCGTTGTGAGTCTGCAGGAATTAGATGGATCATCTTTCGTTAAACGGAGTGGAGGAGCTTTAAGCTGGGAACGATATACCAACCAATTACGAGATTTTATCAGTAAAGCAGCATCTCACCCCAACCACCCTCAGGTACAGATTCATTATCTTGCAGATATTCAAAGTCATTCCTGGCACATAGGACGTACACTTCATTTGCAAAAATTACTGCAACGAATGTATGACCAATGGCGGCAGTTGTTAAATATTTCAAATCGACGGCGAATCAATATCCTAAATCCAGGACTTTTATATCCACTGAGCGATAATATTTCTTTTTTTGTTAAGCACCGAGGAAATTGGGACAATATGCATATACCTCCTGACTATACTGTAATTCCAAGGGATAAAGGGGTATGCGAAATGATGAAAAGTATGTTTGCTGTATTATCCAATGGTATTTGTACCTATTGTTGCTGCGATTACGAAGGTGAACTTTCTTTAGGAAACGCCGAATGCCAATCACTCGAAGAAATTTATTATAGCGAAAAGGCAACCGCTATGCGTAATGCTGAGATTGAAGGCATAATGATCGAAGATCGCTGTAAAATCTGTCGTGGATCTTTGGTTTACAAAAAAAATGGGCGGCCAGTTCCTTCACTTAATTTAATTACTGAAATGTACCTTTTTCGCCTGCATCTTGGTCAGTTCGGTTTATCAAAGACCCTAAAAAAGTCAATTGAAAACATCAGTCGCAGATTAGGGTGGTAATTTCGAATAGACCAAGGGTCTTACCCTCATGAACTTATATGGAGGACCTCTATGATTCTGATCCTTGGCGGGGCGGGCTATATCGGTTCGCACGCCAATAAATTGTTGAGCCAACGTGGTTATGACACCGTCGTATTCGACAATCTGATCTGTGGCCACCGCGACTTTGTTAAATGGGGGAATTTCGTTTTGGGTGACCTTGCCGACCGCGATCAGCTCCGTCTCTGCTTTCAGCAATACCCCATTGATGCCGTTATGCACTTCAGTGCCTTTGCACTTGTTGGAGAATCGGTCAATGATCCGGCGAAGTACTACCGCAATAACGTCATGCACACGATAAATCTTTTGGACGTGATGCGCGAATTCAGTGTCCAGTATCTTGTCTTTTCGTCCACCTGCTCCACTTATGGAGTGCCGATTAGTATTCCCATTGAGGAAGATCATCCGCAGGCGCCGATCAACCCTTACGGTTGGAGCAAGTTCATGATTGAGCAGATTCTTAAGGACTATGACAGGGCTTATGGGATCAAGCATGTCAATCTTCGTTATTTCAATGCCGCTGGTGCCGATCCTGATGCCGATGTAGGTGAGCGCCATCGCCCGGAAACTCATTTGATTCCATTGACATTAGATGTTGCCATTGCCAAACTGCCTGAGATAAAAATCTACGGTACGGATTACGAAACACCTGATGGTACCTGCATCCGCGACTATATCCACGTGACCGACCTGTCGGATGCACATATTCTGGCTTTGGATTACCTGCGTGAGGGCGGCAATAGTGATTCCTTCAATCTTGGCAATGGCGAAGGTTATTCAGTACGCGAGGTCATTCAGATGGCCGAAAAAGTAACGGGACGTAGAATTAGGAGCTTCGAAACTCAGCGCCGTGCCGGTGACCCACCAGAGTTGATCGGTAGCTCTCATAAAGCCCAGGAGATATTGGGATGGCGACCACAATTCACCGATCTCCATACCATCATTACCACTGCTTGGCGCTGGCATCAAAAACAGTGAATACCCATCCCACTGCTAATCAATGGCCCGATCGTTACAATTACTCATCTCGGGCGATTCGCTCATTGGCCAGTTTCTTGCCGACTGTAGGCCTTTTTCATGTTGTACAACCGAGGCCCCAAGGCATCAGCATCTATATGCGCGTCAAGGACGAACGGGACTGGATCGCCGTCTCTATTGCTTCGATCAAAGAGATTGCTGATGAAATCATCGTCGTAGATAACGGTTCTACTGATGGGACTTACGAAATCCTCCAAGCTATGGCAGTTATGGAAAACGGGCGGCTGAAACTCTGGCGGAAACCGGAACTCCATCACGGCGATCTCTCAAATTTTGCACTGAAACAGACCTCGTTTCACTGGGTGTTTCGTTGGGACGGTGACATGGTCGCCCATACCAGTGGAGAGAACCCTATTGACGAATTGCGGTTGCGCATTCTTGCTTTGAATCCGAAACGATATTATCTCATTTACCTGCGTCACATCAATCTTTCAGGAGACCTCTTCCATCAAGATCCGCGAGAGATGGTCCACATCGAAGAATATGTTCATGGCTTTTCTGAATCTGCTCGGTTTATCCATCCCGGCCGTTTCGAGGCCGTCAAGTTCCCTTTTTATTATAAACCGCTATTCTGGTATGAGCCCTATGTTTTCCATGTGAATATCAAGCCGGCGCGGCGCATGCTGTTGCGCTACTTCTGGGAAGACTGGATGGAACTAAAGGATTATCTCCGCTATCCTACCCTGGAAGACTATGTCAAGACTCATATGACAGAGGAGTTTAACACCTTCCAATGGGAGGAAGCAGAAAACAGATGTGTTTCTAAGATTATACAAAATCACATCCCCTTTGATCAGGAAATATTCGGCCCTTATCCGGAACTGCTGAAACCCTTTCTCGATCATCCAAAATACAGGATCCAGTGCGAAAACGGCCACATTACCCAGCGAATGGGCCGGGGGGACGGTCCATGAAAACGAGGATACTTTTTGTTATCGATGGCATGGAATTTGGCGGCGGTGAACGGGGATTTGCCCAGATCATCAATGGGCTGCCTGCGAGCAGATATGAAACATTTCTTGCCTCCGGTCCCCAGGAAACCCTTTATCATGCCGTTTCCAATTCGCCAGTGCAGCGTCATCCCGTCGATTTTTCGAACCGCTGCAACCCGTCCGTCCTGATAGACTTGATCCGGATCATCAAGAATAATCGTATTAACATCGTGCATGGGCAAGGCGCCCGGGCGGATTTCTATGCCCGCCTAGCATCCGGTTTTTCACGGAAGACGAGGTATGTTTCCACCGTCCAGATGCCCGTCGAGGGATATGATGTTGGCCCCATGAAGATGATGCTTTACAGGGGTTTTGACCGTTTCTCCGAAAAGTTTGTCGATCGTTTTCTCGTCGTCTCCTCCGTCCTGGAACAGGCCATGATCCAGCGTCACGGCATCCCTCGGGAAAAGGTCGTCAAGATTTACAACGGTATTGAAACGGATCGCTACAAACCTCATGAACAGGAAGTAGGACGGCGCAGGATTCGCCAGGAATATTCTGTTAACGAAAGCGAGATTCTCATCGGCTCTTTGGGCCGACTGGTCTGGCAGAAGGGTTTCGAATATTTCCTCCAGAGTATTCCGGCCCTCATCCAGGATATCCCAAAAGTAAGATTTATGCTGGTCGGAGAGGGGCCATTGAGAAAAGAGTTGGAAAGACTGGCGATTTCCCTGGGCATACATGACCGACTGGTTTTTACGGGCCACCGCAGTGACATCAGGGACATCATTTCCGCCATGGATGTCGTCGTCATACCTTCCCTTCTCGAAGGTTTTCCGATGGTCACACTGGAGGCAATGGCCATGGAAAAACCCATTGTCACAACGGCAATTGACGGCATTATGGAACAGATCACGGACGACAGGGAAGGGCTGTTAATTGCGCCAAAAAGCCCTCTGGCCCTCGCCCAGGCAGTAAAACGTCTGGTGGATGACCCCGGCTATGCGCGTTCATTGGGTATAAATGCCAGGGCAAAAGTTGTCCGGGACTTCTCCGTCGATAAGATGATAACGGAAACAATAAGAGTCTATGAAACATTATGACGCTATCAGCCGTCGGAGATGAAAAAATCTATTGTCCTTATTGCCAGACTGTCAGTGACTTTGATTTTCCTTTCTACAGCCGGACCTACTACCGCTGCCCATCCTGCGATCTTATCTTTGTAAAGCGCAAAGAAGATATAAAAACCGTCATAGATTTATATGAAAATGAAAAATACCCACATATTATTAAAGACATTCACTGTTGATGATCAGCTTGGATCGTGATTTTTATATTCGTGGTCGCCACTGAGGACGCCGACAATTCGTTGTGCAAAAG
>JAHJAM010000042.1 GCA_018814025.1 Patescibacteria group bacterium | reverse complement strand
ATGCTAAACGTTAGCATATGAGCTTGGAAGTTAAATATCAAGGTAGAGTCGCGACTGTTGAAGACGTCGGATTTATCAAGAGGTTGATAGCCGATAACCCCGGGGATAGTCGCCGTGCTTTATCAAAGAAAATTTGTCAGGCTTGGAACTGGGTTCAACCCAACGGTGCTTTACGAGATATGGTTTGCAGGGGGTTTTTACTGCGCCTTGAAAGAGCCGGCCATATCAAGCTTCCCGACAGAAAAGTTACGCCTCATAATCCTCTGGCTCTTCGTAAGAGCCCTGCGAAAGTTGATATTGATCAAACGTCTATATTTAGGGACTTATCGGAAGTTAGCCCTCTTGAAATCCGACAGGTTCGATGCACCTCCTTTGAGGGGCTATTTAACGGTCTCATAGCTCAATACCATTATTTGGGTTATGTTCATCCAGTCGGGGAACATCTAAAATATATTGTTTTCACCCAGCAAAGACCTGTTGCATGTCTTAGTTGGTCTTCTGCGCCCCGGCATATTGGATGCAGGGATAAATTTGTCGGCTGGTCAGCCGATGTTCGTAAAAAGAACCTCCACCTTATTGCCTATAACAGTCGATTTCTCATATTGCCCTGGGTGCGAATTTCCTATTTGGCATCCCATCTTTTGGGCAGGATGGCGAAGGTTATTGCCAGGGATTGGCAGCGATTTTATAATCACCGCATATGTTTTCTTGAGACTTTTGTCGACACTGAAAGATTCAAGGGGACCTGTTATAGGGCTGCGAATTGGGTTTATCTTGGCGATACCACCGGAAGAGGAAAGAATGACCAAACCCATAAAGTTAATCGATCAATTAAAGCTGTATGGGGGTATCCTCTATCGGTGGATTTCCGGGAGGTATTGCAGCATGGATAGGCGTGGGGCAGAAAGGCTATACGACTCGGGCAAAGAGCCCACGGTGGCCAAGCTGCTTATATATGATGCTGAGAATACGAGGTTAAAAAAGAAAATTACACAACTGGAAAAGAATTCAACCAATTCTTCAAAGCCTCCATCATCTGATAATCCTTGTGATAAGAAAGAAAAGTCAAAGAGTGAAAATGGCAACGATTCAAGAAAACGCAGAGCCGGAGGTCAACCTGGGCACAAGGGGACCAAAAGGCACCTGATTCCTGTCGAAGAGGTTAACGATGTAGTTCATTATTATCCTAAGCAATGTGGTTGTTGTGGTAAAGAGTTGCCTCAAGATGAAACAGCCAATGAGGTTTGTGAGCCCTTTCGATGGCAGGTTGCGGAGATAGAACCTATCAAGCCAATGATTACAGAACATCAAGCGCATACCATTTTATGTGAATGCGGTTTTAAGACCTCAGCTTCTTTACCAAAAGAAGTGGTTAAATCGAATTTCGGACCAAGGTTATCCTCTATAATAGCTTATCTGGCAGCGGTTCTTCATGTATCTCGCCGGGGGACCCAGGAATTTTGTCAGACTCTTCTGAATATAAATATTGCTCTTGGATCCGTGCAGAATTTATTGGAAGATACTTCTGCTGCATTGGATCCGATTGATACGCAATTAAGAGATGCCCTGCCTGAAGAGCCGGTGATCCATTCCGACGAAACAGGCTGGCGGGATCGGTGGTTGTGGATATTTGTCGGTTCCGTCTTTATCTATTTTCAAGTGGCCAAAAGCCGAAGTTCCAAGGTCTTAGTCGATGTATTCGGAAAGGTATACAACGGAATCCTGTGCGTGGATCGATGGGGTGCATACACAAAATATCATAAGGGACTATTCCAAATTTGCTGGGCGCACCTTAAAAGGGACTTCCGTGGGATCTTAAAGGTTGGCGAGGCTACAGAGTCCCGGGATGCCATCCTATTTGCTGAAACGATGGAAAAGCTTCGGAAGAAGCTCATGGCGATATGGTATCGATATAAAAAAGGGGAGATATCCCGGGCCGAACTTATCAAAAAGTCTCGGCCGATTCGGAACGCAATCAAAGGATCTTTGAAGGAGCATGCAGACTCAGAGGAGAGGTGCGTGCGCATCTTGGCAAACAAATTGCTGAAACGGTCTAAGGATCTCTTCACTTTTATTTTCTACAATGGGGTCGAGCCAACCAACAATATAGCGGAGCGAGGCATTAGGCCGGCGGTTCAGTGGCGAAAGATATGCTTCGGCAATAGAAGTGACAAGGGTGCTGTTTTGACATCGCGATTGTTGACTGTTACAAGAACCTGTTGGCTGCAAAAGCGCAATTCGCTTGAGTTCCTTGTCGAAGCTGTCACTGCTCACAGATCCTGCAAGAAGGCTCCTTCTCTGATATGAGTTGAGCTCAAGAATAAGATATGCCGCTTGATCTGGAAAAAGTGGTGAACTATTACCATTTTCTTATCTGCGAACATCTGCGTCAATCAGCGGCAAAAAAAAACATATTCGAGCCGCAGATGAACGCAGATGAACGCAGATCAGAATGACATAATGACAAAACCAAATTTTTTATCATGTGAATCCTGTAAATCCT
>JAHJAM010000055.1 GCA_018814025.1 Patescibacteria group bacterium | reverse complement strand
GCGATGCCTTCGACTGTGGAGAACCGGTCCTCAACGAGTATTTACAAAAGACGGCAAGCCAGCATTTGAAAAAGGGGATCGCCAACACTTATGTACTGGTAACCTTGGCAGAGTCTCACAGAATTCTGGGATTCTTTACACGTAAGCGATCACAGGGTACTCAGTCTCAGTATTGGTTGACCCAGGATAAATCGGGTTCTTGTTCTTTAAAATAGCAGCGGACAGCGTCAACGAGAATGGGGTAGGTTTTCAGAGAGCGCAGGCGACAGGTCTGTCTGAGGGTGAGAATACGTTCCACCCAGCGGTTTCCTTTGTCGCTGTTTGTTCCCTGGCTGCATTTTCTCCACAGGACCCCAAAGCGGATCATTCGTTCTGCATGGTTGTTGGTTGGCGACACGCCCTCCTGTTCGAGGAAAGTCCATAGATGGGCCATTTCCCTTTCCAGTCGGCGTGCGAACCTGCCCGTTTCATCCCTATTGTCCCGATATCGGGAGATGAGCTGCATCAGCCGACCATAGAAGGCTTCCCACTCTTTTTCGCTGGGCGGGGCGTTGGCCATGTGGCACAGACATCGAAGTTCCTCCCAAGCCCTGCGGCCAAACATTACGGTGTCCATATTCATGCTTTCCGAAAGCCTTTTGGCATCCCGGATCAGATGACTCAGGCAGGTCTGCCGGAGGCCGATCCACTTGCAGTACACATTGTAGCCGTCACTGACGAGGATGCCTTTCCAATCACGAATCAACTCCCGAAAGGCTTCCCAGGACCGGTGGGAGTGGATCATGAATAACGCGGATCTCGTGTTTGCCATAACCCACAGCCACATCAAGGCGCCGTTCTTATGCCAGGACGTTTCATCAACGTGATTCACCGCCGCCTGCCTGGCCTGCGTGGCGATCACTTTATAAGAGGGCTCAATGGCTTGCGAAACCCGATCCAGCACCTTCTGGATCGCCCCCAGGCTGATGGAGAATCCCAGCACAGAATCGCAAAAGGTCTGAATGATGGATCGACTGTCTGTCTGCGTCCCTGCCATCTCGGCGATGAGGGCGGTGAGGCGCGGTCCAAATCCGGTCCGATGCTCCCTTGGAATCAACCCCTTGTTCGTCTTCCCGCAGCAGGTGCAGCTCCCCTTGTACAGGACAAAATGCGTAACATCCATCTTGATTTCCGGAAGCTCGATCTCCTGATGGGTATAGTAGGGAGTAAGATCAACCATCTCTCCGTTGCCGCAAGAGCAAATCTCAGGCTTGATCAATTTGGTTTCCGTGGGGGTAAGCAGGGTCTGGCGGTGTCCTTTGTGGCCCTTTTTCGCCCCTGACTTCTTCTTCTCTTTGCCCGTCTCCTTACTCTTGTAGGGACTGTCCGTTGACGGTGGACGACTGGAGTTTTCTGAGTTCATGTTGAGTCGCGCTCTCAGCTCTTCAATCTGCCGCTCTTGTGCCTCAACTTGCTTTTTCAGCGCCATATTCTCCTGCAGCAGATATTCCAAAAGCGTCAGAATGACGGGCGGGGTATTCTGAAGATCCTGTGCGGTAATCACGATATGGGGCGGAAGCAATGTTCGATCAAGCATGGAGTCGCTCCCGGAAATCTTTGGCCAGGGGATAGAGATACACCGCCTTGGGCTGGCCGTGGTAACAGTGATCATTGCCGCTTTTGGCGATCCCCCGGGTCTCCCCCACGTACCGCCAGTTGGCGGCGCGGTAGCAGGTCCCCTGAAAACGGGCAACATCCACAAAGGTTTCCAGAAGCACGATGGGTTCCTGGTAGAGGGAATGCCAATCAGCGGCCAGGCGCTTGATGTTGGCTGCCAGAACCTTGGAGGCCAAATGCTCCACCTTCACCCAGGGCAAAATCAGGAACCGGACATTGTTGGCCACCTGAGACAGGTTCTTCTTCCTGATGGGCGTGTCCCAGCCAATGAAACTATCCCGGCAGGCTACTTTCCAGGAAGCGGACCCCCACCCGAGGCAAGCCACCAGGCGACCATCCAGATAGGCCAGGTATTTTAAATAGGACCCCACGATCCAGGGATGCCCCAGGTAATGATACGTATGAACAAGATGGTCCCAAAGCTTCTCTTCGGGGGTGAAACGCACCATCTCGATTGTCAAAGAACGAAAATCGGAAACCTTGCCGGTAACCGCCTCCTGGTCAATCTCGCAGAGATCGGGAAGAGTCTGCCCCCTCCGGTTAAATGACTCTCTTACCCTGAGCCGTGCAGGAAGCTTGATGACCCCCTTGCTTTCCAAGGCCAACAGCAAGACCCGGCAGGCGCGATCTTTCAGCCGACCATTGGATTGTTCCCAGTGCCACTGCTCACACAGAAGCCGGGATAGGGCAGTCCTCCCCAGGAACTCGTTTCCCCGGATCAGATCCCTGATGGTCGAAAGATCTTGACCATCAATCTGACGCCCACGGATGCTATATGATGTCTCAGCCATGCCCATCGTGCCTTCGCCTCTCTGAGCATGGGCTGTAACATAAACTGCCTTATGTCGCCAGTAAAATCTTCACCCAACTGAAAATATTTTCTCGGTCAAACTGGACCCCCGTGATCGCTTACCAATAATCCCCTTTTGGCTCAGATGTTCAACAAAAGGCGACATGTCATAGTGAAAATCATTCTTCATCTGGGAAGGGGCAGCGTACTCATCTAATATAACAAAGTAGATGTCAGGAAGGGGGCCGCTCTGTTTTGGCAAAGTAATGCCAGGCATGCCCGATGCCTCAATTACCTTCGCTGTTGCAATAGATTGCATGGTAATACTAAATGTATTGAAAATGATTAATGCAACTGCAATTACACAAAAAAACTTGTTTACATTTTTTATGGTGACCTCATGCGCTCCCAGAACCTTTTCAATATAGACCGCAAGGATAATCAGGATAAAAAGAGTGGCGAGAATCAAAACCGGTCCCTTAATTTTTATTCCATTTGTAAGACTTGAAATGTATTCATATAAAACCCCATAATTACAAAATATTATCAGTAACGGGGATAATACGGCACTTGCTACGTCCGCCTTTTTTACAATGCGCTTGATAATTAAATAGGAAAATAAAGCTAACACACAAATCACAATAAAAGGCACGACAACCTGCGCCGGGGCAATCAATCCGGCATATTGGGTATATGGCACAATCACAATAATGATTGAGAAAAGAAGGGGGTGCAATAAAGTTAATTTACCAGTCATTTTTTCCTCATTAAGTAAATCGTTCTTAGTGTATCAGGTAATTCTTGGCTTTTCATGATCAAAAAGTGATGGCTAAATGCTTGTTCAAAGTGTTCCTGATTGTAATTGAGGAATATATCCTCTCTAGTGCGGAGGAGTCTTTGAACTTGTGAGTCGTTCTTGGGGACAAATTCGATTATCAGAAACTTGCATATCCGGCGTAGAAAAGCGGCGATATTACTGAAGGGTACATTGTTGGAGATTGCCAGATGGTGAATCAGCGCCAGCGCAAGGACAGTATCGACTGGCCCCCTTTCGATCAGAGAAAGACGTTCTTCGTTTGCCCACCCGATCGATGGGCTGGGGTTGGTCAGGTCGAGGCATAGAGGTAATATCTTTGTTTCTTTGTTCTCCCGCATCCGCCGGTAATTTTTTTCCACGGCTGCAGGATCAACATCAAAGGCAATCGTGTCACTGTCCTTGGCCGTTGCTATTCGACTGAATACACCGGTATTGGCGCCCAGATCCCAGACTGTGCGTGGGTTGCTTTCGCTGAGATAGACATCAACCACTTGCTTCTTATGATTCATCGCTTCTTGTGAATAGTTCGTATCCTCGTAGTAATCGGCCCATTCTGTGCCTACTGGCTGCCATTGCATGTTACCAACGGTTGATTCGAGGTGATGGATCAAGGCGATGAGAGAGTGTCTGCTTACATTAGGGGCAGTGAGTGGAGCCGCTTTTGCCTCATATCGCTTTTGCGCTTTTGCATGCAGATGGATGTGGGTCAAAAGTGCGGGTTTGAACCAGGTTGAAAT
>JAHJAM010000033.1 GCA_018814025.1 Patescibacteria group bacterium | reverse complement strand
GTCAATTTTCAGATTATCCAGAAGACTGAGGATTCCACATGCGGGCAATGCCGCCTGCATTACAGGTGAGAGTTGAAGGATATTGATGGAAAAGTCAGGGCCAAGTCTTGAAACGTGCATTGTCTTTCCTCACGTTCAAATTTCGGTCTTTTGTTTAGAGCGATTTGTAATGTTTCATAATGATTGAGAATTGTCAACGCTCAATTTCACCCAACAAGGAATATCATTTGAAATTGTGGATGCCGGTCAAAATTATTGGACGCTACATTTCAGCAAACGCGATCATTCACTGTAACTCCTTTGCAGAGCGCGGTGTGAGGAGTAGCGATGGATCATACGCCGTCTCCTTCCGTGGCCCCCAGAAGGAGATGGGCCGACATCTTTTTTCCAGTGCGCCATCGCCGTGGAGGGAGACGGCGTATGATCCATCGCTACTCCTCCCGCCTTGGTCCGTTGAAGGATTTTGATGTATGAGCCCGTTTGCTTCATGTCAACAAATCGCCAATCTCAATGAAGATGCAGGATTTCAAACTCCTATCATTTATGTTATTTCATCCATAATTATGATATGGATAAACCGTTATGTGAGAAGCTGAGGCCAACGGATATAAGGTTGAAAATTTTGACACCGCCGGGAAACTAGGAGGCTAACGGAGAAAACAAACGTAAACCTGTGATGTTAGGAGAAACCATAGAGAAATAGATAATGTCCCTCGACTCAATCATTTATTCTCAGGTACCTATGACGAAATTTCTCATCGTTATTCTATCCGTCGTAGTCGCAATCGCAATCGTGGCGTGGATTTTGTCACGCCGCGAGCGTATGATACGACGACCGCAGGCTCACCAGCACCCGACTATAGAGGAATCGCCTTCCGGAGAGTCACAGGCAAAGCCCGTCATGGCTGTCAACGCGCTCAAGTCTGAAAGCACAAAAACAGAGTGCGAACCGACACCAAGTCCACATTCTGTTTTGGTTGCCGAGGACTCAGCACCCGGTTCGTCTTACGAGCCAGTTCAGCTAAAACCTGATGCTACTAAACCACAGTTCCTCTCCCAACTATTGGAAGATGTTCATTCTCCAGAAATGCAGCCGCAAGTGCCAATAGAACCAGCACTGGCAGTTCCTCATGTGCCATCAGCAACTTCGCCTGTTGTTCCGCTTGAGGCGACTATTGACACGACTTTCAGTGCGAATGCGGCGATCATCCGGGAGTGTAAGGTCGTCCAATCGCCATCAGTTCCTAAGCAGATTGCTGGTTCCAACGACGCAAACGTGGTCGAACCATCCGGCGTTTCTCAGTGCGAGCCTTTTATCTCGGACACGAAAACACCTGTTGCATTGTTAGAGACCGCCGCACCGGCGAGCGAATCCGCTGCACAGCCTGCCCAGGTGGACGAGAAGTACATCGAGGCGGACACTTCAGCAGACACGGCGGAAGCTACCGTGTCCAAGCCACTGACACTGCCAACCGATGAAGCTGAGTCAGACGCCTGCGAGACAGCGGAGCCAGCGACTACCGATACTGAGCCAACATTCAAGCCGCCGACCTATCAACCGCTGACACCACCCACTCCTGTGCCGAGGACGTTAACGACCCGGGAAAGTGCGTCTCGTCCAGCTCCGAGGCGAAGCGCCGATTTAGGGATCAGGCTACAACTTGTATTCGGTCGCGGTGGCATAGTGAAAACATTGGCGCTCGTTCCAGACAGACGCGACGGTATGCCCGGCGACGTTGAAATCACAGGCATACAAGGCGAATTGCGTTTGACCGAACTACGCGATAACTGTTACGAACCCGTGCCGCTCCCTGACGCAGCAAATGTGCTCCAGCAAGGCATCGAGTGGCGTGGACGAGGAGACGCTCGCCGTTGGCGCTGGGTGATGGGTGGGCGTGAACTCTATGTGCTAGCGCCGGGCGATGAGTTTGGGTTGCATGGATTCGTATCGACAGCACGCCTTTGGCTTAACGCTCGCCATGCGGTTCTGGCTACAGAAAATTTGCGCGAAGACGTGTTGGCTGCCCTTGCAAACGTGGGATGTGTCAACCCTGAAGTGTGTGATGATCAGACGTCCGGCGTTCCGACTGGCTGGATTCTTTTCCGCGAAGTGACGCCCAGACTGGTCGTTCCTATGCGCAATGAGCAAGACCTCTTGAACGCTCTTTGCCCAGCACACGAGATTGAACCGCACTTTATCGGAGGTATCAGGCTGGAGAGAAATACCTGGCTGGCAGGTTTTCCACCGCGCATTCGCTTGACAGGAGAACTGGGGGGCGGCTTTCAAGTGATGATTGACGGCCAGCCTGCTCAACTTGCCGCCGACGGCGCTTTTGAAGTACCGGGATGGGATGCGGTGGGTGAACACCGACTTTGGTTTGGCGACCGGTATGAGACGTATTCGCTCCGCACGATAGACGAAAGCTGGGATGGTTGGCACGCACATGATTTTGGAACTGGAGCTGCGATTTGTGGCGCAGGCATTCACCAGATTGAGGGGACGCATTGTCGTCAAGTTCGCGTCCCAGCCTCAAACCCTCTGTTAATAGGCGCGCGACCAGGTGAAATCTTTTGCTGCCAGGCACATGATGACATACGTTCCGAAACCATTTTTGCACTGGTCCCATTCTCTCCGGTTTGGGCGCTGCCCATTGACACGCTCCATGCGGATAAGCGTACAGCCCGGATTGTTTTGCTAAATGCGGTACCGCCAATCGCCACCGCCGGCCACACAATTCGGAATCGTAACATGGCGCGCGCGTTAAGAAAGTGGGTTACCACCATTAACGATGCCAGACATAAACAGCTTGCGTTGGCAGAAGAAATCGATGGAGCCAAGACTCTCTGGCGGCACTACTGCGTTGCGGCCAAACAGCTTTGGAGGAGGATGCGGTGAAGACTGACGAACTCTTACTATGGCTGTCTGCCCGTCACCAAGGCTCTTGGCAGCAATTTCGTGCCGCCGTGGAGGAACTCCATTCCAGCGATAACGATTCCGACGCCAACGTAACCGCTACTATTAGCGAAGCTGAGTTTCCCCTGCACCAGCAACTCCGACTGGACCTCGAGCGACTGGCTCATGTGGAGTTCTTTGCGCAAGGCTGCGAGAAGGGATGGCGCGTCACTCCGCCGACGTTTGCAGCACATCCGATGCCGAAAGGGATGCGCGCAGTCTTGTGTGGTGCGCGTTCACCGGCACTACGCCAGCGGCTGCTTCGGATTGGAGAAAAGATTGCTTATGAAACGCTCGATTATTCCGGCGTGCCGGACGTGATTCGCCTTTTTGCCTCCAGCTCATCAGCACT
>JAHJAM010000025.1 GCA_018814025.1 Patescibacteria group bacterium | reverse complement strand
TGGTGGATAATGTCGGTTAATTTCGCATACTCTAATCCAATCTTAACCCCGCTTCCCTGCCAATAATCAGTCAGCTTATTGCGTATTTCCTGCCCGCGCATTCTTTGTTCAATCCATTTATCCGGCGCGCCCATTTTTTTCCAATTTTCTCTGGCTCGGTTAACCGCGAGCTCCGGGTTAACGGTTTCCTTAAGCCTTTCATAGCCAACCCGAGCCAGCCACTGCTTAAAGGGTTCGGCTTTCCTTGAAGGAATAGATTGGATAATCCTAAAAATACCCTCAATATCTGCACAATTCGCCTTCTGCGGACCGCCTTTAGTCTCAATTGCAAGGGGGGTGGCAATTTGCCCCCACCCTTCTGACAAGGCTTCATCGCGGCGCCGCATATCCTTCAAATAACCAGCCGGATCAGTGCTTTCAGACAAAATGGCAACAATATCGACAATGGCAAAATACCACTTTTCTTCTTCCTCCACCCATTTTCGGCGAACTGGAAAATCCTCAAACAATATAATTGATTTGTTTAAACTTTCATCTTGCATATCATATACGGTTATCTCGCCTTTTCTATTACGCCATAATAAACTAATCGCGATATTTATCAAAACGTTGCAACATAAAAACACCCCGCGATGGGGTGCTTTTTATTTATCGAGAGATCCCTCGTCGCTGCGCTCCTCGGGATGACACGCTAAGGCGCGGGTTCGTCTTTTTCTTCCTTCCCCTTCTTCTTCTCAATCGCGTAGTCGATGATTTTTTTCATGCCGCCCACGAGCAAGGGCAAGGTTGAGGACGCGGCTTCGAATTTGTGGCGAATGGCCGTGATGGCTTCTTCGATCTTGTCGAAAGTCTGTTGCGCCAAACTCATGGTCTCGTTCACGTTTCTTAAAATGGACGCGACCTGCCACACCAGCCAAAACAAACCAGCCGTCAGCCACAAGGCACAAAACGCGAGGACAATATACAGAATATCTAAGGGGGTCATATTTTTCTTTCGTCATTGCGAGCGGAGTCTTCTGTCGACGCGCGGCAATCACAAGTCACTTGAGATTGCTTCGTCAGTCGATTGTCAACTCCTTCCTCGCAATGACGCGTGGAGGGAGGCGACCGCCCAATGACAGTAATAATTGTCTTTATGATCTCATTGTAGCACTAAACTGCTCCTGAAGCACGTTTCGCAGCTTAGCGATTTCCTCATCCACCTCATCTGCTTCAAGGGTTCGGTCAGCCAAACGAAACGTTAAATGCACAGCCAAGGACTTTTTCCCTGCCTCAACCCCACTTCCACAATACGTATCAAACAACTCCACTTCCCTAAGCAAACCCGACGCTTCTTTCAACTTCGCTTCAATCTGACTAAACTCCACCGTTCGATCCAATACAAACGCCAAATCCCGTTTTACTTCCGGATACAAAGGAATTGGAGTGTAAGTTTTAGCTAACGAAAGATGCGGCACCAAGGCATCAAAATCTAGATCAATCAGAATTACTGACTGTTCAATACCAAAAGCATTCAGAACTTGTTTATCAACCTCGCCGATTCGGCCAACATGTTCATGATTTCCCACCCAAACATTCGCACTGCGCGTTGGGTGCAAAAGGCATTCAAGACCCCCTCCCGACCTCCCCCTTGGTAAGGGGGAGGAGTCCGAGGACTCCGGTCGCTCAAAACGATATTGACGCACACCAGCCTCACGCATCAAGCGTTCCAAAATTCCTTTGGCTTTGGTAAAAGCACACGCGCCATCTTTTTCATAAATCGCCATCAACAACTGCATCTTGTGGTTAGGAATATCTTCTTTATTAGGAAGGTAAATTGGTGCCAGTTCAAACAGTTGAGCCTCCGGGAACATTCGTTGATTCTTTTCAATCGTGGTTAACATAGTCGGAATCAAACACGGCCGCATGTATTCCAAATCACTAGCCAAAGGATTCTGTAATTTCACGGACATTTCTGGATCATAACCAGCGTTCGAGAGTTCCTTACCAGAAATAAAACTCATGGCATAAGTCTCGGATAGCCCGGACCCGCGCAAAAGCTCTTTCACCCGTCGCTCCCAAACAATAGTCTGATCCTGATGCTCCGGATCAATCTCCCCCGCCGGCAAAATACTAGGAATTTTTTCATAACCATAAACTCGCGCGATCTCTTCCACCAAATCCACTTTGTTTTCAATATCATGATCACGCCAGTACGGCACTTTCACTTCATAATTACTGCCCGCTTCTTTCACTTCAAAGCCCAGGCGTTCCAAAATGCTAATCATTTCATGGTCCGACAACGCCACGCCCATCAAGGCTTTGGCTTCTTTGGGATCAAACGGAAACGCCTCGCGCTGGTAAGGCTCGGCTTGCACGCTGGTCACTTCGCTCGCTACTTGCGCGTCCGCGATTTCTTTTATGAGTTCCACGGCCCGAGCCAAAGCCGGGCGCGTGCTCTGGGTGGAAAGGCCGCGTTCAAATTGAGCTGAAGAATCCGAATGTAAATTTAAAGCCCGGGCCGTGCGCCGCACACTCACCGGATTAAAAGTCGCGGCTTCCAAAATCACGCGGGTAGTTTCAACAGTTGTGCCAGTTTCTTCTCCCCCCATTACTCCGGCAATCGCGATTGGTTTGGCATGATCAGCCACCACCAACATATCTTTACTAAGATCATATTCATTGCCATCCAAGGCCAAAAACTTCTCGCCTTTCTCGGCTTTGCGCACCACAATTCCATGGTCCAGCTTGTCCGCGTCAAACGCATGCAAAGGCTGGCCATACTCGTGCAAAACATAATTGGTCACATCCACAATGTTGTTGATGGGCCGATGTCCGGAGAGCAATAATCGTTTCTGCAGCCACCAGGGGCTGGGCCCGACTTTCACGTTATCCAGCAGCACGGCTTCATACTTGGGGCAAAGCTCGGTCTCGCGCACCGCCACTTCCACTTTGGCGCGCGCGATCCCATCCGGCATTACATCTTTGGCCTGCCACAAAAACTTATCGCCCGTGCAAGCGCTGCCTTCGCGCGCTTGGCCGATGATTGAAGCCGCATCCGGCCGGTTGCTGGTCACTTCAATGTCAAAAACCGCATCATCCATGCCCAAAGCATTATATAAAGGAACCCCGGCTTTCTCGGTCGTCACATTGGTCAGATCCCAAATATCTTTCTCCCCTTGCGGATATTTGGGAAAGCCCAATTCCGCGGCCGCGCAGATCATGCCGTAGCTTTTCACCCCGCGCACTTCGGTCTCATGCAATTCCACGGGCTCGCCTTCCCCATGCCAAATCACTTTGGATCCTGGCAAAGCCACTGCCACTTTCATATCCACGCGCAAATTCACGCCCCCGCATACAATCTCCACTTTTTTCATGGTCCCAATTTTCACTTCCGCAATTTTCAGGCGATCCGCATTCGGGTGATCTTTGATGTTGGTAATCTCCCCCACCACCATGTTGTCGAAGCGATGCGCCATGTTTTCAATATACTCAACACTGTTGCCCGCGTTCGTGGTCTTGGCTGCAAAATCCTCAGCCGATAAATTCGTCTGTAAGTATTCTTTGAGCCAGTTGTAGCTTACTAGGATATTCATAATACTTTTCAAGACCCCCTCCCGACCTCCCCCTTCGTAAGGGGGAGGAGGACGTACTGCATCCTCTCGGACTCCCCCTCCTTACGAAGGAGGGGGCCGGGGGGAGGTTATTCCCTCGCGTTTCTCCCCCTCCTTACGAAGGAGGGGGCCGGGGGGAGGTCTCTTATCAAAATTGTTTTACAAATCTTAAATCATTCCGATACAGCGTCCTGATATCATCCACTTGCATGCCCTCGCGCATCATGAGCGTGCGCTCGATACCCCAGCCAAAAGCAAAGCCCGTGTATTTCTCCGGATCCAAGCCGCCGGCGCGAATCACGTTAGGATGCACCATGCCGGCTCCGCCCAACTCCAGCCAACCGGCTTTGCACAAACGGCAAGTTGAGTCCGAGCTCGCGTGGCCTTGGCAAACACCACAGCTAATATCAATTTCAAAACTGGGTTCGGTAAAACGGAAATGATGCGGCCGCAAACGCGTTTTGCGTTCTGCTCCAAAATAAGTGCGCGCAAAATAATCCAGCACGCCTTTCAAATGCGCGATGGTCACGCCCTGATCAATCATCAAACCCTCGAACTGGTGGAACATGGGCGTGTGCGAAACATCCGACTGCCGGCGATAAGTTCGATTAATGTTGATCATCCGAATCGGCAGCTTGCCTTTGGCCATTTCCCGATTTTGCGAATTGGAAGTGTGCGGGGTCAAAACCATTTTGCCCTGCTTCTCGCCTTTGCCCTGCGCGGTTTGGGCGCCGTCCGCGATAAAAAAAGTCTCCCAGTCGTCCCGCGCCGGATGGTCCGGCGGCATGTTTAAAGATTCAAAAGCATAATAATCCCATTCCACTTCGGGCGCGCGCACGCACGCAAAACCCAAACGAGCAAAGATATCGGAAATCTCGCCAATGGCCGTGGTCACCGGATGCAAATGGCCTTCTTTGGACCAAGCGCCCGGTTCGCTGATATCAAGCCATTCTTTCTCGGCTCGGCCCGCTTCTTCAGCCCCGGCCAATTCTTGTTCTTTGGCGGAAAACGCTGATTCCAAACCGGTCTTAACCTCATTAGCCAAAGCCCCGATCAATTTTCGCTCCTCATCCGCCACGTTCACGATTTGCTTCATGAGCTCGGCCATCTTGCCTTTGCGCCCTAAGAACTCGATCTTTAAAACCTCGAGTTTGTCGCGATCGAGTACTGATTTCAAAGCCTCTTGGGCTAGATCTTTAAGTTGTTCAAATTCTTCTTTCATAATTTTCTTATATTCATCAATTCGTCATTGCGAGCGGAGTATTTTGTCGACGCGCGGCAATCTCGAGTCATTTGAGATTGCTTCGTCATTCGATGAATAACTCATTCCTCGCAATGACGACGAGGAAACTATGCTCCAAACAATCCCTTAATCCCCTCCCACATGCGTCCGCCGTAGCGCGCAAAATCTTGGTAAGTCACCACCACCACGATCAGCATGAGCAGGGCAAAACCGATGGTGTGAATCACGCCCTCGACCTTCTCGCTGACTGGCCGGCGGCGAATTTTCTCAATAATCAAGAACAGAATGCGTCCGCCATCCAAAGCCGGCAAGGGTAAAATATTAATAATCGCCAGATTAATGGAAAGGATGGCCATAAACTGCAACAAATAAACAAACCCCATTTGGGCAAACTCACCGGACATGACCGCGATCCCGACCGGTCCGGAAATATCCACGCCCGCCTGGCCCGTAGTTAACAAACCGTGGATGATCCCGCCAAAGGCTTTGGTGATTTCGCCGGTCAACAGCCAAGTGGCGGAAATGCCTTGCCCCACCGCGATGTGCGGCGGATAAGAAACAATGCCGGTTTTGACAATACCCACGCCAATACCCACCATGTCCGCCTCCGGAATAAATCGCGACATGATTCGGGCATCATAATAATCGCCGCTTTCTTTTTGCAAAGTTAAATCAATGCCCGCTGCCGCGCGCTCGCCGATATACTCGCGCGCCGCCTCCGATGTCTCAAAAATTTTCCCGTCAATGGAAACTAAAGCGTCCCCGGCCGTGACTTTGGCCTCGGCCGCGGGCGAGCCGTCCATGACTCGCATAATGATCAGTTGCTCTTCTTTGACAATCGCGCTGGGAGGCGTGTTTTCATCAATGGCACTGGGCAAGCCGATCATAAAACCGATGGACAGCAGCCCGGCCGCCAACACGATATTCATCACCACGCCCGCCACCAAAACAATAAACCGCCGCCAAGCCGCCTTGGCGGAAAAACTGTCCCGATCATGCTTAAACTCGCCGCTTTCGCCCTTGATGCGCACGAACCCGCCCACCGGAATCCAGTTAATCGAATATATCGTACCGCTCTTGGGATGCCGCCAGCCCCAGATGCGCGGCGGATAGCCAAAGCCGAACTCATCCACCTTCATGCCCATTTTTTTGGCGGAAATAAAATGACCCAACTCATGTGCAAACACAAGCAGGCCGAGAACTAAGATGAAAGTGATGATGGTTAAAAACATGAACCAATTTTACTAGTTTTCCTCCCCTTCCGCAAATCTTAAAGGCTCTTGATGAAAGCCGCGATCTCGTCTCGTTTCGTGGCCATCAATTCTTGGCTCTTGGCTTCTAAATTCAAACGAATCAAAGGCTCGGTATTGGACGGTCGAATATTGAACCACCAGTCCTTAAATTCCGCTCGAATCCCATCCAAAGTGCTAATCTCAAGGGCTTGGCCCTTATACTTTTTCCCTAATGATTCAATCGCCGCTTCCTTATCCTTCACTGCAAAATTAATTTCCCCGGAAATCACATACTTGGCAAACGGCTTGACCAGTTCAGACATTGGCCCCCCGGACTTCTTCAACAGCTTTAAGACCAGCAGAATCGTAAAATCCGTTGATTCCAAGCCGGAAAACTCCGGATAAAAATAATGGGCTGATACTTCCCCGCCAATCACGGCCGCTTCTTTTTTCACGCGCTTGATAATATTGGTGCGCCCGACTTTTTCCATAATGCTCAAGCCCCGGTTCGCCTCAATCGCGTCCCGCACCGCCCAGCTGGCGTTCGCGCTCCACACCACCGGCCTTTCCGGATTTCCCTTCAAACGTGAATCAGCCAAAATCGCCAGCATCACGTCGCCATTGATATGGTCGCCTTTTTCATCCACAAAAATCACTCGATCCCCGTCCCCGTCCAGAGCAATGCCCAAATCCGCCTTTTCCGCCAGCACTTTCTTTTTCAAATCCGTCAAAGTTTCAAGCTTGATCGGATTGGCTTCATGATTGGGAAAAGTGCCGTCCGGTTCAAAATACATGGGGATCATTTCGCAGGCCAAGCGCGCAAACAATTTCGGCAGCACCACCTCGCTCATGCCGTTGCCCGCATCAATCACCACTTTCATTCCTTTCAAATCCGGCGCCGCGGCTTTCTTCACCACGTAATCCAAATACTCATCAACTACTTCTTTAGTAGTCACTTCCCCTTTCACCCTACCTACCTCTTCCCCTACCTCCTCTTCTTTTATTAACTTTTGAACCTCCTTCCCGCTAATCGGCATGGCATCCCCGCGCATCATTTTAAAACCGTTATATTCGGCCGGGTTATGCGAGGCCGTGACCATCAGCCCGGCCTCATGATCCGGATAATAAGATAAAGCAAAGTTCAACAGCGGCGTAGTGGCTTGGCCGATGTTGACCACGTTCGCGCCCATTGAGGTAATCCCCTCAATCGCCTTTTGCGCCAACTCCGGACTGGTGGCTCGCATGTCATAGCCCACCACCACTTTCTTCGCCCCGGTCATTTTCACCATCGCCTGCCCGACTCGATACGCTAATTCCGGACTTAATTGATCCACGGTGCCGCGGATATCATAGGAACGAAATATTTCTTCGGGGAATTCCATATATTTATTGACTTTTATGCTGAATTTACGTAAAGTTTAACTAATCTTAAACCCTAATACTAATTTTTTATGATGATAGCTCTCTGGATCGTCCTTGGCGTCATTGTTGTTGTCGCCGGCTGGTTAATTCTAACATACAACGGCTTAATCCTCTCACGCAACCGCACCGATGAAGCCTGGTCCGTCATCGAAGTCCAATTAAAACGCCGCTATGACCTCATTCCCAACATTGTGGAGACGGTCAAAGCCTATGCCCAGCACGAAGAAGGCGTGTTCACCAAAGTCACTCAAGCTCGTTCGCAAGCCATGCAAGCCACCACCCCGGAGGCTCATGCCCAAGCGGAAAACGCGCTTTCCCAAACCTTGAAATCCTTGTTTGCCGTGGCCGAATCATACCCGGCCCTGCAAGCCGCGGGAAACTTCCTTCATCTTCAACAAGAATTGGCTGACGCGGAAGATAAAATTCAAGCTTCCCGCCGCTTCTACAACGGCAATGTCCGCGACTTCAACACCAAGCTGCAAGTCTTCCCCACCAACCTCATCGGCAATCTGCTGGGCTTTAAGAAATATGCTTTCTTCGACGCTCCGGATATCGTGAATGAGCCCCCGCAGGTCAAATTTTAAAAGTAGAAAGTAGAAGGTGTTTCGTTCACTTTCTACTCTCTACTTTCTACTTTCTCCCTCTCTATGTACTCCGAAATCGCCCGCAACAAACGAAAAACAATTTTTCTGATGGCCATCTTCGCGGTGGTCATCCTTTTGTTAGGCTGGATCTTCGGCCAGTACACGGGCTCGGCCGAAGCCGGCTTGATCGCGGCCGCCATCATTGCCACGGTCATGACTTTGTTTGGTTATTTTAAAGGCGATTCCGTGGCCTTAATCTCCACCGGCGCCAAGCAAATCCAAAAGCGCGACTTGCCTCAGGTTTATCTGATCGTGGAAAACCTGACCATCGCCGCCGGCCTGCCCATGCCCAAAGTTTATGTCATCAACGACCCTTCGCCCAATGCTTTTGCCACGGGCCGCGATCCGGCCCACGCTTCCCTGGCTCTGACCACAGGCTTGATCCAAATCATGGATAAACTCGAACTCGAAGGCGTGATTGCCCATGAACTGGCCCACATCAAAAACTACGATATCCGCGTCATGACGATCGTCATTGTTTTAGTCGGCGTGATTCTCTTGCTTTCGGATTGGCTGATGCGCACTTTTCTATTTAGCCGCGGCCGCCGTTCCAATGATGAAGCCGGCCAATTGGCCATGTTCTTATTCTTGGCTGGCTTGATTCTGGCCGTGCTTTCCCCGTTCATCGCCGAGCTGATTAAACTGGCGGTTTCCCGCTCGCGCGAATACTTGGCCGATGCTTCCGGCGCCTTGCTGACCCGCTACCCCGAAGGCCTGGCCCGAGCCTTGGAAAAAATCGCCCAGCACGATCGCCCCCTGAAAAATGCCAACCACGCCACGGCCCATTTGTTCATCGCCAACCCCTTTGATCCCTACGTGACCAAAAAATTTGAACACCTGTTTTCCACGCACCCGCCCATCATGGAGCGCATCAAAAAACTCCGCCAAATCGGTGTATAAAAAACCGCTCGAAAGAGCGGTTTTTATGTGGTAAAATAACTTCATCTTTATATGGCTGAAGCTGCCACACAATATGCCCAACAAAGCGAAATGGCAGCCCGTTTAAGGCAGCAGCAATTTTTGGCTCAACAAAATCACCATCCCCAAGTTACCCAAAGAACCGCTCAAACTGCCGCCACCGGAATGAAAGCGGCTGGAACAGGGATGCAAGTGGCTGGAACTGGCATGCAAGTCGCCGGTGGAGCTGTTCAAGCCGGCGGCCGCGGCGCCCAAATGGCTGGAAAAGGCATGGGCGCAGCCGGTGCAGGCATGGCCTCGGCCGGAGCCGCACTTTCATCCACTGGTATTGGTGCTATTGCCGGTGTTCCATTAATGGGTCTCGGCGGCCTAACCAAAGGTGCTGGTCTTGGTGCTCAAGCCGCTGGCAAAGGCATGGAAGCTGGCGGTCAAGCAGCCCGTCAAGCCGGCAAGACAGTTTCAAAAACCGGCCAATCCGTTAAAGATACCGGTTCTAAAATCGACACTGCCAATCAACTGAAAGCTCGGGAAAACGAAGAAGAAGAAGATCAGATCCCAAACTCGTCATCGAATTTAAACAGTCGTCGAAATAATCGCGCCCCAACCAAAAGTTCGGATATTGGAATGGAAACAACTGGCAAAGGCTCAAAGGACCGCAGTCAAACACCGAGTCAAATCGGTTCCGCTCTGGGCGAGCGCAAGGCTTTGGCTCAAGCCCCGCAAGCGGCTCCGATTCGTCCCACCCCCAGTTTGAATCTGCCGGCTCAAGCCTCTGATCCGGCCGGACAGTTGAATGCCAATAAACAAGCCGCGCGAACTGTTCCTCAATCCTCTGATCCGCTGGCTTCAAGCGCGAGCAAGCGAGATGCCAAAGGCCAACTCAATAGCCAAAGACAAGCGACTCGACAATCCAAACAAGAAGCGAAACAAGATAAAAAACAACAAGCTCAAAAATCAGCCGCGCGAAAAGGCGGACACGCCAAGCGCGACCAGGTTAATCATCAAATCGACCGATCGCTCCTGCCCCTAATGGTCGACTTTTCCTTTGGGACGATTCTCGGTCTGGCTTGGTTCAATCTCCAACTTATTTGGGGATCAATGGTCAAAAAAGGCAAAAGTCGCTTCTTGTCTCCGCCTTCTTTCCAAGCCTGGAAAATTCCCATCTTGCCTGACTCCCTGGCTCGAGCCTCCATTGTTCTGGCTGACCTGATCGTTCTGCTAATTGTCTTAATCATCGGTGCCATGATTTTAATCATTATCGGCTTTATTGCCATGGCTGCCGAAGGCTCAATCGAAGCCATACAATTTTTACTCGAAAATCTTGGCAACTTTATTTTTTAGCTTCATTTTATGAATGACCAAACGAAACAAATTTTAATGATCGTGGCCTTCATCGGCTCCATCCTCCTGATTGGCGCCGGCCTTTACTTCGCCTTTTTCCGCGGGGTGATTGAAACCCCGCCCGAAGAAATCGTGGCCCCGCCGGCCACTGAAACCCCGGATCTGCCCACGGCCGGCGAAGGCTCGCCCATCCCAGTTGCGCCCGGAGCCGGCGTTAGCTTGGCCGATACCGTGGCCCAAGGACGCGAAACGCAAACCACCACTCTCACCTCTTCCGCGGTCAGCAACACCGCCGTCAGCGGCAATCAAGTCAACTATTACGATGCTAACGACGGCCGCTTTTACCAAATCGACGACCAAGGCAATGTGATCAGCTTATCTGAACAGCAATTCCCGCAAGCCGAAAATGTAGTCTGGAACGGGGACGCCAATAAAGCCATTATTGAATTTCCGGACGGCTCCAATATCGTTTACGACTTTGCCACCCAGCAGCAAGTCACTCTGCCCAAGCATTGGCAGGACTTTGATTTTTCCGATAGCTCGGACCAAATCGTGGCCAAAAACATGGCCGTTGATCCGGACAATCGCTGGCTAGTGACCAGCAACGCGGACGGCTCCAATGTCAAAGCTGTTCAAGCCTTGGGCTTAAATGCGGATAAAGTTCAAGTCAGCTGGTCGCCCAGCAATAAAGTAATCGCCTTCGCGGACACGGCCGAACCGTTAAGCGGCGGCTTGGATCGAAAAATGATCCTGCCCATCGGCCAAAATCACGAAAACTACAAAGGATTAATCATTGAAGGCTTGGGTTTCTTGCCCAACTGGTCCCCGGACGGCCGCCAGCTCCTATATTCGGCTTCCGGCGCTTACAGCGGCGAAAAGCCTTTGCTCTGGATTGTTGATGCCAGCCCGGCCACCATGGGTGAAAACCGCCGCAGCCTGGGCCTGAATACTTGGGCGGATAAATGCACTTTCACTTCCAATTCCGAAGCCTACTGCGCCGTGCCCCAAAACCTGCCTACCAACGCCGGCTTTCAGCGCACCCTGTACCGCAACCTGCCGGACAATCTCTATCAGGTTGATCTGGCCACCGGCCGCACCAGCTTGCTGGCCATCCCCACGCAAAACCTGGCCATGGAAAATCTCACGGTCAGCGGCGACGGCCGCACCTTGTATTTCACGGATGCGGTTTCCGGCCAGCTTAGCAGTCTCAAACTCAAATAAACGCCTCCCCCTATGCCGCACAAATGGCTTATCTTCTTATCCCTCGGCGTCACCACGGTGATTATTTTTGTCCTGTTTATTTTCCATCTCCTGCCGATTCGCGCGCCGCTGGCGGATAAAATCGCGGCTTTAGAAAACTCGGGCAACGGCTTGCCCACGGCCACATTTATCAATCCGGCCCTGGGTAGTCTGCAGGCTCCGGTCAAGATTCTCGTCTTTTCTGATTTTTTATGTTCCGCCTGCCAACAGCTGGCCGCTTCGCTCGCCACCGTGCATCAAACCTATCCGACTCAAGTTCAAATCGTTTGGAAAAATCTGCCCAACCAATCCCTGCACCCCCTGGCCTCGCCCGCGGCCGTGGCCGCTCATTGCGCGGACCAGCAAAATCAATTCTGGCCTTATCATGATTTATTATTCGCTCGGCAAAACCAATTATCTCAAGATCAATTCATGGTCATGGCTCAAGAACTCGGGTTGGATTTGGACTCCTTCGCGCGCTGCGTTGATCAGCAAGATCCTTTGCCCGTCATTGAACGGGATTTGGCCGAAGCCCAAGCCCTGGGCTTAACCGCCACCCCCACCCTCTTTATCAATCAACGGTCTTACGCCGGCGCCCTTTCAACCGCCAGCCTTATCTCTTATGTGGAAAATGCCTTGCGGCCGTAAATTAATCAGTCCGATTCTGCTCGGCCTGCTGCTGAGCCTATTTTTGGCCGCCCCGTCTCTGGCCCAAGCCGCGGACACGGCTTGCTTGTGTAATTTCAAAGTCTCCTACGCGGACACAAGCCAGCAAATCGGCACCCACTGCCAAGAATTTGCCACTGGTCTGAATCAACAGCCGGCCAATCCGGATAAATTTTGCCGTGAAGCCTGCGAGGCAAAACTCAAACTGTTCGTCACCGATCCCCGCTACGCGCTCGATCTCAACATCGTTCAATTCCTCGGAGACGTGGCTGACCCGGCTTACAACCAAGCCCAGCGGGATTGCGCCAATCGCGCTTTTTCCGCCGTGGCCGGCAATGTGGCCGGCACGAAAAAATTCACCGTTCCGGTGCTGGGCGTGGCCATTCCCAATCTTTCTTTCAGCGAACCTCTCAAGCAAGGCCAATACCTGACCATTGATTTTATCGGCCAATACATTTCCGGCGTCTACCAATGGCTGCTCGGCGCCTCGCTCACCATCGCCATTGTCATGATCATGATCGGCGGCCTGCAATATGTTTTATCCGCCGGCCGCGGCGACGTGGGCGCGGCCAAAACCCGAATCACCAATGCGGTCATCGGCTTGATTCTGCTCTTGAGCACTTACATTATTCTTTACACGGTTAATCCGGAATTGACCGTGCTGGGTCCGCTGCGCTTGAAAACTATTGATCCGGTCTTGGCCATGGAAACCGTGGGCAACGAAGGCGATTTAACCAGCGGGGCGGGCAGCAACTGCGATCAAGCCTATGCCTTGGCCCAGCAAAACCAAGATCAGTGTAAATTGGCCGGCGGCTTCACCTCGCCCACCGGACAAAAAGAATCCTGCAACTACCATTTCCGGGATCAAAACTACCAATGGCAAAATATTAAATCCATTGACTGGGTCGCGCCCTGGGATTCCCCGATCCGCTCCCCCTTCAGCGGCACGGTCACGGTTTTAAAAAGAAGCGAAGCGGATAATCCTTGCGGCAATACTTTAACCATCAAAAGCAGCGGCGCCGTCGCCTACATCTGCCATGTGAAAGATTTCATTCGCGGCGACGGCACTCCTCTGGCTGATGGCGATTCCGTCATTCAAGGCGAACTGATCGGCCACGTGGGCGGCCGCTGCTGCCAAGGCGAAACGCCGCCGGATGGGTGGAAAGCTGCGGAAAACGGCTGGTGCAATCAAACCGGCACCCCTTGCGACGACCCCTTCAGCCGAGAAGACTGCGGCTGCCAAACCATTGAACAATCCGGCAATACCTCCGGCCCGCACATTCACGTCACTTTCAAAGGCGCGGGCCCGGTTCTAACTTGCATCAAACGTTAAATTCATGTCGCCAACCGCCAAAACCCTTAAACTCCTAATGCTCGGACCCGTGCTCATCGGACTGTTCGGTCTTTTGTTTCTTTCCGCCGCCCCGGTCGCCCGAGCGCAAGCAGTCAATGCGCGCTGTCTTTGTTATTTCCGAGTTGACGACGCGAACTTTAAAGATGAAATTGGCAAATATTGCCAAGTCGTGACTCCGGTTTCCGAACCCGGCGCGGATCAGGGATTATATTATTGCAACGTCGCCTGTCCCAATGACGTGGGCTTGCGCATCGACAAAAAATACTACGACGTCAGTTTTATCAATCAACTGTTTATCGCTGACCCAAGCACCGCCCCGACCGCGTAAAAAAACGCCCTGGCCGAATGCGAACAGCGCAGCTTTTCCGGAGTGCAAACCGATCCCAACGCGGAAATCAAAATCGTGCCCTACCAAACGCCCCAACTGGCCGTGCCCATTCCCGGCTTGAGCTTTTCCGAGCCTTTGCGCAAAGGCAATAAACTTTCTATCGACTTCATTGGCGAATATTTTTCCTCTGTCTATCAGTGGCTGATCGGCGCTTCCTTAACCATTGCCATCGTTATGGTCATGATTGGCGGGCTGCAGTATGTTTTATCCGCCGGCCGCGGCGATGCCGGCGAAGCCAAGACTCGCATTTCCAACGCCGTGATCGGTTTCGTTCTGCTCTTGGGCACCTACGCCATTCTTTATACCGTGAATCCGGAATTGACCTTATTGCGTCCGGTTATCGTCCAGCAAGTGGCTTCGGCCCCGGGCCTGCCTTTTGGCGAAGGCGAAGAAAATTCGATCAGCGGCCTGGCTCCGCCCGCGGATTTGCGCAACGCGGCCGGCGCCAATATTCTCAATCCCAAGCCCGCCGGTTCGCTGATCACTCAAGAGGCCGCCCAAGCCGTGGAACAAGCCGCCGGCAACTTGAACGGAAAAAACTATGGGCTGTATATTTCTTCCGGTTTCCGTTCGGTGGAAAAGCAAATCGCTTTGATCAGACAAAATTGTCAAAACGAGCCCGGCTCAGCCACCTGCAATCGAAAACCGAACCGGCCCTCAACCTGCATTTTAAAAAATCTCGACCCGAAAAATTGCCCGCACACCACGGCCCGAGCCGTTGACATTTGGGCCGCGGAAAAGTATGAAGATAAATGGATTCCTTGCATCAGCCAAAAAGAATGCTTGGGCGACTTGTCTGCCTGTTTTGCCAATGCCTGCCAAGCCACGCTGATTGCGGAAATGAAAGCCCAGGGCTTCTGCGTGCTCAGCTCCGAGCCTTGGCATTTTGAAAAACCCAAAATGTCCACGACCTGCAAATAAACCTTATGCATCATTGCACCTATTGCGATGCCCAATCCGCCAAATGGTCCGGCCGTTGCGACCAGTGCGGCAAATGGGGCACTCTAATTGAACAGGAGGAAACGGTTGTCCCGGCTCTGAAACCCCTAAAGAATAAAGCCGCGGCGCCGACCAGCGCGCGGCTTTTTGATCTTGAGCAAACCCGCCGGCCCGAGCGCCTCTCAACCGGCGATCCGGAAGTGGATCGCGTTTTAGGTGGTGGCTTGGTTCCTGGCAGCTTAACTTTAATTTCCGGCGAACCCGGCATTGGCAAATCTACCTTAGTGACATCCTTAGCCGGAAACATTAGTCAAAAAGATAAACCGGTGCTTTATATTTCCGGCGAAGAATCCGCGCATCAACTGGCGCAAAGATTTTCTCGTTTGGCCGCCTCGCTTGAGCACATCAACTTTCTCGAGCCCTACCCGATCGAAAGCTTGATCTCGGCCATTGAAAAAGAAAAACCCGGCTTAGCTATTATCGATTCGGTCCAAACCCTGAACTCCTTGGAAATGGACAGTCCGGCCGGCAGTCCCAACCTGGTTCGCTACGCCACCAGTTTATTGTTGGATTTGGCCAAGCGCACGGACATCCCGATTTTGCTCATCGGCCAAGTTACCAAAGACGGCAGCGTGGCCGGTCCAAAAATGCTCGAACACTTAGTGGATGTGGTCTTGTCGATCGAGGGTGATCCTCAGCATCTTTACCGCCTGCTTCGCGCCAGCAAAAACCGTTTCGGCTCCACTGACGAAGTCGGGGTTTTTGCCATGACTCAAAACGGCCTGCAAGCCGTGGCCAATCCCTCGGCTCGTTTTTTGGAAGAACGAGTCAATGTGCCCGGCTCAGTCATCACGGCCCTCGCCGAAGGCTCGCGTGTCTTTCTGGTGGAAATCCAAGCTTTAGTGGAAAAAACCGCGTACGGCAACCCGATTCGCCGCGCCTCCGGCTTTGACCAAAATCGCCTACAGATGTTGAGCGCGATTTTATCCAAACACGCCGGCCTCAAGCTGGGCGAGCGGGATATTTACATTAATGTCATCGGCGGCTTAACCGTCAAAGAACCGGCCGCGGATTTAGCGGTTTGCGCCGCCATCTTATCCGCGGAAAAAGGCGTGATCGGCCAGGCCGCCACCGTGCTTGTGGGCGAAGTCGGTTTGGGCGGCGAGATTCGATCCGTGCCCTATTTGGAAAGACGCCTAACCGAAGCCCAGCGCTTTGGCCTCGAACACGCCATTGTGCCCAAACACCAAAAAACTCCGACCAAGCTCGAAGTCAAAATCGTTAAAACCATTAAAGATTTACTCTGACACTTGTCCATCACCGGATGATGGAAAGTTACTCCAGATGAGCTTGCGCCAGCGCATCATCAATTTTTTGCCGCAATAACGGCTTGCGATCCAAATGCGGATCTTTGGCCAAAATTTCCTGAGCCCATTCATGGGCTTTTTTGATTAAATCCGCGTCCCCGACCGTGGCCAATTTAAAATCCGGAAACCCGGATTGGGCCGTGCCGAAAACATTGCCGGCGCCGCGCAGTTGCAAATCCCGCTCCGCCAATTCAAAACCGTCCTCACAATGCACCATGGCCATTAAGCGTTCTTTGGTATTTGATGAAAAAGTCTCCGGCGCCAGATAACAATACGATTGGCGTTCGCTGCGCCCGACCCGGCCGCGCAACTGGTGCAGTTGCGCCAAACCGAACCGCTCCGCGCCCAAAATAACCATCATGGTCGCATCCGGCACATCCACTCCCACTTCCACTACGGTGGTGGCCACCAAAACTTCAATTCGACCGCTCTTAAAATCATTCATCACCTGTTCTTTCTCATCGGATTTCAGCTTGCCGTGCAAAATTCCCACCTTAACTTTTTTCAATACTCCCTTGGATAAAACCTGGGCGGTTTCAGTCACGGACTGAGTCCCCAGCTTGTCTGACGGATCGATCAGCGGACAAATCACGTAAGCCCGATGGCCGTTTTTAATTTCCGCTTCCACCTGCTGCCACATGGCGGCTTTGGCTTTTTCAAAAGCGATCCGGGTGGCGATCGGCTTGCGGCCCTTGGGTTTTTGGCGGATGATCGAAAGCTGCAGATCGCCGTACAAAGTCAAAGCCAAAGAGCGCGGAATCGGCGTGGCCGTCATGGACAAAAGATGCGGCGCCGGCCGATCCCCGGTTTCCAGCAAGGCATGCCGCTGGCGCACGCCAAAACGATGCTGTTCATCAATCACGATCAAGCCCAGATCCGGCAAACTCACGCCTTCTTGAATCAAAGTCTGCGTGCCCACCACGCAGGCGCAGTCGCCTCGAGCTAAGAGCGCTAATAAATTATTTCGGCTAATCTCCTCCTGCCCCAATTTCACTTGCCCGGCCGTAAACAGCGCCACTTCCACTCCGGATAAATATTTCGACAATTCTTGATGCACTTGCTTGGCTAAAATTTCCGTGGGCGCCAGATACGCGGCTTTGCCGCCTTGTTTGATCGCGTGCGCCAAAGCCATGGCCGCCACCACGGTTTTGCCGCTGCCCACATCCCCTTCCAACAATCGGTTCATGGGGTGATCCTTGGCACAATCCTGCACGATTTCCCAAACCGCCATTTTTTGATCCGTGGTTAATTCAAACGGCAAACGCTGAACGAATTCCTTAAGATAAGACTCATCGATCGCCCAAGCCTTGGCTTCCTTAACCTCCTTTTGCCGGCGCACTTCCGCAAACAGCATCTGATGCAAAAACAGCTCGTCAAATTTCAGCCGCTCAATCGCCCGCGCCAATTCTTGATTGTCCTTGGGAAAATGAACCGCCCGCAGCGCCTCGGGCTCGTCCGGCCAATGTTCCTGCCCTCGGACTTTCCCCGGCAGCCACTCCACAATTTCATCCGCCGCGGCCAAAGCCGTTTGCATGGCGCCGCGCAAGCGACGGATGGTCAAAGCCCCGGTTCGGCCGTAAACCGGCACAATTCGGCCCGTGTGAATATTCGTGTGCGCGGCTTCGTAAATCGGATTGACTAAAGTTTTGCCGAATTTCGAATCCACGGTCCCGGCTAAAGAAACCACTTTCCCAATCGACAAAGTTTTTTCCAGATAAGGCTGATTAAACCAGATCACTTTGATTTCTCCGGTACCGTCCTCCACGATCGCCTCCGTTAAAGTCAGCCGGCGATTTTTCGCTTGGCGCGATTCAATGGCTCGAATCCGGCCCGTCACAGTGACCGTATCGCCATGCCGCAAATCGGCGATGGCTTTGATTTTTGAAAAATCATCATAGCGAAAAGGAAAATATTCCAACAAATCGCGCACGCAAACCACGCCCAGGTTTTTCAAATCCTTCGCGGCCCCGGCCCCAATGCCGGGCAAAGCCGCCACTGATGTGCTCAAGTGAATCGCCATAGTGATTTTATCTTACTCATTCGCCTCTTTTTTGCCAAACAAACAAAAAACTCCAGACAAACTGGAGTACTTTGTGGTGCGATCGGCAGGATTCGAACCTGCGACCCTCAGCTCCGCAAGCTGATGCTCTATCCATCTGAGCTACGACCGCATAAAAAATTTTTGACGAAGCCTACAACTTATACAGCCGGCGCAACACGTCTGTCAAGCGTTCTTCCTCTTGTTCCAAATCTTCAGCCAGGTAATTCAATAAAATTTCTCGAACCGTATTCGGATCTAATTCTTTCAGCGGAATCGCCATCACCGGCTGCCAAGGCGACTTGAAATTCAGGTATAAAAGATTCACCTCCGGCGGTTCGTAAATCACGGCAAAATCTTTAATATCTTTATATTCGTAAAAAGAATCGCCCACGACCACCCCCATGGTGGTGATAAAAACTTCAATCGCGTTCGGTTCGGTAAATGAAGAGATCAGGATAATGATGCCGATCATCAGCATGATGACCGCGAACAGAAAATTCGCCGTGGCCACCGCATAAATGATTAAGCTCAAACCGATCACGGCCGCTACGATATACCAAGCCGGGGAACGATCATGCTTCATGAATTCGTCCACTTCCCAATCAAGCAAGGGCCGGCCGGCAATTTTTACTTTTTGATCCTCCATAAATCAAGAGAAAATTATTTTCATTGGTCGAGCTAAGCTCGACTAATTATCGAACTTATCTCGAGTACAGCCAAAGCTCAGCTTTGGCTAACCGTAGAACAATCGAGCTAAGCTCGATGGCGGAGAGGGTGGGATTCGAACCCACGGTACCCGTGAAGGCACAGCAGTTTTCAAGACTGCCCCATTCGACCACTCTGGCACCTCTCCTTGCGACAAAGTTCAAACTGTTTACCCTCACGGTTTGTGGTCGAGCTGAGCTCGACTCATCATCGAGCTTATCTCGAGTGCGGCCAAAGCTGAGCTTTGGCTAACCGCGGAACAATCGAGCTAAGCTCGATGGCGGAGAGGGGGGGATTCGAACCCCCGCGCCGAGAAAACCCCGACCTACAGGTTTAGCAAACCCGCCCCTTCAGCCTCTTGGGTACCTCTCCGTGCTGCCAAAACTTGCGTCCTGGTGGGGTAAGAATAAGCCAATTTCTGAAATAAATCAAGTCTTTAATGAACCTTTGGCTAAAGTTAATCCGAAAACCGTTTTTACGCCGTGTTCTTTCAATTCTCGCGCGGCCGCATCCATGGTGGCCCCGCTGGTAAACACGTCATCGCACAAAACCACGCTCTGGGGCAGATTCCCCTGCACTCGAAAAATTCCATCCAGATCTCCGACCAGCCGCTGTTCATTGGTCAGCTGGGCTTGAGCCCGGGTCTTCCGGTCGCGCCGCAAAACTTCTTGAACCGGCCGATTGATCAGGCGCGCCACCATTTTGGCCAATTCTTGAGCCTGATCAAACCCGCGGCTGCGCTTTTTACTCTCATGCAAAGGGATAAAACTGACGGCCTCAACTGCCTCGGCCAGCCGCAAACTTTGAGCCAGCTGCCGCACCCATAATTCAATCGTGGCTTGAGCTTGTTCATCGCCGTGGTACTTCCAAAGTCCGATCGCTTCGCGAACGACCGGATCTCCGTAAGCGGCCAAGCTGATCACGCCGTCCAAATACGTTTTCGGCCCGCACTCGTCGCAGACTCGATCAGACCCGCCTCGTCCGCAAAATGGACAAGCCGCAAAAGAAATCCTCGGCCGGTAAGCCTCCTGGCAAGGCCGGCAAAATACTTCCCCCTCGCGACCGCAACGGATGCAAAACCGCGGCCAAATCGATTCTATTGCCAAACGGCGGACGAGACTTTCCATGTTCCGCTAATCATTTCAAAATTCAAAACTAAATCTTGATATTTGACCGAGATATTCTGCGGGCTGTCCACGGCTTCCTGGCGCTGGGTGTTAATCGTCAACTTTGCCAAACCCGCTTCCTCATCCAATTGATCCACGCTCACACTAACCACTTTGGTGGTCACGCCGTAAAAATTTTCTCCCAAGCTCGCCGCCTCGATATCGGCTTGAGTTTGAGCCGAAAAGCTCGGCGTCATCATAATCATCACATCCGACAAATTGGCAAAATTCGCTTCCGTGGAAAAACTGCCATAGCGTTCGGTAAAAGTTTTCGCCAAAGACTGCAAACCCGCGGACTCATCCCGCTTCGCCTGCTCGGCCGCCATTTCCTGAGTCGGGACCGATGTCGGCGCCTGGGTTTCTTCCTCAATCGCGGGTGCGATCACGGCCGGCGGTACGGCCGGCGCTGGCCCGCGCAGCAGCCAGAGCCAAATCAACATGATTATCACCGCAATTAGCGCCATCCCGATTCCTATTTTTTGTTTGCGCGTCATATTAAACCTTTAAAGATTCGCGTAATTTATCCGCTTCAGCTCGGCCCGCGGCTTCGGTACCGGGCGCGGCTCCGCCTTGCTCTTTGGCTAAAAAGGCGGCCGCGGCTTGGGCTTGGACCTTTTGGGCTTCGATTTGCTCCGCGCTTAATTCTTCAACCGCCGCTTCCGCCGGTTCCTCAACTGGTTCTTCACTTTGGGCTTGGACTGATCCGCCCGGTCCCGCGCTTTCCTTTCTGGCCGTTTCTTCGGCCGCCATTTTTTCATCAAATTCCTTTTTCGCGCCCTCAATTTCCAAAAGTTGAGCCGGATTCGTGGTCACGATTTGATCCTCTGTGTACGAAGCCACCACCTTGATGGCCGCGTGTTTGGCTCCGGCGAAGAAAATCCCCTCGCCCACGGCCGATTCCAACAAAAGATATTTTTCTCCGTCCGTCAGCTGGAAAGTTTCTTGAATTTTATCAATGCCGGCCGGCGACTGCTTCAAAAGAATTTGCATTGAAGAGTTGGTCACAATGGCCTGGCCGTAAGGCGAGCGCAAAAAGTCATTCACGTCCTGGGTGATGGTGGTCACGCCCATGAAATACTTACGGCAGCGCTTGACCAGAGCAAAAATGAATTTCGCGGAATCGTCGTGCTGCATCAGCCACCAAGCTTCGTCAATCACCAAAATGCGCTTTTTCCGCTCGGCGCGCACCACGTTCCAAATATAATTGACGATGGTATAAATCGCCATGGGCCGCAGTTCATCTTCCAAATCGCGCACGGAAAAGATCACCAGCTGATTGTTCATTTCCACCGTGGTCGGCGAATTCAGCAAGCCGGAGAAGGTGCCCTCCGTATATTTTTTCAAACGCGCCACCAAATCATCCGCCCCTTCCATGCCTTCCAGCACATCTTGAAAATCCTGCATGATCGGCGGCTCCACGGCTGACAAATTCGCGGTCTCGGCCGTAATGTCTTTTTTGGCAAAAGTTTCAATCAAGGCCCGGTCCAAAATCGAATCCTCTTCCGGTTCAAAACCGACCTTGCCGGCTTCGCCGATCGGCTTGCCGATCATAATCCGCAACAAGCCCTTGAGGGTGATCACCGCACTGCGAATAATGTCGTCGACTTTCGTGTCCTCGCCCACTTTTCTAGGCAAATCAAACGGGTTGATTTTGGCCGGCGAAGCCAGAGAAACATTCACGTAAGTGCCGCCCACGGCGTCGGACAAATGCTTATATTCCATTTCCGGATCAATCACGATCACTTCCACGCCCATCATCAATGAGCGCAAAATTTCTAATTTGATCGCGTAGGATTTGCCCGCCCCCGAAGTCGCGAACACCACCGAATTGGCATTCTGCAAGCTGAAGCGGTCAAACAGAATCAAAGAGTTGTTATGCCGGTTGATGCCGAATAAAATCCCGTTGTCCGAAGTCAAATCCGAACTGATAAACGGAAAGGAAGCCGCGATCGGCGAAGTATTCATGTTATAGCTGATCATCAGCTCGTCGTTGCCCAGAGGCAAAGTTGAGTTGAAGCCCTGCTCGGCCTGATAGTAGCCGGCTTTGCTGTAAATCAACTTGCTGCCCAGCATGGCCTCGAATTCTTGCGAAGTCTTTTCCAGCTCCTCTTCATTCTTGGCATACATGGTCACGTAAAAACCGAATTGGAAAAAATGCTCCACGCCCTGAGTTAAGGCGTCGCGCAAAGCTTCAATGTCGCGCAAGGCCGTTTCCCGCAGCGGGTCGCGCGGCGCACCTTTTTCCGCGTCCGCCATGATCCCGGCTTCTAAAATACCGACCTTCTTCTGCAATTGCTTCAAAATAATGTTCGCCTTGACCGGATAGAAAAACATGGCGATATCCAAAGTCTTATTCAGGTTGATCAAAGGCGAAGACCAGCCCACGCCCAAGTGGCGCGGATAAGTGATCACGAACATGGTGCGCACGTAAATCCCGGAAATTTTCAAAAAAGTCGGATTGACTTCGAAAGCGGCCGGGGAAATCAAATCCCGAACCGTGACCACGCCTTGGCGGTAGATCCTTTCCTCTTCCAACAAAATTTTGGTTTCGGCCGCTTGTTTCTCCACCTCGGTCATTTCTTTGGGTTTGACCGGCGCCGGCGGCGGCGCGGGCATGGCGCCTTTTTGGATTTTGCCTATTTCAATGGCCATAAATTCTCATTTGCTGATTAAAAATTAGTCGGTCCGGATCTTGGAAATATCATCCAATTTCTGATCTTCAAAAAGATCGGGATTGTAAGCCGTGTAATACAATTCAATCAGGCTTTGCGTATCCAAACGCGCCACCTGCAAGCCCATGGACTCCAGCTGGCCGGCGGTCATTTCCAGCCGGCGGCCCAATTGATCGAGCCGATCCTTCATTTGTTTATTGGAAAGCTTGGCCGCGGCCACCGGCGAAATCGCCTCGGATAAGCGGCTGAAAAAATTCTTTTTCTTATTACTGATCGGATCATAAGGCACGACCACGTAAAAGCGCTTCTGCATAATCTCTCCCAAACTGACCAATTCTTGAACGAAATTGCGGTAATCGAGAATTTGCGCCCGCAGCAAATCATTCACGGATTTTTTGTATTGTTCGTTTAAAGATTCGAGGTAGGCGTCAATGTTCATCTTACGCGATTGAATCACGATCTGAATCGGATATTCCAAACTGTTCAAAAAAGACATGTAGGCCTGGATGGTCGCCTCTTGCTCATCCACGGATTTAAGGGCGAAGTTGATGCTGGAAACCATGAGCACGCCCCGCACCGTACCGTCCTTCATGATCACCAAATCATCGCGGATTTCCGCGATATCCAAATAGCGCTGCGTGGCCGGCCCGGGTTTAGATTTTGCCATTTGTTTGCTTTGCATATTGTTTATTCACCCTCGGGTTTATAAAGTCCGCCAGTGTTGACGACTAAGGTTAATTCGTTCAAGCGCGACCGGGAGACCGGCGCCTTGCGTTCCGGCGGCGGCGGCGGGGGTTCTTTGACCACTTTGATCAAATCCCGCAGCTCCGAATCGTTAATCGTCTTATCCCACACTCTCAGTTGCGGCCGCTTCAGAGTTTGCAGCAAATTCAAAATAAAATAATGAAAGGGCATGCCGTTAATCTTCACAAAAGCGATAATGCCGGCCACGGCGATTAAGGGAATGGCCACCAAAAGAAAAGGCACAAACGGCAGAAGTTTGTACAAAACCGCATCCGTCATAAACGCCACTAATAAGATGACAAACTGGCGGATGGTGATCGGTCCGAGGATTTTATCCTCCGCGTCGATAAATTGTGGCACGGTAAACTGTTGGGGCATAATCTCATCTTATCAGAAATGCAACTCGCCGTTGAGCTTCATAATCGCCACCAGCTCGGCCTCGGTTAAGCTTCCCTCCCCCTTCTCCTTTAATAAGTCCGAGATCCGCTTGCCCGAAAGCAAAGCTTCGCGCGATAAGCTTAAATACGCTTGGTTGATCGGCGAGGAGCGCCAGCCTTTAATGGCCGCGATTTTTTGTTCGTAGCCTTGATCTTCAACCAAGGCGATTTTATCTTTGATCTTTTCGCTGGCCGCTTGCGGATCGGTTGATAAGCGGCGGAATTCCACGATCGTCATATTGCGCAGCTCTTCCACCGGACCGGCTAAGCGGCGGGTGAAGCGCACATCCTGAACTTGAGGCTTGGCGCCGGCCGCGGCCATAATGCTCGAGGCCGAGAGTTTCGCGGTTTTCGGCGCAATCCGCTGCGCGCCCATCACCGCTTGCTTGACTTGATGCGCGTCAATTTGCTGTTCTTGGCGGGCTAGGGTTGCTTCCGCGGATCCGGCCGAGTTGCTTCCGGTCACTGATCCGATCACCGCCTCGCTCGGCGCTCGGCCCGTGATTTCCGCGTAGCGCTTGGCCATTAATTGATCTGCCAGCTGCTTGGCGGCCAGCGCGGCCTGCGCGGTTTGTGCCCGCTTTTGCGCCATTGACTCGTGTTGTTTCTTTTCCGACTCGGCTTGCAGCTTGGTTTGATGTTCATTCACCAAGCGATCGATCACTTGCACGGTTTCCGCCAGCTGAGCCCCGGCCAAGCCCACTCCGCCTTGATCCTTGGAGCTTTCCAATTGCGCCCGCACTTCGTAAATGTCCCGCACATCGCGAATCCGCGATTCCACGGCTTTGATAAATCGCTGTTTAATCTCTTCATCCGAAAATTTCAGCTTGGCCGTCCCGATAATTTGCTCAATCAGCGCCTGAATCGGATCATTGGCGCCGGCCAAAGATTTGGCTCTGACCGAAGCGATTCGTTGAACCTCAGCCTCATCCTCATCGTCGAAAACATCAGCCCCCAAACCGGTTTTGGCTTTCTTATTTAATATCGAAGTATCGACTGATTTTTTGTTTGGCTTTTTTGGCGCTAATTTAACCGGCTTCTTAACTTCCGCTTTGACCGCGGCCGTGGGCGCGCCATTATTTCTCGCCAAAGCTTCATTCTCAACTATTAAATCCTTTTTCGCGGTTTTAATCGTATCCTTATTTCCAACCCTCATCTTCTCATTTCCAACCTGTTTTTGCTCATTTTTAATTTTTTGATTCTTCAATTGCTTCAACAGCTCCCGCGACTTCTCCCGATCCGCTTTCAAAGTCGCCAGCATCTTCTCTATTTCCGGGTCTTTTTTCTTAGTTAAAACATTTCCAACTTGCGTTTGTTCATTTCTAACTTTTTGATTCTTCAATTGACTAAGTAATGCCTTTGATTTTTCCTGATCCGCTTTCAAAGTCGCCAGCATCTTCTCTATTTCCGGATCCCTTTTGTTCTTTTTCTTGGTCAAATCACTTCCAACCCGCGTTTGCTCCTTTCCAACCATCATCTTATCGTTTCTAACCTGCCTCACCGGCGGCTTCACATCCTGAACTTTTACCCTACCTACTTCTTCCCTACCTACTTTCTCCTTAAACGAAATATTTATAAACGCCATCTTCTGATCAATTTCCTTCAGCAGAACTTCGGCATCTTCCTGCGCCATATCCAAACCCCCGACTTTTTGCGCCCGGGTCATGGTGCCCAGAGCTTCGCTCTGATCCCGCACGCCTTTGGCGTAAGAAACCAAAACCAATTCCAAACGGTGCTGCAGCACTTCATTTTCCATGGCCACGCCCAAATCCTTCAAAGCCCCTTGCACAAAAGATTCCGCGGTCAGCTCCGGCATTACGACCGTGCCTTGGCTTTTAAATTGTTCCAAATCCCCTCCCCAATTCTTAATCTGCTCGGCCACATTCCCGATCACGCCGGAAATTGGCAACAAGCGATGGCCAGCCAGCTCAATGGCTGCTTGCTTAGCTTGTTCGGCATCAAATCCGAACAGCACCTCTATTTCTTCCGGCAAATCCGCGAAAACCACTTGGCCCAAAACCGTATCCAAAACCAAATTAATCACTTCAATATCTTGTTCTGGTTTTAAACCGAATTTCTTAATGAAATGGCTGATATATTCAAAACCTTCCAGGCCGTTTAAAAAATCCACGACCGCCTCCGGTAAATCTTGCATTGTCTTTGGCTGATTAGCCATAATCCTCCTGCTTATGAAACTGGTTAACGCTTACGCATTGCCTTCCAAGGCTTCAATTTTTCGATTGGCTTCCGCGATCTTGGCGGCTAAATTTTCCGACTGCAATTCATACTTATGGGCGATGTCGTCAAACTTGGTTGCCTTCACGTAATCATTCGCTTCCACGGCCGCTCGGGACCGGCCTTGCGCCGCCAGCATTTTTTCGCGCGCCTGGTCAAAAGCCGTGCTATCCGATCTCAATTTCTTGGTAATTTGCGTAATTTGTTCCTGAGCCGCGGCTGTGTTCACAATTTCCGTGGCCGAAGTTCGACGCTCAATCTCCGCAGTCTCCCGCGCATCCATGGCTGACATTTGTTGATCAAACATGGCCGCGGCTTTGACTGATTGGTCATTGTAATCTTCTCCTTGAGCCGCTTCATCCGAAGCTTGAGCCAAATTCATGCGCAATTCCACATTCTCATCCGGATTCTTTTGAATTTGCGCGCTGGCTTTTTGCCATTCTTTCACCCCGAAATTTTCCGCAATCGCTTTTGAAGCCCCGCCGCTCATCATGGCCGGCGTAAAGGTCGAAACCAGGCTCGGGTTGGCGCTAATGGCTGACTTAAACTTATCAGCATCTTCCACTTGACCGGTGGCCGAAATGCCCGCGTGCGCGCGCATCATTCGATCCAAAACACTCGGATCCAAACCGCGAACCGCCTGTTGCACTTGCGGATTAGTGCTGTTCATGACATTGGCCACCATGCCCGGACTCTTCTCAACCATAGTCACATCAATTTTATCCGCTATTCGTTCCGGCGCCAGCTGGGCTAATTCTTCGCCACTCATTTTCTTAAACATTCCGGACTCGCCTTCAAGCAAAGCCGCTTGTTTAGCCGGTCCCAAATATCCCTGCGCCACATGCTCGTACAAATCATTCGCTTTAGATCCGACCGGAGCCGGTCGGCCACGCAAGCTGTCACTAACCGATTTGGCCGCGAACGCGCCCAAGCCTAATTTCCCAATATTCGAAGCATCAATCTTATCAGTATCGCCGGTCAAATCAGGCCGTGATTCCTCAAAAGCGCCGAGCCGATCCGCCATTTTATCATCGCCGCCGGAGATGCGTTCCAAATCTTTGCCGAACATATCATAAAGACTCTTAAGCTGGCCTTTCTTTTCCAATTGTTCCAAAGCCTTGGGATCGCCCATGGCCTGGCTGAAAGCCATGGCCGCCCGCTTTTGCTCGCCCGGCAAAGTCGGTTTGCCCCCGCGCGCCACGCTATCCAAATAATCAAGCTTGGTCTGGCGGCTGGCGCCTTCCATGCCTTTGCCCGCCTCGACATAATCGGCAGCTACCCGCTTATCCAAAGTATCAGCATAGCCGCCGGCTAAGCGTGCCACGGTCTTATTCTTAGATCCGGCCAAATCGCGCGCCACCTCAGCTCGGCCTTGCGCTGTTGGGGTGCGCAACAATTTACCGGTCACTCGAGCTAACCCGCTGTTGCTGGCCACCAAACCGGCCGTGCCCCCGATCAAAGCCGCCGAACCCGCGCCGGCCGCGGCTTTACCCACGCCGGTCCCCACTGAACTCACAGCTTTCGCTCCTTGGCGCGTGCCCAAAATCGCCAAGCCCGCGGCTCCGCCGGCTGTCCACTTAGCGGCCGTCCCGACTGCACCTTTGGCTCGGCCGATCATGCCGCTGAACATGGCTTCGCTGCCGCAAAAACTTGAGGCCGCGTCAAACCCCGCGTACATCATGCCCAAACCGATCAATAAGCTGATAAAGTTTCCTTTTTCAAAAATCTTAGTCAGCATGTCTGACGGATTATCAGTACTGGTCGAAGCCGTGGTCAGGCCTTCGGTAATGGAAACGCTGCCGGATCCGGCCACGGATAAAGTCAGCCATAAGAAAAATGCCAGCACCGGGCCGATCACCACCGCGCACTTAAACTGCGTCCACCATTTGATGTAGCCTTCTTGTCCGAACAAATCCCTGGCCCCGCCCAAGAAAAAAGCCAAAGGCGAAAGCACCACCAAAATCCAAAGCATGACAATGCGATAAATCAAAATCATCACAAAAATACCCATGGTGATGGTTACGGCCAGCATCACGAAAAGCGTCATCAAAGCCACCAGCAACAGCTCGTATTTTGAAGTGGTCGCGGCCGAAACTCCAGTCTGGCTATACTGGTAAAAATCCATGATCCCGAACAATTGAATAAAATTGCCCGAGGCCAAATCTTTCAAAGCGTTGGCAAAAGTCAGCATGATCACTTGGCCAAAATCAATCATGATGCCGCAAATGGTCCGCGAAAAATTAATCAGCAAAGCAAACAGCATTAAGCGCGGCACTTGCTGGGTCCACTTAAACTTGCCGCCGCCAAAGATAGTGCCCATGGCAATCACGATCAGCACCATGACAAAGAAAATATTCATGATATCGCGCACAATCACCCAGCCCGTACCCACCACCGTGGAAGTGGAAAAACTATTGTATTGCATGATGGTGATCACGATGCTGATAATCAACAAAAACACCTGGGTCACGGCCGGCACCACGTATTCGATTACAATGCCCGCAATCCAACCCGCAAAACGCTTGACCAGGTTTTCACTGACCGCGTCAGTCGCGGCCGGCGTCGTCTGAGCCCAGACCGGATTCACGAAAAGCAAACCCGCGGCCACGGCGACTAATACAAAAATTCCCAACCAAGTTAATGGATGATTCTTATGTTTGTTCCAGCGCTCTTGCAAGCGCAAAAACACTTCTAGGCTCCGAGTCTGAAACCTTTGCATAACTAAGAGAAATTATACCATATTTGGTTGCAAAAATCGTGGATAAATCCCTTTCCCCAAGCCAGAGCCGGGCTCTGGCTTTTTCTAAGAAAAAAACCCCAGATTTTAGCGAAAATCTGGGGTTAGAATTCAAGGCAGATGAACGATCAGTCCGCAGCCCGTGGTTTGTCCCGAAGGATCGCCCGCGGTTTGGACATTTACTTCTTGATTATCCACATGCGCGGACGCGCTTCCCTGCAGCGTTCCGCGCTGATTCGTACCGGTCACGTAAGGACCGATGCATGACCAGCTCACATAGCCGTTGGCATCCGCAAACTCAACTGAAAATCGGAAACTGTCCCCGGCGGCTGCGCCATAAAACAGGATCGCGATTTCCGCAGCGTCATGCACGGTCTTGAGTTCGTGCCAGAAAAAACCCAGACTGCCGTCCGCAAAAGTGTATTCGCCGGACAGAGTGATGCGTTCAGCCCGCACCCCAAAAGGCGTGGTCCAGCGCACGCTCAAATACGAAGGCGCTGGCGGCTCCGGTTCAGATTCAGGCTCGGGATCGGGCACAATCTCAATTTCCGGTTCAGGCTCTGGTTCCGGATCCGGAGTAACCTCCGGTTCGGGCTCGGGTTCTGGCTCTGGGATCACTTCCAGTTCCGGTTCCGGATCAGGCAAAATCACTTCCGGTTCCGGTTCGGGATCCGGAATAACCTCTGGTTCGGGCTCGGGAATCACTTCCGGTTCAGATTCAGGTTCCGGTTCCGGATCCGGCAGAATGACTTCCGGTTGCGGTCTGGCCCTGGCCGGCACGCCCAAATCCAATGAACCGTATTGATGCAAATCCCCTGCCCGCAAGCAAATGCCGCTCGCGTTCGCACAAGATCCCACCACGGCAAAATGATAATCTAAACTACCGTCCTCGATGGTTAAGATCCGATCCGGCCGGAAACCCGGCTGCAAAAATGCGGGCCAGGTTTCAATCGGCACGGCCGCGCCATCACTGACCACCAACACGTCCGAGCTGGAAACCTGAGTCAGCAAAGCGCCGTCTCGAAAAGTCGCCCAGCCCTGATACGGCGGCCATTGGGCGAAAAAAGAGGAGCTATTGACCGTGTAAGGCCGCAAATCATTCGCGTCCGCGGGATTCAAACCCCAGGACGCCAGCACCGCCGGCCAATCCAATCGGCCCACGCGCTGGCGCTGGCGATCCGTCTGCGACTCGTGGCCGACAAACAGCCACAGCTCTTGATTGCCGTCGTAAGCCGCGAACACGCCGCCGGCCTGATCCAAGTCCGACCCGGCCGGATACGCTTGCAGCTCTTCATCCGAAACCATGATCACGTCTTGAAAATCGTAGCCCCGGCTCCAGAACACATCCTGATTGGTAATCCAGCGCCGCCGTCCTTGATCCAACAAATAAGTCTTAGACGCATGCGCGGATTTCACCAAAGTGCCGTTGGGGTGAGTGCCGATCTCCAATAATTTCGAACGATAGGATTGTCCGTTCTCCAAACCGCAAACAAATGATTCGGAAGACCAAACCCCGTTCTCGGTTTGCACCTGGACTGGGATGGATTCTCCGTGTTGCGCTTCCTCCCAGGCCGCGCCCCGATGCCGGCCGAAATGCACATGATCGCCCGTGCAAAAACCTGTACAGCCTTCCAGGCCCATCAGCTGGCCGGCGGCCACGGGCGCGCCGTCGTGCAAAAATATCTCTTTGAAATGAGCGATCGTGACGTAGGTGCCGTCGCCCAAATCAATGTTCACGTGCCGGCCGAAATTTATTTCCGGATTGTTTTGGTGCGCGTAAGCCACCCCGGAAACCGGCACATAAATCTCCTCGTCTTCGCTATTGCTGGTGTCCAAGTCCAAGTCATAGCGGGTGGAATACCCGTTATGACTGAAGGGGTCGTGTGCGCCTTGGACGCAGCGCCGGCTTTGCCCGAAAGCAAACGGCAGCTGGCTGATTGCGCCTTCATTGGCGCCGCCCAAATCCGCGGGCTGATCCCCGGGCTCTGATTCCGGCGCGGCTTCGGCCACCGGCGCGCTCGGCTCTTCAATCTCCCCCTCGGTATAATATTGATGAGTCGGCTGCCATTCGATGGTGCAGCCCGCCAGCATGCCGATCAGCCAAAAGATTTTCTTCATCGCCTGCTCCTTGAGTTGTAAAGAACCGCGAGCAGTTGACCGGTCTGGTCGACTGTCTCGTCCGGAGCATTAGTACTCCTGCTCCGAGACGAGCCGTTCGACAACGTTGGCTCGAAATGCACTTCCACCAAGCGCATTAATTTTTTATTTTTCAGGAGCGCTTTCTCCACGGGGCCGATGGAAAAGATTATCCTCCGTCACTTTACCCATCTTCTCGCCCGAACCGGATAGATTAAGCGCTTCCTCCTATTTTCACAACATCATATTATTTTAGCGAGGTCAAGGCATAATTGGGCTGATTTAAGCCAAATTTCGCGTTATGTATTTTTAACAAAACAAAAAGCGATCCGCCCGGATCGCTTTAAACTTCAATGATTATTTTTCCCAAAACGCGTTCAAAATTTTTGACAAACGCTTTGTGAATAACATGTTAACTTCCAATTTTATCTTTGCCCAGCCACGGCCGCAAAATATCCGGCACTTCAATGCTGCCTTCGGCCTGTTGATAATTTTCCATAATCGCAATCATGATTCGGCCAATCGCGAAAGCCGTGCCGTTTAACATATGCACGTAGCCTTTCTCTTTGCCATTTTTGTAGCGCGTGTTTAGACGGCGCGACTGATAATCTGTCGTATTTGAGGTTGAATGAGTCTCTCGGTAAGTATTTTGCGACGGCATCCAAGTTTCAATGTCATAAGTGCGCGCCGAAGGCGCGCCCGTATCTCCGGCCGACAGTTTCATCACCCGATACGGCAGTTTCAAGCCTTGCATAAGCCGCTCTTGCATGGCCAGCAAAAATTCATGTTCCTGATCCGACTGCTCAGGCAAGACATAGCTGAACATTTCCAGCTTGTCGAATTGGTGCATGCGCAAAATGCCGCGCACGTCCTTACCGTAGCTCCCGGCTTCCCGGCGATAACAAGGCGAGAAGGCCACAAAGCGCAACGGCAATTCCTCGCCCGCGATCATTTCATCCATGAACATCGGTCCCACCGCCTGCTCCGAAGTGCCGATTAACACCGCGTCGTCATTTTTTAAGTGATAAACTTCTTCTTCCCCGCCGTGATCCAAATAGCCCATGGCGCGCATAGCCTTGGTGGAAATGATGTGCGGCGGCAAAACCGGCCGAAAGCCTTCCGGCACCAAAACCGACAAAACGTAATTAATTAAGGCAAATTCCAGCTGCACGAATTCGCCCTTGAAGTAAGCGAAACGGCTGCCGGAAATTTTCGCGGCTCGTTCCACGTCGATCAAACCCAAGTTCTCCCCCAACTCCAAATGATCTTTAACTTCGAACTCAAATTTTGGTGGCTCGCCGATTTTTCGCATTTCTTGATTCGCACTTTCGTCCGAGCCCTCAGGCACGTCTTCGCGCAAAACATTGGGATATTTGTGCAATTCTTCATCCAATTGGGCTTGGACTTTGTTTAGCTCTTCGTCCTTAACTTTCACTTGATCCTTAATATTCTTCCCTTCCGCCACCAAAGCCGCCCGCGCCTCATCCGCTACTTTGGGGATCTGGCCCGCAATTTCATTGCCTTGAGCGCGCAATTTCTCAACCTCACCAATCAAAGATGAACGCTCGGATAGCAAATTTTGCGCCGCGGAAATATCAATTTTGGCTCCCCGCTTTTGATTGTTAGCGGCCACCAAATCCGGCTGTTCTTGGATAAGTTTGCTATCGATCATATTGACTTGATTAAGATTGAATACCTAATATCTTGCCTGATTCAAACGCAAAAGAAAAGAGCCGGTCGGAGCAGAACTCCGACCGGCCGTGAGGCTTAAACCACCAGACCTGAATCCAAATCGACCCAAGCCGACCCTACTGTTCGGTCATGCTCGTCGCCTTCCAATCCCGCTGACCGATTCAAAGCAGGGAAAAGCGCGCGGATCGGTTTCTCCGGCGCACTGCAACCACCAAACCCGCAGATGAAGCAAACCGCGAGTGCGGAAAAAACGGGTAGTACTTGGTGTGTCTGGGTTTTCATTGGATCCTCCTCGTTTGATCGAAATCGAGACGAGGAGCGGCGACCGTTGAGGAGTGGTAGCGTTTCAGGGCTGACAGTCTGGCCTCAAAAAAATATTAGCACACAACAAAAAAGCCGGCGAGCTCGGACTTGCGAACAAGTCAGAACTCACCGGCAGTGAGGATTGGGTGTCGAGCTCCGCTTGAGCTACGCCACCCGGCGGCCGAAAAAACCGTGGTAGCCACGGATGCGTTTTCCAAAAGGCTTCTTGGAAACCGCTTAGCCCGGATGGGCGGGCACACCGGCCCGGAATGGAATTCGCCTTCATTCCAACCGGTCTGGTGCCAAAGTCGACTCATGGCCTTCCATGCAGTCGAATCCGTTTGAACAGTCGACGGCATAAAGCCACCACTCGCTCGCTACCAGTCGCCACTCCTCAAAAATATCGTACCAAACTTTCCATCATCCGGCTATGGAATTTGTAGTTGACAATCATGAAAAAATGTGCGATATTATCAGTGTACTTCCACCAAACACCAGTTGGTGGAAGTTTTATTTTCCATCATCCGGCTTTGGAATTCTTTATGAAAAGAATGGAATTTTACAATGGACAATATTGTCACATCTATAATCGCGGAGTTGATAAACGAATTATCTTTGACGATAAAAATGACTATCAAAGATTCTTGAAAGGAATGGCAGTCTTTAATCAAATCAATCGCAAAGCAACATGTACATTAACTAGAAATAACGGCTACAATAAAAACACATGTCGGACAAAACTGGTCAACATCCGGTGTTACTGTTTAATGCCAAACCACTTTCACATCTTACTCCAACAAAATTCTGACAATGGAATATCACATTTTTTTCAACGATTAGGTAACGGATACACAAAATATTTCAACCTAAAACACAAGAGAACGGGTAGGTTATTTGAGGGGCCCTACAAGATCAAACAAGTTACAAACGAGAGACAACTTATCTACTTAACTAAATATATTCACTGCAATCCACTGAAACTCATTAACAAACCACACACAAATTGGGATCAAATAAACCAATTTCTGCGTGACTACCCTTGGTCCAGCTACGCTGACTTTCTAAATTCTTCAGGTGCAAATAACATTGTCGATCCTAAATGGCTAGACGAAGAATTTATGGATCAAAAATCTTATCAAGAATTTATGAAATAATTTTCCATAGCCGGATGATGGAAACGGTTACCGGGTTGTGGTATTGCGAGTACCTGCCATACCAAGCCTCCACCCGGGGTTGCTTGGATAAAAAACCTCCGACCTAAGTCGGAGGTATAAACACGGACTGAATACTATTTAGAAATAATTATGACCACAATCGAAGCGGCCAATAGGAATCCCGGGATCTGCGGAATCAGCACGGCCTTGTCGCGCTTGATCAGCGCATACACTGTCCAGAACAAGTGTGAGATGAGCACTAGCACGAACAGCGTAATGGACACGCCGGCCAACGACTCGGCCTTAAGCATCTGCCGAATCTGATCCGAGTACCCGCCAAAGATCAGGACCAACTGCAGCGTACAAGCCGCCGCGCCCACCATTTTTTCCGCTCGCTTCTTGTTAAACATCCTAAACCTCCTGTTCACCGATACCACAACCCGGTTGTGGTATTGGGATGATGATTACTCAACTTTGAAGACTGATAAATATATCACAAAAAACACAATATGTCAAGAGTCTTGGCTAATATTAGCTAAATAATACCTGCTTCATTATTCACCGTTTGTCCGGAGCCACCTTGACAAAACCAAAAGTTTGCTGTCTAATTTAAGTAGAGATAAGCTCTTTAACCCAACCCGCACTGCGGGGCAAAAACGAGGTGATACGATGAAGAAGATAATGATGCTTCTCCTCGCCGCGCCCATTCTGGCGTGCGGCCCTGCCGAATTCGATCCCGACGGCGGCAACCCCGGTTCTTTCACAGCCACGCTCTCCATGAGCATCACCCAAGGCGTTCCGCCCGGCGACTTCCTGGTCGACGGCGAGGTGGTCTGCACCAATGCCATGACCTGCGAGCACAAGGTCCACGCGGCCGGCGTCTACGAGATCGAAAGCCAAGGCTCATCATTTCTGAGCGTACCGGCTACTGCCGATGTGGATGACAATGGCGAGTTGGTCCTCCTGACCATTACAGCCGGCATCCCGCTCAAAGAGTTCTATATCACCAGCGATGCAAACTGCCAGGAAGAACGCGAGCTTCTCACCTTGGTCAACAACGGCAAGATCGAAATGCGCGGCTTCGCCAACATCAACGCCGAAATCGTGGGCAACCACTACGAAGGATGCAATAGCGTCGGCTACTGCATCGACGGCACCATTGCCAATGACGGCGAGAGTTTCCAGCACCACGCCATCCTTGTTGGAGGCAACGAACTCAACTGCGTGTACTCTCGCAAATAGCTGGCAGAGGCCGCCAAACTTAAGACCAGTGCCTAGCACTGGTCTTTTTTAATCTCCAAATTTTCCCACTACGGCTGAATTTTAATCACTCCGTCAAAATATATCCATGGATCATCTATACCGCTAAACTCACCATCAGGGCACACATCTGACGTTGGAGTACCACCCAGCCCCGTACTCGGACAGCTCACAAAATCACACTCACTTCCATAACATTGATTAGTTGAATCAGGTGGATTATCAATACCATCCAGCGGTGTCTCATCCGGATTACTCGTACAATACCCCGTGCACCAGCCCCAGTTATCCTTCACATACACGCGCGGCTGGAAGCCGCAAGCCTGCAAGCCCTGATCAATACACGGCGAATATTCCAATCTCCGCTCGCCGTTTGGCAAAGTTAGGAACCGGCACACGCGCCCGGCTGTATCCAATTCCGTCAGTATGGTTGGGGTACATCGGTAAGAATTCACAAAAGTCAGGTAAGAGCTTTCGCACGCTTCGCCGCTGCCGCCAAACCCCATGCGTCCTTCATCGCACCAAACTTCCCCGCCATAACCGTCAGTGCCGCGATGATTTTTATAATAATTATCCGCGGCCGAAGAACCGCTGTGGCTGGTTAAAGGCCAATTCGTCCAAGTGTCCATCGACCCCTCCTCGGTGCCATTTCCCCAATCCACAATAATCTGGCGGATCGGCAATTGGTTGGGCTGGGCATAGGTAAAGAAGCTTAACGTGGCTTGGAAAGTTTGATAGCCATTCATCACAATATCTTCATCGTCGATGCCGTTGACCGACATCGTGCCGGACGTACCTTCGGCGCATAAGCCGTTTTGGCATGAACCCACTGACTTCACTACCGGCACCTGTCCGCCATTGCCGGAATATTGATTAAACTCTGTGCCCAAAGCATCGCCCTGGCTGGAAATATCCATTGATTCGTACTGCTCCCCGGCCGCGTCCGGCTGTTTCACATACGTGCCGCGGTTGTCATTCCAAACATATTGATAAACCGCATATGTTTTTGCAAAAAATTGTGATAACAAACGGCGCACGCTTTGTTGCCCGTCCGGATCCGGACTGACGCCTACCTCCGTACTATTGCTGTTTCCAAAACGGCCATACTGGTCTAAAGCGATGTCCCCTGAAACCGCGGATAGTTCAGAACCATTTCCCAAGTCTTCATAAGAGAGCGCTAAGCTGTATGGCGTGTGCCCGGATTTCAAAGCCGTACTGCTGGCTCCGGTTTTATACTGATTCAAACTCGGATATTTGTAAGCTTCCGCGTCCGTAATGCCGGCTTTGATATCCAAACCCACTGTACCGATGGCAAAACCGCCCAAATCAGTCCGCACCGGCAAGGGGAAAGCATCGGCAAAATCCCGCATGAGATATCTATTGGTCAGCCCGTCGCGCTGGAAATAATCCGCAAACAAAGCCTGTCCGGCCGGTGCGGGAGCATCCAGCACCGTATATTCCAAAGGTTGGGTAGCCGAACCGGTCCATTGGGGCATATTGGTCTTGGTTTGATAAAGCGGATCCGCGCTCTGCCACAAACGATTGGTCCAGGCTTTGTTGCTTTCCGCCAAGGCCGCACCCGTAGTCACTTCTTGAGAAACTTGGGTCAGTTCATAACAGCCGTAATAAGGCCGAATCGATCCGCTGGTCGTCTCGGGTCCGCCGTAAGTTCCGCACTGGCCGACAAATGGGGCAACTTGATTCAAAAACGCCTCAAACGCCAGAAGTGTTGCGCCAGTCAAACTGGACGGAATGCCGCCCGGACCAAACGCCGTCGAATAATTACCCAAACATTGAGCATCGGTCGTGCAAGCCTGTCCTAAACTTTCGCAATGTTTATATCCGGCGCCCACGGCCCGATGCAAAATACCATAAGCGGCGTGCCCGAGACCGAAATCTACCGCAATTTCGCCCGGACTGAGATCAGTATTGCGCTTCCAGCCATACCCCTTATACCATCCGCTATTTTCGTCTTCAAAACTGGAATTATAATACCAGTCTGTTTCGTATTCGCTCGTTCCCACCGGCACGCCGCGCACCACGCAGTCGGAATATTTCTTGAAGGCGCCCGTACTGCTGGCAAACGATTCGCCGTTCGCGACTCCTAAGTTATCGTTCAGATAATAAGGGGTGGCAAAAACCGAAGTGCCGTCCACATTAGTTGTTGAAAGCTGTCCGGAACCGAAGCAGGCCGTTCCGACATCATTGCCCTCGGAATGATAACTGTTTTTTGGCACGCAAAAATATGGACAATCATTAAGATTCGGTGCCAGCGGCGGCAAGGCCAGATCAGCGGCCTGAATCGGCATTTTGGTTCGGAGGTCTGAATTTTCATTCAACACATCCGCCGTACAATACCCTAAACTGGTCTCCGTCTTGCTACTTCCATGGCAAACACCCACCAGCGCCACCCAGCCTGCCGGACAGTAAGCATTTTTTTCACAACTATCCCGTTCGCCCTGCTCACACTGAAAATTTCCCGGAGCGTCTATTGACGACGCGCAAGCATAATCAATGCCCACAATATTACTGTAATCATCAAAAACCGTGCCGGTCGGATACAAATCCATGTAATAGCCGGTTTCGGAACAATAGAAAACGTCTTGATTGATGAATTGTCCGGCTTCCAAATCTTTTCCGTACAAATCAGTGGCCCCGGTCAGCCGATCCACGGGCAGCCAAGTTAAACACGCGTTCTTTTCTTGTTCCACATAAATATGCGTGGACGAATCCCGTTCAATGCAATGGCCGGTCCAGCCTTGATAAGTTTCTTTTTTCTTAGGCAGCGCGCAGATGCCCAGGCTAATTTCATTCCCCTCGCAGCTGCTGTCGCGTGCGCACCCGCATTCGGAATCCTTGGCGCAAGTATAGCTGTCGAATTGTCCGCCCACGCACACGCCTTCTAAATTATCCAGATCCGTGCCTTTGGGATAATAAAAGGTTTTGATCCCGTCGCCGTAAGTCATCTTTTCATAACTGCACAAACAATCAGAAGTATAAGCCCAAACCCCGGCCGCGGTTTGAATCGGCGCGCAAATATTCACTTGGCCGTAGCCGACTTTTTTCTCCTGAGCTTGCGGCAGGAAATCGGTCGGTGGTGGTTTGGTCGTATATTTGGTCACCACCGTGCCCGGGATACCGGAAAACGGCGAATCGATTTCCGGATAGCCGCGGCACTCCGGGTTAATCACCTTGTCCTGTTTCGCACTGTAAGGCTGGCCTTTGATATCCAGCAAGCACTGCTGATTAAAACAGGTGCCGACTCGAGATAAGGCGCTGGGCGTGCAGGTCGGATTGATGCCCGTACAGTCGCCGGCACTGCGGCAAGCCGTGGCGTTTTCGCCGGTTGTCAATTGATTCACGCACTTGCGCGCCACCGGATCGCAGATGTTTCGGCCGCCGGAAACGCCGTTGCACTGCGTGTTCGTATCACAGCCAATCGCCAAATATACGTCCTGGCAATAGCCCACCACGCAGATCTCGCCATTATCGGGACAATGGCTGGAATTGCCGCAGGCAATATTCGGATGATCCTCACAAAAGCCCACGGTACAAGCCGTGTTGTAATCTTCCGTGCACGGCCCGGCCACATTGGCCAAAACATAATACTGTTCGTTGGCCGGACTGCAATAATAGTCGCCGGCCGCGGCCAGATAATCGCAACCGTCATCACTGGTGCAAGGCACGCCTAAATCAGTTTGCTCATCGCGGTAAGGCCGCCCCGAAGCGGTACTGACGCACCACTTGCTGGGATTCAAATCCACCTGGTCATAAAGATCCACGGGCAGCTGATCCGGAATCGAGTAGCCGGAATATTCCACCCCGGTCCAAGTTACGTCGCGGGCCGCATAGTACAGCGCATCCAGCACATACGGTTCAGGCTGATCCGCGGCCGTGCACTCGGTGGTGTCCCCTTCCCGGGTATAGCGCGAGCACAGCTCCAAATTCTCGCACACCTCCACCCACTTCTGCTGCTGGTCATCAAAAGTCACGCTCTTTGATTCGCACGTCAGCCACTGGGCGCAAGCGCGATCGCGCACCACTTTCACAATGGCATTAGTGTTATTGGTAAAGCGTGCCGCCGGCTCCACGCTCACGCAGTTGCCCGCGTAAGTCAAGCCGTTGGCCGCCACTTGGCTTGGGCAATCGGAATTATCCACGCAAGCGCCTGAATACAGCAGGTTCGCATCAGCGGTTGAAGCCGTGGTCGCCAAGGTCTTGAGCGGATTAGCCAAGCCGCCCGTGCGGTAAGCGCAGCGCAGCTCGCATAGGTTTTTCCCCAGCCGATTTTCGTTCGGATCGTAATTGGTGCAATCAATCGGATCAACCTTGGCAAATTGTGCGTCCCCGAACAAGATATCCGCGCGTTCGGAAGCAATGTAGCTGGGCTCGGCCGAATAATACATGTCGGAAATGCTGGAATTGTGGAACAGCACGCAACCCTGCTTCTGGCTGACTAAGCCGTCGCAGCGCTGAGTCGCGGCCAGAGAGCTTTCGCTTAAAGCGTCGTTGTTTTTGAAATAATAGGACGTGCCCAGCGGGTTTCGCCCTTCTTGCGAATCGGTCGGGTCTAAAAATTCCGTGCACAAATCCATATTCTGATCGCATTGCGCGACCCAGCCCGAATACTGGCTGTCGCCATTGCGCCAAACTTCAAATTTGCCGCCTTCCTTGATTAAAGCTGAATCATCCGCCGGATGGTAGGCGCCGTCCTGGTTCAAATCATTCCAATCGCACGGCTCATTGCTGCCTTTACGGAACCAGCCAAAAAACTCGCGCCGATCGATGGTGATGCCGGTCTTGTATTCACAAGTTTGATCCAGCGGATCTTTGAAGTAGAAATTGCCGTCTTTGGTCGATGACCACTCAGCACAGAATAAAGCCTTGTGGGCGCAAAGAGTATTTTCATACTCATCCGGATTATTCATGAAATAGGCGGATTCAAAACCCGTGACTTGAGTTTTGTCGCGATTAAACGTGGGCTGGCCGATTTCCGTACAGCCAACATTGGCCGCCGAACACGAAGTTGAACCGTCATCAATCAAATAGACCGGCCGATCCCCGGAAACCAGTTTGGCTTCCGGACCCAAAACGATCTTGGCGGGCAAAGGCCGGCTAATGGCTTGATCTAAATTGAACAAACAGAAATTGGTTCCGGGCGCAATCGAACACACGGTCCGGCCGTTAAACTGGCAGGCGGTCAAAGCGCCGACCGGCGAGCCATTCGGCGCCGCGCCATTCAAACAGCGCGCATTATTGACTTGGCCGTAAGGCGATTGCGAATTGTAAGTTTGATAATAAGCCTCGCAGCCGACCTTATCTTCCCCGCACAAGCGGCTGAACTGATAAAGATAATTGGGACGGTTGGTGACATCCGAATATTCCTGGCAGCCCAGGTAATACTGCGGCGAACTCAGGCCGTTGGGCGTTTGATCGCAAGCCGCGGGCGTCACCCAAGAATCTTTAATCAAAGTAATGTTATCTTCAGCTTGCGTCAGGCGGATATTATCCAAGAAAAATTCCGTGGCTCCGCTGGTTTGAAAACCTAAAACCGTGGTCCGATCAATGTAATCCAAATCGCTGGTATCCAATGGACCAAGCGTGTAAAGCCGCCAAGCGCCGGTCAGTTGCGCTTCGCCGAAATAATGCAGGTCATCCGCGCCGCCGTGTTCGATTAAAGCGGCCTTGATGGCGCCATTGCCTTTGGCTAAAAATTCCAAATTAAATGTCTTGCCGGCCGCGATTTTGTCGCGCAGCGGACCGCAATCAATTTCTCCTTGTGCAATCACGCACTCGCCGTTCATCTCGCTATTTTGATTGGCACAGCCGCCCGCGGTCGCGCATTCGCTGGTCATAATCGCCTGAGTAGTGGCGATAAATTCCGTGCCGCTGGCATTATAAACGCGCAAAGAATGTCCGTCCGGCGCCAGCGACTCATTGCTAAAAGCAATGTTGATGCCGTTTTCCGTCATGTAATTGGCCACGGTGCCGCTCTCAAGATTATCATCGAAAACCACGCTTTGATTGCGCGCGGCCCCGCCCGTATATGATCGACAGCCGACCGCCGAAGCCGAACAGCTCTGGCTTTCCACAGGCACGCCAAAGTACCGGCACTCGCCGGCCGGGGTGTAATAGCCGTCGGAAGCCAAACAGTCGTCGCGCAAGGCAATGGTCTTGCGGTATGGGTGGCAATCCTCGCTAATGGTAACGGTCTTGGAATATTCGCGATAATGGCGGACTCCGTTTTCATCGAAAAACTCGCGGCAATCCGGATTGTTCACCAAATCGTCATGGCTGTCGCAAGCCGCCAGCCCTGACCCGCTGTCGTTACATATTAAGGAGGAGGCGCCGCTCATGGTCCAATTCGAACATGGCGCATCGCTCAGGTTTGATTGCAAAAGCCACCAGGAACGCAGCTGATAGCCGGCCTGATCCGTGCCTTCCCAAGTGAAATAATTAGCGGCCCGGTCCGCGCCCGTATTGTCGCCCGCGTCCGCCGGCGTCAAACAAGCCCGCAAATCGGAATAATATTCAATTCCCTCTCCGCCTTGGTCCAAAGCATCCAAATTCGTGAAGCTGTCGCAGCCCACTTGCTCGGCCGTACAGCTGGCGGCCGTGTCCGCGATAAAATATTCCGGGAAAAAGGCCAGCTCATATTTGGTGGCTTCTTGCTTAAAAGCCGCGTAGCCCACGCATTCGGCCGGACACGCATCCACCGCGCTGATGATGGCCGGAATCGCCGGTCCGCCGCCCTTGGGCGTGTACAAATTACAACCCACCTCTTGTTCGGTACAAACTTGGGTATATTGCTCGCAGGCTTGGGGATCCGTGGCTTTGCCTTCGCATCCCAAATAGTCCGGCGCCAATTTCAGATAAGCGGTCGCGCCCTCGCGATTATAGCCATCCGCAAAATTGGACGCCACCGCGCCTTTCTCGATTTGAATAGCGTCGAAACGGGCTCGGTTAAACGGATCAATTTCTAATGACGCGGCCGCGGTCGTGCCCGGCGTAGTAAAAGAACATTCATAACGAGAATAATCATTGTTCAAGTTTAGCAACTCTAAACGGAAGTAATTGCTTTGCACCGTACAAGTCGTGGACAAGCCGGTCAGATCAATCAAGCCGCCAAACGCGTCATAAATCCTGATCTTAGCATTCGCCGCTGTTGCCCCCGCACTCCCCTGCTTGGCATAAAGGCTGAAAGTATAAAAAGTATTCGGTGCCAATTGAATGCCGGACTGGCTAAACACGTTTGGTTCATTATGAATATGCAAGGCATATTCGCCGGTCTGAACTTCATCAGTATCACTCTCGCGATCCGTGGCTTCCAAGCCAATCCAGCCATCCGGCACCCCGTCATTATTCTCATCTTGTTCAAAACTTCCATTTGCAACCGCATTCAAAACTAAATTATCAGCAATTTTATATAGCTTGGTACAACCAGCGTCTTGAGACGCACATTCTTCCGCGTCCCGGTCAAAATAAATCCGATCCTCGTGCGCGTAATAGCCAAAGGTTCGGGTTGAGCCCGCGTATTCAACCGCGGCGTCGCGCGCGACCGTCATGTAGCTGACCCCGGCCGGCAAAAATTCGTAAGTATCGTCCGAAGGGTCCGTATTGCCCTTGTCATCGATATATTTATTCGTGCGATACCACAAACAGCCCGCGTTGCCTTGGCCGCACACGCCAAAATCAACCGTGTTCACCAATAAACTCTTTTGCGATTTGGTATCCGCGTTGGTAAACTTCAAACAGCTGGCGTATTGCACCGGACATTCATCGCCGCGGAAACGCCAAATATTCTTCTCGCGCACGCAGTAGCCGAAGCCGCCATCGCAGCTGCCGTCATTATTTTCGGAAATGCAGCTGGGCATATCCACGCAGGTATTGGCCCGGCCCGAACTGTAGCCGCTGATAATCTGTTCGCCGCTGACAAAAGCCCGGCATTGAGTTTCCGGATATTTCAAAACCCAGTTCGGATCAATCAAATGGCAAAAACGATTTGAACTGCTATCGATCGTGCCTTGGCTGTTGCAGTGGTCAAAACCGTCAACCACTTCCTGCAAAGTCGCGGGCGCGCCCTGCTGGCTGCGCTTGGCCGCCAATTCCCACCCCACCGGGATAATCCGGGCTTTGCGCAATTTCACTAAATTGCCATAACAATAGCCGAAGGTATAACACAGCGAATTTTCATTTTTGGTCCGATCATCCGGACTGACCAGCGGCCAATCGCCATGCAAAAGCCCTTCGTCAATCGCCTCTTGAACGGTCATGGGATTCTTTGAAGCCGCGCGCGAAACCGCGGTCGCGAAATTCGCGTCCATCACGCAGTTATTAATGTTGGGAATCGCCACTCCGCCCGAAGGGCAAGTCACGAACTCGGCGATGATGTTGTAATTGGTAATTGAAGTTGGTTGAGTTGAGGAGTAGCTGGAAAAACGGTCAATGGCTGATTGGCGGTTATTGTTAGAAATATATTCAACGTTGAAAGGATCGATCTCCGGCGAAGCTTCGAACATGCCGGTATAAATCCGATTGAGCGATTCCGACAGCAAAGTGTTGGTAAAAATGCTCATGGTGTTAAACAGCATGGCCCAAAGATAATCCGGATTGGTGATCAGGGTCTGCATGTGAAAGGCCGCGGCCTTATCGCGATCCTCGATGGTGGTTTTTTCAAATTGCTTCTGCAACACGCTGGAAGGCGTGGTCACTTGACCGGTCACGAAATCAGTCACTGACTTAAAACCGTCGCCGGCTAAAGCTTGCTGAAACCCGGTGGCTTTAGCCAAATCAATTCGGTGTTCGGCCTCCAGCATAATCTCCACCGAAGCGCTCAGCTCATTCCGGCCCGGCTTCAAGGATTTGGCAAATTCTTCAATGATCGCGTCGCCCGGATTGTCTGATAACTGAATGGCTGAGTTAATAAACCCTTCCCAGTTTTGGCCGACTTTCAAAATATCGCATTTCGGCTCCGGCGGCTGATAAGCTTGCTTGATGCCCAATTGAATGCTCATACGCACTAAAGGATTGGGCGGCGCGCAAAGATTAAACCCCACGAAATCCGTGCTCATGTCGCTCAAGCCGCCCACAAACTCCCCGGCCACGTCCATGCCGATATCCGCCCACAAATCCTGGCCTTCTTTTTGAACGATTAACGGCGTTTCCCCGGCGCCTAATGACGCGATGGCCACGGCCGCTTCATAGGCCAACCGGTCGAGCAGGAATTGGAAAGAATTTAACAAAACCGAGACCAAAACCATTTGAATCGATGGCTTAATCACGTTTTGATTCACGGTCCCCAAGGCTTTGGCCGGACCCTCGGCCGGATTTCCCGCGCTGACGGATGTCCCCGCGGTCGGCGTTTGGCTGCTGGTGGCTTCCAAAGCCGCTTGCCCGGTGCTCAGGACATCTTGCGCCCAGGCCGGCTGAACCAAACTGAAAATGCCCGCCGAGACAATCGACAAGGTGAGGCCAAACGCAAAAAACCCGGCGAACAGCTTCCTGGTTTTGCTTTGGAACAATTTCATAAATCTGGCTGGCGCTAATACTGCGCCGGTTCTTCGGTTAAAAACTGATCGAATTGATTTTCCGCCATGGCTTTAGTCAAAGACGATTCAATCAATTCGCGCAAACTGGCATCATCCAATTCATCCAAAGTTTCCGCCGGCACCCCCTGCTGCTTGAGCATGTCGCGAATTTCATCCGTGCTCAAACTTTGAAAATACTCCAAAATATCTTGCGGCGACTCGAGGGTCACGTTGCCGAAACTGCCGGCCGCCGGCGTGGTGGTGAGCGGCGGCAGCAAGCTGGTGGCCGTCTCCCCTTGACTGGTTTCCTCGCCCGCGAAAAACGCTCCGCATTCTTTGCCGCTCGGACAGTTGGGATCCTCGCCTGCAAAAATTTCCGTGCGATCGTCAATCCCGTCCGAATCCGAATCAGACAAGTACGGGCTGGTTTTAAACACGTACAATTCATCGTAATCCGAAAGTCCGTCTTGATCCGAATCTTTATTCTTCAAAGCCGCCAGTTCGCGGCGTTCCATTTCGTCGGTTCCGTAAACCGGCTCGCCCGTGTAATTGGCCAGCTGAATATCAAAAGGCCGGCGAATGTTCGCGCCGAAAGAAAGCATGCCTAAAATCAATCCGCCCATGCCTAAAATCAGCAATAATACAAAAGCCACCTTCTGCTCAACAGAAAGAGCTGAACGGGGGCGCTTTTGCAACCGAATTTCTTCCATAGGTTGCTGATATTATAACAGAAAAACGCGTATAAAAATACTGTGCATAAATACAAACAGCCCCGAGCTTACTCTACTTGAATTCATCGAAGGGTCGAGCGAGCAACCAAACCTATACCACAACCGGGTTGTGGTATAAAAAAGACTATTATTATTGATGCAAACCATTTACCACAACCGGGTTGTGGTAATATTTGCCGGCTAATCATTTAAGTTTTTGATGAAGTTCGATCCAATTATCCACAGTCAAATTTTCCGCTCGCGCCTGTTTGTCTAAACCGATATTTTGCAAGACCTGTTTGATGGCCTCCGAATCCCCCAGCTGCGCCGCCGCTAAGTTGCGCTGCAGCTGTTTGCGGCGCGCCGCAAAGCCGACTTTGGCCAAAGCGATCACGGCTTCCGGATCCACCCCCTTTTTCGTCTTCACCAAATCCAAACGCACCACGGTTGAATCGACTTTGGGAACCGGCCGAAAAGATTTGGCCGGCACTTTCACGATCTTTTTTCCTTGGGCATAAATTTGGCAAGCCACGGACAAGACCCCCATCTTCGGCGGTTCAGCCACAATCCGATCCGCCACCTCTTTTTGTACCATCACCACCAGGCGACTAGGTTTGGGCGCCTGGGCTAAAAACTTTTCTAAAATCGCGGAGGTAATGCTGTAAGGCAAATTGGCAATTAATTTATATTTTCCGTCTTTCAGACCCAGCCCGGATAAATCAACCGATAAAATATCTTTCCTGACCAATTTAATCTGATCGCCAAACCGCTTCTGCAAGGGCGCAATCAAATCCCGATCCGCTTCCACGGCTAAAACTTTCGCTCCGGCCTCAACCAAAGCTTGAGTCAACATGCCTTTGCCCGGACCGATCTCTAAAACCCGCTCCCCGGCTTGAAGGTCCGCGGCCTGAATCATTTGTTTCACCACCGAGTGATCAACCAGCCAATTTTGGCTGTAAGATTTTTTCGCTTTAAACATATTTTTCCGGCAACTGGATCGCGCCTTGCCGCACCACGATAATTTTTCCGTTTTGTTTCTTAATGATGGTCGAAGCCGGATTGCGCGGCAGAGCGCCGACGTCCAAAATATAATCCGGCTGTAAGGCCCGCCCGGCCGTTTGTTTGCGCCAAGCCGCCATTGAATAGCAGGCCGGGGCTCCGGCCAAATTCGCGGAAGTGGCCACTATCGGCCGGCCCAATTTTCTGACCAATTCGCGGGCCACCGCACTGCCAGAAACCCGCAGCGCCACTTCACCTTGGCCGATCAAAATGAGACTGTTCTTTTTCTTGGGTACGATGATATTCAGCGGTCCGGGCCAAAACTGCTTGGCCAAGGCTCGCAGACGCTGACAAAAAATCCCGTGTTCCCAAGCCATCTTCAGATCCGCCACCATGACCGGCGGCGGTTTGCTCTCGCTTCGTCCCTTAATCGCCATCACCCGCCTGACCGCTTGCCGATTGGTCGCGTCCGCGCCCAAGCCGTACGAAGTTTCCGTGGGAAAGACCACGACACCCCCGGCTTTGAGGGTGTCGATCGCTTTTTGAATTTGCTGCCGAGTCGCTTCCGCCATAATTACTTTTGTTTCCTGAACCATTCAACCGTCTTCTTCAACCCTTCGTCCATTTTCACGCTCGGCTGCCAAGCTAAACTCTGTTTGGCTTTCCGGCAATCCAGCGCGCTGCGCATCACTTCCCCGGGCTGAGCCGCGTTATGGCGTTGCGGCATCAAACCGCCGGTCAAAGCATTGATCTTTTTAAAAATCGTTTTAATCTCCGTTTGCCGGCCCGTGCCCACGTGAAAAATCCCGGTCGCGTTTTTGCGCATTGCCAACATATTCGCCTTGACCACATCATCCACATAAACGAAATCCCGAGTCTGCCGGCCGGTGCCGTTAATTTTCACCGGCTGCCCCTTCAGCATCCGGCCGGCAAAAATCGCAATGACCCCGGCCTCGCCTTTATCGTTCTGCCGCGGACCATAGACGTTGGCGTAGCGCAAAGCCACATACGGCAAACCGTGGGTTTGATGAAAAAAATCCAAATACATTTCTCCGGCCCGCTTGGCAATGCCGTAAGGCGAAACCGGCTGCGCCTCCTGCTTCTCCGAATACGGCGGCTTGATAGCATCCGAAAACATGGCCCCGCCCGAGGAGGAAAAAATAATCTTTTTGACATTCGCGTCCGCGGCCGCTTGAGCCAAAGCCAAGGTTCCCAAAATATTTTGCCGTGCGTCCTTCAAAGGATCGTTCACTGACTCGCGCACGTTGATCTGCGCCGCGCAATGAAAAATCACATCCGGCTTTAATTTTTTGATGATTTGTGGAAATTGCGGACTGGCAATCGAGACTTGGAAAAACTTGGCGTTCGGATTCAAATTCTTTTTCTGGCCGGTTGATAAATCATCCACCACCGCCACTTTAATTCGCCGCTTGATGAGCGCGTCCACGATGTGCGAGCCGATAAATCCGGCGCCGCCGGTGACGATCGCTTTTTTAATCTTGGTCATATTATTCTTGATTAGCTTGGGCAAAACGATCAGACTGAGCCAGTTCCCAGCGCAAATAGGCTTCCATAAACGACTCCAAGTCGCCGGCCAAAACCCCGGCCGCGTCCGAAGTTTCATATTCGGTCCGGTGGTCTTTAACCATTTTATACGGCTGGAGCACGTAGGAACGGATTTGATTGCCCCATTCCGCGCTCTGATAATCGCCGCGCAATTCCTTTTTCTTGGCCGCTTCCTCAGCCAGCTGCAATTGATGCAGTTTGGCTTTTAAAATTTTCAAAGCCGTTTCCTTGTTTTGCTTTTGCGAGCGCTCGTTTTGGCAGCTGACCGTAATCTTGGTCGGCAAGTGCACGATTCGCACCGCCGAATAAGTCGTGTTCACGCTTTGTCCGCCTTTGCCCCCGGCCATAAAGGTATCAATGCGCAAATCATCCGGATTGATTTCCAGCTCTTCCAAATTTTCAAACTCCGGCAAAACTTCCACTAGCGCAAAACTGGTGTGGCGCATTTTCTCCGCGTCAAAAGGTGAAATCCTGACCAATCGATGCACCCCGTGTTCAGATTTTAAATACCCGTAAGCGTATCGGCCGATCACCCGAAACATTACTCGTTTAAAGCCGGCTTCTTCGCCCCGCGCTTCATCCACGATTTGCACCTCAAAGCCTTTCTGTTCCGCAAAGCGCACGAACATGCGCAACAACATCTCGGACCAATCTTGCGCTTCGGTGCCGCCCGACCCGGCATGAATGGCCACGATCGCGTTGGCCTTGTCGTAGGGTCCGGCCAACAAAATCGCAAATTCCATTTTTGAAAAAGCCGCTTCCAGCTTCTCGAGCTTCGAGCCGATTTCCCCGCTCAATGACTCATCGCCTTCCTGATCCGCCAGCTGAGCCATCTCCAGCAGGTCGTCCGCCTCCTGATTAAAGCTTTCCCAAACCGCTAATTCGCTTTTCAAATCCGCGGCTTGCTTGCCCACTTCTTTGGCTTTTTCCTGATCGCGCCAAAAATCCGGATTGCCCATTTGCTCTTCCAAACTTTTCAGCTGCACTTTGGCCGTATCCAGGTCAAAGCAACCCCCAGGTTCGGCCGGCTTTCTCCTGGAGGTCTTGAATTTGGCGAATTAACTCTTTCATATTCTTTACAGCTTAATTTTATCCGTGTACTGACCCAAAACCGGCATATCCCATTTCTCGCCGGCCAAAGCTTTGCTGATGCCGATCACCACCATGACCAACAAAACCAGAGATCCCAACGCCCAAACGATTTGGCCCAAAAACGGAATGATATTGCCGACCCAAAGAATCAACCAAGTAATCAACAAGATTAAACCGTTCTTGCCGTGATGCATGGCAAAATCGCTGTCTTTTTTCGCCAGCAAAGGAATTAAGCACAAAATTCCCAAGTATCCGATAGCCGCGATTATTTTATTATCGTCGATGTTTTGCGATGATGTTTTTGGCGCTTCCATAAGTAAAAAGTTATGATTAAGAATGACTTCATCATAACAAATTCCCGCCAAAACAAAAGACCCGACTTCTCGTCGGGCCTTTCATATTTCGAATTTCTTCTAATACATTCCCATTCCCGAATTCATCCCGGCCCCATGGTCATGTTCATCCTTTTTCGGAATTTCCGTCACCGCCGCTTCAGTGGTGATAATCATGATGGCGATTGAGGCCGCGTTTTGCAGAGCGCTGCGCGTCACTTTCGCCGGATCAATCACGCCCGCCACCACCAAATCTTCATATTGTTCCGTGGCCACGTTAAAGCCGAAGTTGCCCGTCCCTTGTTTCACTTTATCCAACACCACCGAGCCTTCTTTGCCCGCGTTCTCCACGATCAAGCGCAAGGGCGCTTCCAAAGCTCGGCGCAAAATATCCAAACCGACCTGTTCTTCTTCGCTGGCTTCAATGCCGTCTAAAACTTTCATGGCGCGAATGAAAGCCACGCCCCCGCCCGGCACAATCCCTTCTTCCACGGCCGCTTTAGTAGCGTTCACTGCGTCCTCGATTCGATCTTTTTTCTCTTTCATTTCCGTTTCCGTGGCCGCGCCGACTTTGATGACGGCCACGCCGCCGGTCAATTTCGCCACCCGCTCCTGAAGTTTTTCTTTTTCAAACTCGGATTCGGTTTGTTCCAATTGTTTTCGCAAAGCCGCCACTCGGCTAGCCAGCGCGGCTTTGTCGCCCTGACCGCCCACAATCGTGGTGTGCTCCTTGTCGGCAATCACTTTGTTGGCTCGACCCAAATCGCCGAGCTCCACGGACTCCAATTTCAATCCCAAATCTTCGGTAATCACTTTGCCGCCGGTTAAGATGGCAATATCCGCCAAAATGTCTTTTCGTCGGTCGCCAAAGCCCGGCGCTTTGATGGCCAAAGCGCTGAAGGCTCCGCGCAACTTGTTCACCACTAACGTGGCCAAAGCTTCGCCTTCCACTTCCTCGGCGATAATGACCAGTTCCTTTTTGCCGGTCTGCGCCACTTTCTCCAAAATCGGCAAAATATCCTGAATCGAACCGATTTTTTTATCAGTCAGCAAAAGATAAGCGTCTTCATACTCCGCTTCCATGCGATCCGGATTGGTCACCATATAATGGGAAGCGTAGCCCTTATCAAACTGCATGCCCTCCACCACATCCACATCCACGCCGAAAGCTTGTCCTTCTTCCACGGTGATCACGCCGTTCTCCCCCACTTTTTTCATAGCTTGAGCGATCATGGCGCCAATCTCTGTGTCATTAGCGGAAATCGAAGCGACCTTTTCGATCTCATCTCCGGTAATCGGTTTGGCAATATGATCTTTAATTTCTTTCACCAAAGCTTCCACGCCTTTTTCCATGCCGCGGCGCAAAAGTTGCGGATTGGTGCCGGCCGTGACGTTGCGCAATCCCTCATGCACTAAAGCTTGAGCCAGGACCGTGGCCGTGGTCGTGCCGTCGCCGGCCACGTCGTTGGTTTTGGCCGCCACTTCTTTCACTAATTCCGCTCCCAAATTTTCATTCTTATCTTCCAGCTCGATTTCTTTGGCCACGGTCACGCCGTCTTTGGTCACCACCGGCGCGCCAAAGCCGCGATCCAAAATCACGTTTCGGCCCTTGGGGCCCAAAGTCACTTTCACCGCGTCCGCCAGTTTGTCCACGCCGCGCTTGAGCGCGTTGCGGGCTTCAGAATTATAGATAATTTGTTTTGCCATATAGTTTATTCGATTACGGCCATTACGTCGTCGATTCGAATGACCAGATATTCTTCTCCGTCGATTTTAATTTCATCCGGAGCGTATTTTTTAAACATCACTTGATCCCCGGTCTTAACATCCATGGGCAGCCGGCTGCCGTTTTCCAAAGCCCGGCCCGGACCCACGGCCAAAACTTCTCCCTTTTCCGGCCGTCCTTGATCCACGGTGTCGGGGATGATAATGCCCGAGGCTGAAGTTTCTTCAGCGGACAATGGCTTAACGATAATATGATCGTTGATTGGTTTTAACTTCATAAAAAAATAATTAGCAGACTTATTACTAGAGTGCTAATTTAATGCAAATATTTGGGCTTGTCAAATTCCTTAATCTCGAACGGTTCTCAAAAAAAACGCCAAAAATATTGATAAAATCGCCAGCCCGCTCCAACTGCTCCAAAGGTAATGATCAAATAGCGCTAAGGGGATGAACGCCGCGCCGCCGGCCAGAGCCAAAACCCAAGCCTGATTCAATTTAATTTGTCGATAAAAAGCCAGCAGCCACCACCCGGCCATCACCAAACCCAATAAGCCGACCTCGCTCATCATTAACAACGCTGCGTTGTGCATGGGCTGATAACTCCACGCCGGCTGATCCGGCGTGAGCGCCGCCAGAGCCAAAGGGTAATTCCCCGGCCCCACCCCGGTCAGCGGATTCATTTGCATCACCTTCGGCCAAGGATGATAGGCGGCCAGGCGCTCTTCAATCGATTGCGTCTCCAAGCGCGCTTGAGCTTGCACGCGCGTGAACACGGCTTGGGAGAAAATCCCCATGGTCACGGCCATCACAAGCAAAGCGCTTCCGCCAAATTTCCAAACCGCGGGCTGGATTGTCTTTTTTCGCCAAATTAAGCCTGCACTCATGGCCAATCCGCCCAAGATCAAAGCCAGCCAAGCGCTGCGAGAGAAAGTGATCACTAACGTGGCTGTCAAAAATATCAGCGCTAACCCCAAAAACCGCCGATTCTGTTTCGTTTGATTAATCAACCAGACCGTCAACAATGAAGCCATGGCTAAATATCCGCCCAATACATTAGGGTGGGAAAAACTGCCGTACGCCCGCAGGATTCGATCGCCCTGAGCCGTTTCCACCACGGCTTGTCCCAAAACTGACGCCTGATGGCTGGCCAAACCCAAAAGCGTCGAACCGGGACTGGTCCCGGCCAGCACCTGCCACCAACCCAACAGGCTTGGCAAAATCAAACCGCCGATGAATGCCAATTGGATTTGCGCCATCGCCACTCGGCGATCCAGCAAAAGCAAAAAAAGCATCACGGCCGACACCAAATGGAGCATCGCGCCCGTGGCCAAAAATGAATTTTGCGCCAGCGACACGGACAAAAATCCCAGGCCCAAAAACATAATTCCCAAGCCGCTCACGCGCTTGGCGCAAAAATCATACTGCGGACGGCCCAGAGCCAGCGCGGCCAAAACAATCAAAATTTCAACCGCATAAACGCCTAATCGGCCGTATTCCCACGCCTCGCCCGCGAGCGTCAGCTCAGAATAAATCCAACGCGTTTGCCAAGGCCCCAGGAACACCGCCAGCCACAACAAAAATTGTCCGATTTGATCACGCTTCATAATTAATTAGTTCTTGCCAGCGCCGCTTGAATTCCTGGCGCGGATCATCCACGTGAAATTTCAAAACTTCATTATTAACCACCACTCGCGAATCCCGATTTTTCATCAGTTGAATCTTTTCCGGGAAACGCCGTTCCTGAATGCGCCTGGCCCCTTGATCCAAAAATTTCCAACTCCCGGGCCAGGGCCGCCAGCCGGCCGCAGCCAATTCCCGATGCATGGGACGCATAAATGCATTGGGCAGGTATTCCTTGGCCCACTGATTCTCGGCTTGAAACTCGCGCCATTGCCCGGCCCGGCCAAACACCGGCACCACCCCCATCGTCCAATAGGCCAAATACGGATCCGCTCCCAACACGGCCAAAGGTTTCAAATCAATCGCTGACTGGCTGACGAAAAAAGTAAAACAAAACGGGTCAAGGCGGTCCGCCGCTCCCGGTCTTTTCTTCAACAAGGCAAATGGGGTGACCAACAACAAACGGGACAGCCAAATCGATCCGGGCTGAACGATAATAAAGAGATCAATATCGCTTTGCCCGTTAGTTTGCCACCAGCTCATGGTGTTGACGGCCGCGATTCCGCGCACGCCCGGCGCCAAGCTCAACCAATCGATTACGGATCGCAATTTCTTATACTTGCGAACGCTGTCCAGAAAATTTTGTTGCCGCTCCGCCACCAGCTCGGCCATGGGCCGACCCGGCCGCCGCGCGTAAAAACCTTGTTTGACTTGCAGTCGATCGTGCAGCCATGGGCTTTCCGCCAGCGCGTCAAAAACTTCAGCCAAAGAATATTGGTGTCCCGGACTCCAAAGCCATTTCCAAAACTCAAAAGCCGTCAGCGGATACTCAAAAATCGCAAACCAGCAAACCGTCCTCCAAATCGCTTTCTCCAAATCCGTCATACCCAAACATCTTAAACGCTCACCCCGCATTTGCCCAGTGGATTTAAAAATCCCCGCTGAAACGGGGATTTTCATTAGTCTTTTCCGGCGGAGCCTGACCCGGCTTCGCCGGGATTTTCCGTAAACTCCGCATCTACTGCCTCTGTCGCGCTGTTCCCGATTCCCAGTTCGTCATCCGTCACCTGTGTCCCATTACCAGGCATAGCCTGGTCCGGCTCCGCCGGATTTCCAACCCCCATCTCATCATTTCTAACTATTCCAGCCGAGTCGACCTCGGCTTCGTCCGGCTTCTTTCGAAACGCCACCAGCTGCTGCAGGATGGTCACGACGTTCATTGTTACCCAATAAAGGGTTAAACCCGATGGGAAGGAAGCGCCAATCACCACGGTCACGATCGGCATGAAATACAACATGGATTTATTCATGGCCGCCATCATGCTTTCGTCTTTCGCCCCTTCTTGTTTTCGCAGATCTTTCGGCGGCCGGCGCGCCATCAGCATTTTGGTTTGAATGAATTGAAAAATGCCGGCCAGCACCGCCAAAATCAAACTCTTCTCGGACAAATCTTGAATCCCGAGAAAAATATGATTCACGGTTTCCGGATTCTGAACGAATGGATACAAAGTTGAGGATAACATTTCCGAAGTCACCACCCCGTCGCGCAACACGCGAAACAAGGCAATGATAATCGGCAGCTGAATCAAGAGCGGCAGGCAAGATCCCAAAGGATTAACTTTCTCGGACGAGTAAAGTTCCATCATGGCCTTGCTCATCCCCTCTTTGTCGTCCTTATACTGCTTCTTGATTTCATCCAGCTTCGGCTGCAAATCCTGCATGCGCTTCTGCGACTTCAAGGAAGCATGGGACAACGGCCACAAAAGAGTTTTAATCACCACGGTTAAGGCAATGATGGCAAAGCCTAAATCCGCGCCCGGAATCACGTTATACAGCCAAATCAACAAGTTGAAAATCGGCTGATATAAATAAGTATGAAATAAATCCATAATCGTTATTCGGCTTCTGCCTCCTTAGATGAGTCTTGATTCTCGACGGCCGCTTCGACCGCCGCTTCTTTCACTTCTTCTTTTGGTGCCGGTTCAACCGCGGTTTCTTCCGCTGCTTCCGGCGTGGCCGCCGTTTTTTCGACTGACTCCGGATTCTCGGGTAAAGCGCCGTCCGCTTCTTCCACTATTTCTCCGCCTTCCAATTCGGAAATACTGATCTTCCAACCGGTCAGCTGAGCGGCCAAGCGCACATTTTGTCCGCCGCGGCCAATGGCTAAAGATAACTGATCCTTGAGCACATGGACCACCGCGCTTTTCGCCGCTTCATCAATCTCCACGTGATGAATTTTTGCCGGCGACAAAGCATTGGCGATAAAACTCTTGGCTTCTTCGTTCCATTCAATGATATCGACTTTTTCTCCGGATAATTCGCCGATGATGGTTTGAATGCGCGTCCCGCGCTGGCCAATACAAGCGCCGATCGGATCAATTTGATTGTCTTCGGTAAACACCGCGACCTTGGAACGCGATCCCGCATCCCGGGCGATGCTTTTGATTTCCACCACCCCTTCGGCCACTTCGGGAATTTCCATTTCAAACAAATCGCGCACCAGCCCCTCGTCCGTGCGCGACAAAAGAATTTCCGGCCCCTTGGTCGTTAAGCTGACTTGGCGCACAAAAAATCTCATTCGGTCGCCGGAATTGTATCGCTCGGTTCGCACTTGTTCCTCCGGCCGCACGATGCCGGCCACCCGGCCCAAATCCACTAAAATGATTTTGCCCTCGCGGCGTTGCACGGTACCGTTGATTAAGTGGCCTTCAAATTCTTTGAACTCGTTAAACACGATTTCCCGTTCCGCCTCGCGCAATTTTTGCGTGATCACCTGCTTGGCCGTCATCGCGGCCATGCGCCCGAAATCACCGGGAATTTCTAATTCCGTGCGAATCACTTCACCCAACTCCGCGTCCGGCTTCAGCGCCCGGGCTTCGCTGATCATAAGATCGTTTTTGGGATTGAATCGTGGCCCGGCTTCTTCTTCAAAACTGACCGCCGGAATGTCTTGGCCTTTGGCTCGAGCTTGTTCAACATCTTTCGCCAATTGTTCGGCTCGTTCGCGCCGTTCCAACTCTAAGCGCTCCAGTTCTTCTAAATCCATATCTTCAACCACGGTCTTCACGTCAAAAACTTTGACTCCGCCCGTGGCCGCGTCAAATTCCGCTTCGATGTTTTGATTCTTTTCACCGAAATCTTTGCGATAAGCCGCGGCCAAAGCCGACTCGATCGCCTCAATGACTGACTCAAAAGTTAAGCCTTTTTCTTCGCAAATTTGCCGAATTGCTTGTTCAATTGCTGATGACATAAAAAATTACTAAATAGCTTCTTAATAAATGAACCTGTCGATTCCGACAGGTTCCAGTGCTCAAAATACTACCAAAGCCCCTCGGGCATGTCAACCGCTTTCACGTGATGGACTTTGGGTTCCTGCCCGTTCGCAAACTGAATCGCCACCACGTCAATCCGCCAAGGCCGATCCTCCTGTTTCTTGGCCTGCAAATAATATTGAATCGCTCGCCTGATCTTTCTAATTTTGGCCGGAGTCACGGCTTCTTCCGGAAAACCGAAAGATTCATCCCGCCGGCTTTTCACTTCCACGAAAACAATTTCCTCCCCGTCTTGAGCCACCAAATCAATCTCGCCGCCGCGCACTCCGTACTGCCGATCCAAAATCTTCAACCCTTGGCTTTGCAAATATTGCGCCGCGGCTTTTTCGCCTTGATCGCCAAACCAGCGCCGCCAAGTCGCCATACTTATTTCCGTTTGGGTTTGGGAATATACTTTAACTTCTCTTCGCGTTCTTTTTGCCGCGCCTGCATCATGGGTACCTGCTTCTTGATGTATTTGACAATCAAGAAAATCCAAATCACCGTGGCCACCAGCCAAATCAGATACCAAAAGCGCCCGCCCAAAAATCTAATATTTTCAAAACTCATAAAACCCAAGATCATGCCCAGCACCCCCATGGTGGCGAGCAGACTGGCCAAGCGGCGATACAGCTCGCGGCCATAACTGTCTTCTTTATCTTGACGCGCTCGCGCCACCCGCAGCGCCAAGCCGGCCAAAAACATCAAAATAAATAAAACGATCAGCCCGCGGCCAATACCCTGAGTGACGGTTGGCGGATCAATACTTAGCCACACTGTGAAAAAATTCATGAAGTCCATATTGAGATATTATTATTTGTCCGCATCTAATCGAAAAATTAACTCTCCGTCAAGCTTAAGCCAGCTTGAAAATCAATCCCCAATGATGAGGACCGGCCGGAAAACTATTTTCCAAAACAAAACCCGCTTGTTCGGCCAGGGGCTTGATCGTTTCCGCTGATACCCTTTTTTCGGCCGGCGGCCCAAAAGACGCACCCGCTATTTGCCAATCCACTAAGAGCAATTGGCCGCCCGGTTTCAACAGGCGCTTCATCTCTTCAAAAACCGCGGGGCTTTTCTTCAGCAAGCCGGTGATATTCACCATCGAGATCAAATCCACGCTGTGTTCCGGAACATCAACTCCTTTCAGGCGTTCGATATCGCCCCAAACCGCTTTTAAATTATTGACCTTTTCCATCTTGGCCCGGCTTTCAATGCCGGCTAACGCGCCTTTCAAAATATCCACGGCGTAAACCTGGCCATTGGGCCCCACCATGTCCGTGGCCGGAAAAACAAAATGGCCCAAGGTGCCGGATCCGAAATCCGCATAATGCATGTCTAATCCTAAACCAGTTTGCGCTAAAATCGCTGGTGCATCCAGCAGCGCCCGGCCCGTTGGTAATGTTGGCATAAAAATTTAAATCAAGATTTAAGATCCTTAAGCGAAGATGTTGGCGAAGCCGGTCAAAATATCCGAGATGATATTGGTGGCCACGAAAATACCGATGAACGCCACCAACAGCCCGATAAGCTTAATAAATGTGCGCGTGCCGCCCGAGCCGAGCTTCATCTCAGCCCAGTCGATGCGTCCTACCCAGCTGAAAACCATTTCTGATTTCCAAACAATTAGGAAGCCGGCCGCCATAATGGCCAAGCCGAGCAAAATGCGAATAATTGGATTCATATGGAAATAGTATATCAAAAAACACCGACTTTATTAAACGGTGTTTTTTGGTGCGAACGGAGGGACTCGAACCCTCAAGCCCTTGCGGGCACTAGCCCCTCAAGCTAGCGCGTATACCAATTCCGCCACGTTCGCCTATCTTGTGGGCAAAAGTGTATCCCAAAATAATCATTTGTTCAAGAGACTAATTAAAAACCCCGACCGAAGTCAGGGTTTAGAAGAAGTTGGCCTGATTGCTCAGGCAATGGCGTCCGTGGCCAGTTTGACCACCAGCCGACCGCCATTGATCGGATGGGTAGCTGGAAGGCGCTCCAGGGTTCCGCGCCGAAGCGACTCGTTGATTGCCCGAAAGATGGGAATGACTCGGTTCGGATCCTCCAGGATGTTGAAATGATCCGCCAAATCCATATCCGTAACCGGCCCCCCGCGAGCTTGAATGAAGCCGATCACCTCGTTGCTCATATCTGCCATTGTTCCCTCCGCGGCAACACCCAAAAGGTGGAGTAAAAAAGAACGTGCGGCGAATTGTACCGGTTTGCCAAAAGTGCGTCAACCCTCACCGGTTGGGGATAAAAAATCCCCGGTGGCCCAGGGATTTCAGAGATCGCCGAAGCGAGAATCAGACCGTGCACCGTGCGTCAGTGTCCTTGGTCTGCTTAATCACGTTGCGAGTTTGGACAGAAGTTCCGATGCGAACAATCATATTCTGGCCAGCCAAATGACTGACAATGCCGTCGAGCTTCTGGTGCTGTTTGAAGTTGCTCACCCCGAATGCTTTGACGATCTCGCCTGTGTCGATCGGCCCGCGCTGACTGGTTCGCTGGATGAAACCATGAACTGTTGAAACAGTAATCTTCACGCTTCCCTCCCGTCTCGAAAAAGAACGATTGAAAAATTATATATTGTAAAATTCTTCCGGTCAATCAACCCTTGAAATATTAGAATATTTTTGATACGCTTCCTGCGTCATTTGGATGTTTAGCTCAGTTGGTTAGAGCGTCTCGTTTACACCGAGAAGGTCGGGGGTTCGAATCCCTCAACATCCACCACGTAAAAACACCAGCGAGTCTGGTGTTTTTACGTGGCCGAGTATGCTATTCAATTTTCAAAACATTCTCCGCCGACTGGTAATCACCTGCAGCGGCTGCGGGTTCATTCGGATGTCAAAACGCTTATCGATCATTTCTTCTCCATCCGCGATCAACGAAATCGGTTCTCGACTGCGAATGGCCAAGCGCCGCGAGGTCAGCAAGCTTTCTCCGTATTTTTGTTTTTTAAAAAAATTCCAGCCCTTCTTCAAACCCACCCGAATCGTAGTTTCAAACAAGCCGTCGCGCGGATCCGCCAGCGTCTCGCGGGAAATTTCCGCCCCGGCCAGATTGCGAATTTCCAAAGTCCCGGGCCGAGCCGGTTCAATTTTGAATTTGCCGTCATAAGTAATCTCCGCGGAAAAATTCGGCACCGACAATCCGGAGATAAAACGGCGCCCGTTCACGGAACCAAGATCGATCGTCTCAATGCTACGGGCGGATAATATATCGCAAGCCGGCACGCCTTCGGGCAAGCCTAATAGTTTAGCCAAATTATTCGGCGTCCCCAATGGAATCAAGCCGAAAATCACATTCTGATCCGCCACCACATCGATAATTTTCCGCACGGTTTGATCATTGCCCACGGCTACCACCGTGGATACTCCCCGGCTCACTTCATCGGCAATCATTTCCGTGGGATCGCGAAATAAAGCCAAGCGGGAAATCTTGCCGGTAATGCCAAGATCCGCCAAGCGATTTTCAATCCGGATCAATTCCTTTTCGTAGCGCTTATCCTGAATGAATTCGTCGTAAATGTAATAGTACATGTTGATCTTAATCAGCTTCTGACGCCTCCGCATTCGACTGATTGCTTTGATTCATGGTTACTCGTCCGTTCAACTGCGCCCCCGCGGCCACGGACAATACTTGCGTTTCCACATCGCCGTGAATCATCGCGGTCTCGGTAATATCCAAACGATCCACCACCCGGACATTGCCTTCAACCTCGCCGGCAATCACAGCCGAACCAGCCGAAATATCCGCGTGAATCTTGGCGGTTTCACCCACGCGCAACGACTGACTGGTTTGCACGGATCCGGTGACATCGCCGTCAATCACCACGTGGCCCTGGCTGACAAAATCACCGTCCATTTTCACCCCCTCGGCGATAATTGTTTCATTTTGTGAAGCACTCATAATATTTTTATACCAAAAAGGGATCCAAGATCTGGCCCCCACTTATTATTTGAATCATAGCATGTCTGCCCCGCCGGTCAACCGAAGATACGCACAAGCCCGGCCTATTTGCCCGGCTTAAATCGAGCCTCGAAAGTCGATCCTTGTCCCGGCCCCGCGCTCTGGCCGGTCACTGACCCGCCCATGGCTTCCACGATATTTTTCACCACGAATAAGCCGAAGCCGGAAGTAATTTTTACTTTCTTCGAAGCTGATCCGGAAGCGAATTTTTCAAACAAATGGCTAAGATCTTCTTTGGTCATGCCATAACCGGAATCCGTTACCCGAAAATATGCGCCTTGCTCATCCTGGCCCGCGCTCACCGCCACTTTGCCTTTTTCCGTATACTTCACCCCATTATCGATAAAATTCTTCACCACTTCCTTGACTCGATCCGGATCCGCTTTCACCATTAACTTGCCTTTTGGCCGATTCCAAACAAACTTCAATTTCTTTTCCGCGGCCTTGGGTTGCCAGTATTCAAAAATCTCATCGATGACCGGCAGCAAATCCACATCAGTCACTTCGGCCACCAAACGCCCGGACTCAATCCGCGACAAATCCAAAAGTTCATTCACTAAAGCCACCGGCTCATTGTTGCTCTTGGATAAAGTTTCCACTGCCTTGAGCTGCTTGGGCGCCAGCTTGCCCAGCATGCCCCGCTCAAGCGTGGTTAAATAACCCTTGGCAATCGCCAGCGGCGTGCGCAATTGATGCGAAGCCACGGAAAGAAATGTCGTTTTGGTCTGATCCAATTCTTTGAGTTTTTTATTGCTGGCTTCAAGTTTCCTTGTTAATACTTCCAATTGTTTACGTTGTTCAGTTTCTTTATAAGTGCTTCTGATTAGGGTAAATCCCAAAACCAGCATGGCCACGAAAGAAATTAATGACACCAAAGCCTCGACCAAACCTTCTGCCACCAATACTTGCGCTAACAAGGTTGCGAGAATTCCTAAAAGTAAAAACTCCACTACTAAAAAACGAATTCGTAAAAATTCATATTTTAAAACGGCATAAGCCGTACCCGCGATAAAAAATATTAATGAATACATGCCAAAACGAAACACGTCGACCGATAAAATATTTTGCAAAAACAAATTGGTGACGGTTCCAATTATTAAACTGAAAGAAAGACCGATGAGAATCGATTTGATTTGACCGCGTAACGGCGGTTTACTTATTTTAAATTTTTTCGTCAAAATTATGATCGAAAAGGCAAAATAACCAATCAACAATAATCCATAAAGATAAAAACCGAAATTCTCTGCAAAAATTATCGTCCCTTGATTGGTAATCCGAACATTGTAAAGCAATAAATCTGTCAGCGACGCAAAAGCCAAGATAAAAGATGGGGTCAATATTAACAAATCTCGCTTCAACTGTGTCGTTTTTTTAGGAAAATTCAAAACGAACAACAACAAAATTCCCGCCCCGATAATTGCGATTGAAAAATCCGATCTCAATAGGATTTCCCGAATTGCTAATCCTAAATATTCTTCTTCTTCAAAAAAATTTAAGGTAATCCATGAAACAATTAAAATTACCCAGATAAAAAACAAACGATTCGATTTCAATTTTTTGTCCCTAATCAAAACCATTCCCCCGAAGAAAAGGGCGAACAAGTTAATAAAAAGGAAAGCAGCCAAACTAAACATAAAGTATCTATATTCTACCAGAAAAAAAGACCGGAAGGTATCCGGTCTTAAAGTGAGCGAGAAAAAGATCAGTCAAAATCCGGGTTACGCCATTCCAAAAGCACGGCGTGACCCTCGCTTTCCGTATCAGATGGGAAATAGTCAGGCAAAAAACCCGCGATCTCCACTGGCCGATCTCGGACCACGCAGGAGCAAAAAAAGGCCAGCTCCCCGTCCAGCGGTTTCATTTGACGCAAACTGCGACGCGGTCCGATCGGCCATTCTGACGGCGACAACTTCTCCTGGCTGTTTTGATCGCGCAGAGCCTTGATCGGATCAAAGTCCGTACCGCGAATCTCCTGATTTTTGACGAAAAAAATCTCATCGTCAGAAATGTAAAGATGGGCATAATCCTCGGCCGCGAACAAACCGCTCCATTTATGGAACTCGGGCATGCGCGCACCCATCCGACCGTATTTGATGCCGAAGATCCAGACCAAACTCACGGCCCGGGTGAACAGACTGAATCCCGCCTGCATTCCCTGCCTATCCGGCAGCACGGCCAAATTCACTCCGAACATCACCTCCCCGAAGGGATTGAACACATCTTTGCACGTCCCGTTCCCCGTTGACTCAAGCCAAGTCTTGATCGGCTTGTCATCGGTGATCAGCGAAAAAACCGAACCCACGATTCGATTCGTTCCCTTTTCCACGGCCACATAGTTGCCGAAAGGATTGAGCTTGATTCGACTCTCGATCATCTCCTCCGAAGCCGCGCTTTCTTTGCCCCAGGCCGCCACATCCAAAGCCTGAATTTCAGGCACCATGGCCGGCGTTGCTTGTCGGATATCAAATGATTGCGTCATCTTGCCACTCTCCCGATCTGGTAAGGTTGAAAGAACCGCCACTAATATACCACGAGCATTAGTTATTCAAAAGTTTGCTCATCACCTTGATAAATGGGATAATGCGCGCTGGTTCTTTTCACCCAAAACCAAGGAGACAATCATGGCACCGTACAATCGGGGGGTGCGGGCCAATGTCCCGAACAAACCCCGAATTTTTCATCGAAAATTCTGGAACCGGGAATTGCCCACGCATTTGATGTCCTTATTGGGCAGCCTCAGCCGCAATCTGTTAGCAGCTGAGAAAGCTCGCCGGCTGCTCAACCAAATGGCCGGCGAGATCGTTTACTTCACTGACACTCGATATATTCCGCAACTCTCGCGGGTCGGCACCCATGGCTTCATGTATTTGCCCGGCGGCTGCGCTTGGGCCCTGAACAAGCACCATGGTTGCAGCTTTTGCCCCTTCCAGCAGGCGGTCGACGAATATGTCGGCGACTTACCGATCGGCGAGCAGGAATTCCTGTCCATTTTCCAAGCCGGTTTCGCCACCATGCGCGAATCCGTGGACATCATCAACATTTTTACGGCCGGTTCTTTCCTGAACCCCGGAGAAATTCCGCAGGATGCCCAGCTAGAGATGATCCGCCGTGTCGGCGAGCAAAGCCAAGCGCAAACCGTGCGCATTGAATCACGCTTGCCCTACATCACCCCAGAACTGGTTGGTCCCTTGGTCGATAATCTGGCTACTAACAGAAAAACGCTCGACATCGCTATCGGCTTCGAAACCGAAAACGACCACGTCCGCAACAAGTTGATGCACAAAGGTATTGGCAAACGGTCTTTTGAAAAAAGCGTCCGCCTAGTCAAAGACCTCGGCGGTCGAGTCTCGGTCTATCTGATGCTCAAACCGCACTTGGTCATGGGCGAAGGTTACGCTTTGGACCAATGCATCGAATCCATCAGCTACGTCTTCGGCGCGGGTGTTGATGAAGTGTTGCTCCAAGCTCTGTACATCTCGCCCGGCACTCCGCAAATGGTTGCTTGGAACCGGGAAAACGGCTTCCGGCCGCCCTGGCTCTGGACCATCATCGAGGTCTTGAAACAAACCGCTCATCTGGGTCCGGTCATGCTCGGCCGCTGGGATGATGAAATTCCTCGACCGATCGATTGGCCTCGCAACTGCGGTCATTGCGACCACCGGCTCCTGAGTCAAATCACGGCCTGGCGCCAAACCCTGAACCCTGGCGTGTTCGGCAACGGCTACACCATCACCTGCGACTGCCAAACCGATTGGGAGCATGACTTGCTCCACAGTCGCGATTTCCCCCTCAACCCCAAGACCTAAACTGGTCTGCAAACTCAAAGAGCCCCGCACCCGCGAGGCTCTTTTTAATTCTTTTTACATCTCTTTAACCGGTTCAATCGACAGCAAGGTCAAAACGTTGGCCAGTACTTGCTGCACGGATTTGACCGTGGCCAAACGCGTGGCCCGCACTTCCGGCTCGGCCTGCGCCACCGGCACCCGCTCATAATATTCCGCAAACTTCTTCGACAAGTCGAAGGCGTAATGCACCAATTGCGATAACTGCAATGTTTCCCCGGCTTCCCGCACCACGGACGGATATTGAGCCAGCAGCATCACCAATTCCCGCTCCACGGTTTCTTGCAAATCATCGCCTTTAGGTTGGCCAGAAGCTTGGCCCGCCTTTTTCAAAATGCTATTGATCCGCGCATAAGTATACAAAAGATAAGGTCCGGAATAACCGTCAAAAGCCAAGGCTTCTTGGGGATCAAAAACAATCACTTTGTTCAAATCCTGCTTGAGCATGGAAAAACGGATGGCCGCCAAAGCGATCGAACGCGCGGTCTGATCTAATTTCTTGGCGCTCCAGCCCTTGTGCCGTTTCTTGGTTTCCTTCCTGGCCAAAGCCGTCACTTCATCGCGAAAATCCTCATAGCGGATCACCGTGCCCTTGCGCGAAGACATGGCTCCCTCCGGCAGAGTCACAAAATCATAAGCCAAGTGCCGCAAGTCTTGCTTGAATTTCATCTTGGCTAAAACCGCGAACAATTGTTTCATGGCCAACGACTGCCGCGCATCAATTACGTAAATACTTTGCTCTGCCTGATAATCCTTTTTCTTTTTCACGGCCAGCGCAATGTCTTTAGCGTTATAAAGCAGCGCGCCATCGGATTTAACCAGCAAGTCCACGCCTAAATTCTGCTTTTCCAAATCCACGATAATTGCCCCTTGGCTCTTTTTGGCAATCTTCTTCTTTAATAGCTCCTGAACGGCCTTTTTTGTGTCCGCAATCAAATCGCTTTCCCAATAATACTTCTGAATCGGCAAATTAAAATCAGCAAACACGGATTTTAAGTAATCTTCCGACCACTTATGCGTCTTTTTCCACAAATTAAGATATTCGCCTTTCTGTTCTTCCAATTCCAAATGGATCTTTGACACTGCCTCTTTAACTTTTGGATCCGCTTGCATTTGAGCCGTGGCTTTCACGTACATCCGGCTTAAAAACTGCATTTGATCCTGCTTCTTCGGCTCTTTCCCTTTAGATAAATTCTTAATACCCCACAAACACGCGGCCACATTCGCGCCTAAATCATTAATATAAGAAACCGGAATGGTTTGATAGCCGTTTTCGTTCAATAAATTCACGGCTACTTGCCCGACCACGAAATTCCGCAAATGCCCCACGTGCACATCCTTGTGCGTGTTGGGATTGGCATACTCCACCATCACTTTTTTCTTTTGACCGGTGGCATTGCGTCCATACTGCTTGCCCTCTTTCAATATTTCGCTCAAAACCGCTGCCCCAAAATTCTGCAAATCCAAAAAGAAATTCAAATACGGCCCTTGCGCCTCCACGGCTTGAATCAAGCCTTCGGTCTTAATTTTCAAAACCAGCTCCGCGGCCAATTCTTGAGGGTTCCGCTTCAAACTCTTGGCCGCGGCGAAACACACGAAAGCCAAATGCCCCATTTTCGGATTGGGCGGCGTCAATAAATCAGACGCTGACACGGCAAACTTCTGGCCCAAATGTTTCTTCAATTCTTGGCTGATTTGCTTCTGCGCTTGTTCCCAGACGTACATACTAAATCACTTTGATAAAATGCCGCTTGCCTTTTTGGATTAACACGCCTTTTTTGCCCGGAATAATTTCCACATCATAACCCTCGATCGCGTGGCCGTTGGCCTTCACTCCCCCGCCGTCGATTAAGCGCCGAGCCTCGGTTTTTGACGCCGCCAATTTGCTCTCAACCAAGATCTCCAAAATATTTTGCTGCTTGCCCTTAATCTTATATTCCTTGACGTCGTCCGGTGTCTCCTTTTGCTTGAACATTTTCGCAAAATCATCTTGGGCTTTGTCGGCTTCTTTTGCGCCATGGTAAAAATTCGCCACTTGGTAAGCCAAACGCGCTTTGGCATCGCGCGGATTGACTTTCCCGCTCTTCATTCCTTTTTCGATTTCCTTAATCTCCTTCTCCGGCGCGTCGGTCAGCAGTTCAAAACCCCTGACAATCAGTTCATCCGGCCAGCTCATCACCTTGCCGAACATCTCTTGCGCCGAATCCGCCAGAGTGATCATGTTCCCTTCGCTCTTGCCCATTTTCTTGCCGGTCGGATCAACCAACAGCTTGGTGGTTAACACGAACTTTTCCCGCTCCTTCATTTTTTTCATCAAATCCCGGCCCGTCAGCATGTTGAAAGTCTGGTCATTGCCGCCCACTTCCCCGTCCACCTCCATCACCACGCTGTCATAAGCCTGCAAGAGCGGATAAATGAACTCGTGTAAATGAATCGTCTTGCCTTCGGTCATTCTTTTCTGAAACATATCCCGCTCCAGCAAACGCTGGACGCTGAAATTGGCTGATAATTCCACGACTTCCCGCATGCTCATCCGATCAAACCATTGGCTGTTATATTTCAGCTCGGCTTTGTTGGCACCGGAAAAACTGATGAACTTGCTCGCCTGCGCTTGATAGTGCTCCGCGTTTTTTAAAACCTGCTCGCGCGTCAAACTCTGCCGGGTCGCGGTTTTATCGGTCGGATCCCCGATCATGCCGGTAAAATCCCCGATCAAAAGAATCAGTTTGTGGCCCAAATCCTGGAACTCGCGCATTTTCTTCAAAACAATCGCGTGCCCCAAATGCAAAGTCGGTCCGGTCGGATCAATACCCAAATACAAAGTTAACTGTTTTCCTTTTTTCAATTCCTTTTTCAGCCAACCGGCTGACGGATAAACCTTCTCCACGCCGCGGGTCAGCAAAGCTTCAATTTTTTTGTCATCAGTCTTGGTCTTCATACTTTACCATGAGCTTAATTGATTATTGATCGCGTCGAGCTTCTTCTCCGCGTCTTGCTGTTTGAGTTTCAAATTATCCAAAACCTGCTTCGGGGCTTTTTTCAACATCTCTTTATTGCTTAATTGCGCTTCCACGCCTTTCAGATACTTCTTGGTCTGATCCAATTCTTTCGCCAGGCGCTCCTTTTCCTTCTTCAAATCCACGATGCCGGCCAACGGCAAATATACTGTCACTTTGTCCAAAACCGCGGCCGCGGCTCCGGCCGGCTTCTCGGCCTTGGACGCCACTTCAATTTTTTCCAGGCGTGCCAAATATTTAATGGCCTCGATTTGTTCCTTGATAATTTTCCCGTTGTCCGGACTGACGATCAGGGCCGCCAAATCCTTGCGCGCCGGTTCAATTTTATATTGCGAACGCAAATTGCGGATGGCGCCGACCGCATCTTTGATGATTTGGAATTCCGGCTCCGCTTTCCGATCAACCAACCCCTTCACTTTCGGCCACTCGACCACGATTAACTGTTCCTTTTTGCCTAGGTGCATCCAAATCTGCTCGGTCACAAACGGCATGAACGGATGCCACATCACGAGCAAACGCTCCAAAATAAACATCAAAACTTGGTCGGTTGATTTTACCAGCTTCTTATCTGGCCGCTGAATCTTGGCAATCTCCAAATACCAATCCGCCAACTCCGACCAAGTAAAATCTCGCAGCTTTTCACCGGCCAGAGAAAATTCATGCTGGGCCAGATGCTCAGTCACTTCTTGATTAATCCGTTCAAACCGGCTCAAAATCCAACGATCCGCCAAGCTCCCGCCTGCTACGTTTTCTACGCCTGCTACGTTTTCTACACTTCCTAAAATAAACCGCGAAATATTCCAAAGCTTATTGGTAAAGTTGCGATAACCCGCCACCTTTTCTTCCGAGAGCTTCATATCATTGCCCGGCGTCGACCCGATCACTAAAGACAAGCGCGTCGCGTCCGCCCCGTATTTCTCAATCATGCGCAAAGGATCAATCACGTTGCCCAAAGACTTGCTCATCTTTCGCCCCTGCTCATCGCGTACCAGTCCGTGCAAATATACTTTTTCAAACGGAATCTCGCCTACGCAATAGGTGGTCATCAAAATCATGCGCGCAATCCAAAAAAACAAAATGTCATACCCGGTTTCCAAGACGCTGGTGGGATGAAAAGTCGCCAGCTCTTTAGTCTGATCCGGCCAGCCCAACGTGGAAATGGTCCAAAGCCCGGAAGAAAACCAGGTATCCAAAGTGTCCGTATCCTGCACCCAACCCGCGCCCTTGGGCGCTTCGCCCACAGCCATTTCCTCGCCTTTGTACCAAACCGGCACCTGGTGCCCGTACCAAATCTGCCGGCTGATGTTCCAGTCCCGCAAATTATCAATCCAGTGAAAATAAGTTTTGTTGAACCGATCCGGCATGATCTCAATCTGCCCGCTCTTCACCACCTGCTGCATGATCTTTTTCAAACTAATTTTTTGTCCGTCTTTCAATCCCTTGATCGGATGCGCTTTCGACTGTCGGAAAACAAACGGCTTATTCACGTCGATAAACCATTGCAATTTGGGCAAAGGCTCAACCGGCGTGCTGCAGCGGTAGCAGACCGACAAATTTTGCGGCGCTTCCTCCTCTTTTTCCACCAGCCTGTTCTTTTTCAAAAGCTCAACGACTTTTTGACGCGCGACTAAAACCTCCAAGCCGGCAAAATTTTTACCCGCCGCCTCTGTCATCTTCCCGTCTTCGCCGATCACGATTAATGATTCCAAATCATTCTTCTGGGCAATCTGTTCATCAACTTTGCTGTGCGCCGGTGTGACTCCTAAAGCGCCGGTGCCGAACTTCGGATCCACATTTTCATCCCCCACGACTTTAATCGACAATTTATGACCGAGAAAATCCACTTCATAAGTCTGGCCGATGAACTGTTTGTATCGCTTATCCGAGGGATGAACCGCCACGCCCGTATCCCCGAGCTTAGTTTCCGGCCGGGTGGTGGAAATAGCGATCGGGAAATTCTTGTCGTATTTGAAAGTATAAAGCGCCGCGGTTCCTTCTTGATATTCCAGCTCGTCGTCGCTCAAAGTCGACTGGCAGCGCGGGCACCAGTTCACCACTTTATCCCCGCGATAAATCAAACCATCTTCATACATCATGGCAAATGCCCGGCGCACCGCGCGCGTCCGATCTTCATCCAAAGTAAAAGCCTCGCGGCTCCAATCAAGCGACGAACCCATTTTCTTCGTCTGATTCACAATCGTGTCGTGACTTTCTTGCGCGAACTTGCGCACCCGCGCCAAAAACTTCTCCCGTCCCAAATCATGCCGCGTCTTGCCTTCCTCCTTTAATAAGATCTTTTCCACTTTGGCTTGCGTGGCAATGGCCGCGTGGTCCGTGCCCGGCACCCATAAAGTTTTCTGGCCGCGCAAACGCGCAAAACGAATCATAATGTCTTCAATCGCCAGCATAACCGCGTGCCCCATGTGCAAAGTGCCGGTTACGTTGGGCGGCGGCAAAACAATCGAAAACATCTCTTTTCTTTCACCCGGTAGATTATCCGGATTAAAAT
>JAHJAM010000024.1 GCA_018814025.1 Patescibacteria group bacterium | reverse complement strand
TAAATCTTTTTCTTTTCCTCTGGGTACTGAGATGTTTCACTTCCCCAGGTGCCTGACTAATACCTATGTATTCAGTATTAGACAATACGGCATTCCCCGTATTAGGTTGCCCCATTCGGAAATCTTCGGGTCAAAGGTTGCTTGCCACCTCACCGAAGCTTATCGCAGGCTGCTACGTCCTTCATCAGCACTTTCTGTCTAGCCATCCTCCGTATGCCCTTAAGATGCTCTACAACCACTGTAAAATTGGATCTTACAGTGCTGCAGAATTTACATTACATATTATGGTTCTCTGTTGATTGTTATTCAATTGTTAATGATCCAACTGATCCCTTGGGATCAGGGGCAAATCCTTATGGACTCGACTCTGATACTAAGGAAAGAAAAAACGCGCTTTCGCGCGGGTGGTTACCAAAACTTATCTAACAGTAACCCACTACCCGCCAGGCTGATGAAGAATTCCCGAACATGTTTTCATACACTCCTTAATTCTTCACTGCCTCCCCTCCATCCCTCGAGATTGTTTCAAAGATTCTCGGGACAAAGAAGGAAGTGAACTACTTATAATGTATGCGCAATTTTAACCAATCCCCAAAAATGTGTCAAGCCACCTACCCCCAACCTTTCCACAATCGAAAAAACATGTTAAATTAGCCAAAAGATATGTATAGACTCACCATTATAACAGTGGGCAAAAATAAGCCGACTTTTGAACAGAAAATTATCGCCCGCTATCTCAAACAGATCGCCCCATACGCCAAAACAGATCTTCTTGAACTCAAGGAAGAAAAATTTCGTGTTCAAGCTGATCAACCGCGCGTTCTAGCTGTAGAGGCTAAAAAAATTCGCGCTCATTTAAGTCCGGACAAATTCTCCATTCTTTTAACTGAATCCGGGCGCACTTTTGATTCACTCGATTTTTCTCGCCAACTTGCCCAATGGTCGCAAAATCAAACTCAACACCTGCAATTCATTATTGGCGGACCGCTGGGACTTGATCCAAAACTCAAATCAGAAGTCGATGCTGTCTTTTCTCTTTCTCCCCTGACCTTCACTCATGAGCTGGCTCAAATTCTCCTTCTCGAACAAATCTATCGCGCTATCACAATTCAAAACCAAAAAACATATCATTACTAAAAACACCCCGGCTCAGCCGGGGTGTTTATCTGACTAACAGCTAAATTAACGGCCGATCAGCAAAATCATCTGCCAGCTCCAGGCCTGGCTCAAATTCAAATGGCGTCGCGGCAATTTCTTCAATCGTCTTTAGCAAAATCGGATATTGCTCGCCCATAAAATGATCATCGCTTTCGGTTTCCACCAACCGTGCCTTAAAGGCTTCGGCTAATTTTTTGCCATGATCAATCGGTACCAGTTCATCGTCTTTGGAATGGATAACTACAAACTCTCGAGCTTTCCACATTAAAACATCGGCATCTAAATCCACCAAAAATAATTGGCGCAATTCCGGCCGCGAAACTTTCCAAGGCGCCGCCACCATAATCACCGCCCTGGGTGTTTCCACCATTTCCACCGCTTCTAAATATTGCAAAATAATAAACGCACCCAAAGAATGGCCCAGTAAAATATCATCGCTTTTTAGAACACCGACCTGTTCGCGCATCTGCTCGATAATTTCCGGCAAATTAAAATCATTATTAATCGAGAGCGGTAAATTCGGCGCCACCACTTCAAAACCCCGCTCGCGCAATTGTTCCGCGAGCCATGGGTGAAAATTCATTTCTGGATTAGCATTGAATCCGTGGACTAAAATTATTCTCATATTTCGTGCTGGGAGCATACCGAAAATATTTCAAAATGTCGAGAGAAGTGCATCTCTTGACAAATTTGGTTTTTTTCGATAAATTAGCCAGCCCTTATAACTAAGGAGTTCTTTCAATGCTGAGTGAAAAACATCAACTCGTGAAATTGCGACCGCCAACCCCAATCAACCAGATGCCGTCATGTTTTTTCGATAACTTGAAATACGTGATTGCCAACGGGCATGAGTTAGCTAAGAACTTTATCTTCCCGGAACCTCACCCCAATTTTCAGCCGGCCATGACCAAAGAAATCGAAAAAGCTCGGCTTTTTGGCTGCGGGCTGGCCGTCGCTCAAGAAGTCATGTTCTTTGGCCTACTGCATGGGTGCTCGGACGCCATTCTCCAAAACCGCGATCGTGAGCTCGACTACGATATTTTGGATCTGGGATTTCAATTCGCCGCTCTTTCAGAAAAACATCTGATTAAATCATTTCTTTGGCTGCCCCTAACCGTTCGTCAAGAACTGTATCGGAAAGCTGAAGCAATCAATGAAAAAACCTACCCTTGGCGTCGACGTTTAGCTGGCGGCGAAGCCGTGGCTGTCGTCGCGCGAGTTTTAACTGAAATGGGTTACCAGGTTTTCTTTCCCACCGCCAAAGAAGATACTGAGAACAAGATTGATTTAATTGCGGCTCACCAAGCCAAAAGCCATTTTTTGTGCCTCCAAATTAAAGCGAAGGGGTCTTCCTATCAAACCCAAGAAGGTTCAGTAGGAATTCAAGCCGCCTCAAGAAGATATGTGCTGCAGTTCTACACCGGAGTTTCCTACTTCAATCTTGATCATCAAGGTCATTTCGCTCCACTCATGCTCAATGTCGGATTTAAAGAAGTCCCTTTAGGCAAGATGCAAGAATCGACCATTATCCGCCCGTCGATTCAAAACATCATTCAAAAACACTGGCAACAGAGTAAAACTGAGGTTGCCTAAGCCCCGCTTCCGGGGCTATTTTGTTTACAAAAAACGGCCAGATTTCTCTGGCCGCAGCAGCGGTTTTAACCGCTAGGAAGCGACGGCTCGCGCTTGAAGCGTGATTAGACGACCAGCCTCTTGCTCCATCCGGCGGATTTCGGACTCATATTGAGCCCGTTCCTCCGAATTGAGTTGTTTGTAAGCCTGCACCTCTTGGTTGATCAGAAACCGCAAGAAAAGTGTTGACTGCAATCTCCCTTTCTTGAGCTCCGACTGAAGTTCGAAGACATCGAGAGTGACTCCTGAAGTGTCGAAAATGGTCAGCATTTGATCAAGCACGCCGGGTGCAGGAACCAGAATCCGAATCTTGTCCAAGAAAATGTCGAGTTGCCGTCTGCCAATTTGATCGGCCAAGCACTCGAAAGCGCGCTTTTCCAGATAGGTAGGATCTGGCGCGGCCGCGTTGTAGCAATCTTGGAGGGTTGTTTTCCAAATGTGAGTCAATCGATCAAAAATTCTCAAACCTCGCCAGCTCTGAAGGATATTCTTGAAAAAATCCGGCGCATAAAACTGTTGAACTTGGCCGTCGGTATTCAAAAAACCGATCCCAACTTCAGTCGTCCCGTTGCATCTGGCACCGACAAATGGCCTGACCAACTGCCGTGCCAAAACTCCATCAGTCAACACAACCTTGGTTTGTGCCTCCCCCTTAAATGCGATCACGTAATCCATGTCTGCATTCCCCTTTTCGCGTGAAATATCGCCTATCGGGGCGATATAGATAAAGAGCGGAAAGCGAAATGATAGCATTCAAAATATGAATCGTCAAGGGATGCGTCTTGGGGATAAAAAACAACCGACCAGAGTCGGTTGTTTTTTAGTCTATTTTAGCTTGACTTCTCATTGAGCTAATCTTGATCTTCTGCCGAAGCTCAGCTTCGGCCAATCGTATCGAAATCGAGCTCAGCTCGATGGTGCCGGGGAAAGGACTCGAACCTTCACAGGATTGCTCCCGCCAGCTCCTAAAGCTGGTGTGTCTGCCAATTCCACCACCCCGGCCCGGGACGGAGATCCGAAATATCTTTACGTCTCACGTGCGCCCAGACTATCCTAAAAATACCCTTTTGTCAATCTATCCCCAGCTCGTCATCTTGACAAAGAGTAAAAATCATGATGTGATAAAAGCACAATAAGACAACTCCACCTTTAATAGGTCGGAGTTGTTTTTTGTCTCCGTGTGCACCGGAGCCAAGCTTTCGAAAGCTCATTAACAATTAAATAAATATTATGAAAAACCTTATTAAGTTTCTCATGGTCGCTGGCTTGCTGTGCCTGCCTGCCATTTCGCAAGCCCAAGTGCCGCGCGTGGTCATCTCCGAAGTTGGCTGGGCCGGATCATCGGTCAATATTTCTGACGAATGGCTGGAACTGACTAATCTTAGTTCCGCCACCGTGGATCTGACTGGCTGGAGCATTGCCGGTGCGGCCACTGGCGGAGTTGCCTTATCTCTGCCTGCTGGCAGCCAAATTTTGCCTAAATCAACTTATCTAATCAGCAATTATGATCACCAAGATGAAAAATCAGCCCTGGCGGTCGCGTCCCACTTCACCACCAGCAGCCTCTCCCTCAGCAACTCCGGCCTGGGACTGGTACTCAAAAATGCAGCGGGAACAGGAATTGATTCGGCAGGAGATGGAGGCGCTCCAATGGCAGGAGGAATTGAGGAATATGGAGAAGGAGATGATGCGGGAGAGCGATCTGTGTCCATGGTGCGGCTCGCTGCTGGATTAAACGGCGCCACGCCCGCGGCCTGGATCAATGCTACTCAATCTTTCGGCTTTGATACCGCCACCGCTGACCTTGGCACACCCGGCATTCTTAATCTCGTGATCCCGGATGAATCAGAACTCGAGGAGGAGATTGATGAATCCACAACTTTATTCATCAATGAAATCGTGTCCGATCCGGTTGAAGGCCAAGAAGAATTCATTGAAATCTATAACCCCGGCGATACGGCCGTCAATCTCTCCGGTTGGTCAGTTCAAGACGCGTCAGCCAAAAGCACGCTCTTGCCGGAAAGCGAACTGGCCGCTCACTCCTATTATGTGATCTGGAGCCCGCGCGGCATCTTAAACAACGGTGGCGACCAAATCGAACTCATGAATCCCGACGGCGCCGTGATCGATTATCTGGAATATGGCACGCCGGATGTCCCGGCGGTTCACGATCCCAACGCTCTGGCTAAAAATCCGGACGGACAATTCGTGCCCACCGGTACCCCCACTCCGGGGGCGGCCAATATCATCAGCGCCGAGCGCGATCCCGAGCCGGTTGTCGAACCCGAACCCGAACCAGAGCCAGATTCAAACCCGGAAACCGATGATACCTCTCTGCTGATCAATGAGATCGTGTCCGATCCGGTTGAAGGCCAGCAAGAATTCATCGAGCTCTACAACGCCGGCCGCCAAGCCGTCAATCTCGCCGGCTGGTCAGTGCGCGACGCTGCCCTAAAAGTCACTTTGTTGCCCGAGGCAGAATTAGCCGCCAGTTCCTATTATGTTATTTGGAGCCCGCGCGGCATCTTAAACAACGGCGGCGACACGGTGGAACTTTTAGATCCCGACGGCCGCCTTGTGGACTCTTTGATCTACGGAACCGAGGCCATCCCGGCCGTTGCTGATCCCAATGCTTTGGCCCGTGATCCCAATGGCCAATTCGTGCCCACCGGTACGTCCACTCCGGGTGCGGCCAATATCATCAACGCGGAAGCCGATGCACCCGCCCCGGCCGCCACTGTCCAAGACGAACCGCCGGAAACTCCGGCCGAGCCGGCTCCTGCGACTGAATCCGAAACCCAGACCCAAATACCGGAAACCGAAAATGATCCCGCGCCGGTCGCCTACACCCTTGTCTTGTCAGAAATCTACGCCAACACGCTGGGCGATGACGCGACCGAAGAATTTATCGAGATCCAAAACACGGGTTTGGAATCAATTGATCTGCAAGGCATCATGCTCGAAGACGAAGGCGGCAAGCAGTATCTTCAAACTGATTTCTACCGCTTGGCCGCCGGCGCCTATTACGCTCTGCCGCGCACCTTAACCAAAATCACCCTAAATAACGACGGCGATCTGATCCGCCTCTTCGCGCCGGATAATTCGCTGCTTGATGAACAAACGTATGCCAAAGCCAACCAAGGGCAATCCTTTGCTCGCCGTGAACTCGCTTGGGCTTGGACGAGCCAAGTTACGCCAAATGAACCAAACCGCTTTTCGACGAATGAAGTTTACGCTCAGCCAGCCCAGCCAACCGTGGCTGCCGCCCCGGCATCTGCCTCAAGTTCCCGGGTTTCTGTGTCTGCGAATGCCGTCCGCCGCGTAAGTTTGGCTGAGGCCAAATTGCTCTCTGACAACGCACGGATTTCGCTGACCGGCATAGTCAGTGTGGAACCGGAAATCCTCGGCAAGCAAATCATGTACATCAGCGACCAACAATCCGGAATACAAATCTACAAATACGATTCGCAATTTCCGGAATTATCCGTGGGCGACGAAGTTCAAATCGTCGGCACTATGAGCACCAGCCACGGCGAACGGCGCGTCAAAATTACCGCCGATGGCTCAATTAGTCTGATCGGTTCCGCGACCGAGCCATCGGCCATCTCCATCTCCCCTGCCGCCTTCACCGATGCCTATGTCGGCCGACTAGTGGCCATAACCGGCACCGTGCTCTCCCGCTCCGGCAGCCTGGTGCTTTTGGAATCAAATGAACAAGAGGTGCAATTGCGTCTGGCCTCCTTAACTGATATCGAACCTTCGATCTTCGAATCCGGAGCCTCCGTCTCGGTCACCGGCATTCTGACTTCTTATGATGGCACTTTCCGCCTCTCGCCGCGCTCCGCCTCGGACATTCAAGTTCTCAAATCGCCAGTCGCCGATCAAGAAGCCGCGGCCTTGGCGGGAAAAATCGAAGCCGAAAATAATCAGCAAGGCTGGGGCACTTTCTTGGCTGTCATCACCCTGCTGACTATCGGCGGACTGGCCTTGCGCCAATTAATTCATCGAATGAAACGCCTCTATGCCGACCGTCGTCCTCTCAGCGCCTCTGCTCAAAAAGCGGGTTGAGCGCAAAGCCTTCGCCTACGGAGTCTCTTCCACCGTCGCCACTCTTATTAGTGAATATGTGGTCGAGCTCCTGCGCGAAGCCAGTAAAAATCAATCAGCGGCTGCGCCCGCTAAACCATAATTAATCTCTAATCAATAACTTTATGGACAATCCAGCCAGCAAAAAATGGTATGAAGAACTTATCCAGTCAATTAATCGTTTAGCCGAACAATTTGGGCTTGATGACATCAGTACTTCGCATCTGCGCGACTTCATCGTCGGCGTCGCCCGCGAGCAATACAAAGTCGGCAACAAGTCCGGCGCCCGCTGGGCCTTCAAAAAAATGGAAGCCGAAGGCGCCGCCCCCGCGGCCTAGGTCTCCCCATATCAGGCGCTCCAGCCAATGGCCGGAGCGCCTCTTGGGCCTCAATCACAATTCTGTTAAAATGAAACTGTATGAATACGGAAATGAAACAAGCTTTCTCCAAAATCGACCAACATTTCGAAAAAATCGACGAACGGTTCGAAAAAATGGATCAAAAAATCGACAATAGGGTCGACGAACTTGCTGCTGTAATGAATCACAGCTTTGATGAACTTGGAAAAAAGGTCGATAAAAACACTGAATCAATCAATCAACCAACTTACTGCAAATATTGATGGCCTGGCTATAATCACCAAAGATAATCAACAGGAACTCGCCGCCGTCCATAGTCGCATCAGCCGCGTCGAAACCGCCTTGAACCCAAGTTAATCATCAATCAAAAATACCCCGGCGAATGTTGGGGTGTTTTTGATTAATATCTTGCAATAATCCAAACCTGATGCTAGCATATGGTCACAAATTATTTCCGCTGCGGGAATAGCTCAGTGGTAGAGCGTCTCCTTGCCAAGGAGAAGGCCGCGGGTTCGATCCCCGTTTCCCGCTCCAGACAAAAATGCCGACTTTGGTCGGTCTTTTTGATTCAGCAAGCAAATGCTATAATAACCCCATCAAAAATAAACTCATTACCAATATGCCCAACGGAGGAAAGTCCGGCAAAGCCGGATCCGGCTCCGCCGGAAAAAAGAGGTTCACCTGGCCTAAATGGTCCTTGCGCACCATCAGTCTAAAAAAGGTCCCAGAAGTCTCCATGCCCTTTGCCCTTCTGGTCACCAGTCTGGTCTTCTTAATCGGCTTCGTGGCCGTACTGGCTCAACAGCTCAAAACCGAAGACTTTCTCTACCAGCAGTTCGACCGCAGCTACGGCCAGGTCGAAACCTTGCAGATAAAAATCGACGGCTTACGAGAGGAAAACGCCAGGCAGCAGCGCTGGCTGGACAACCTCAACATTCGCATCGAGTATTATGCCCCGCCCAATCAGCAATAAAACCGTCGCCGACACCCTCTACGAGATCTCTCTGATCCTTGATGCAGAGGGTGTTTCGTTTAAGCCCCAAGCTTACGAAGAAGCCGCCAACACGGTTCGGTCTTTGGATGAAGAATTATCCGATCTCTATAAAAAATGCGGTCTTAAGTGTATCGATGATCTACCGGGCATCGGCCAAAGCATTGCAGAAAAAATCGAAGAATTGCTCAAGACTGGCCGGCTTGCTTATTACCAAAAACTAAAAAAGAAATATCCGCTTGATTTACTCGAATTAACCAACATTCAAAACATTGGCGCCAAAACCGCCATTAAACTCTATAAAAAACTCGGCATTAAAACCGTGGCCGACTTGGAAAAAGCCGCCCATGCCCAAAAAATCTCCAAGCTTAAGGGCTTCGGCCAGCGCACCGAACTGGACATCATCCGACAAATCGCTTTCAAAAAGTTGAGCCGCGGTCGTTTCCTCATCCATTCCGCTCTGCCTTTAACCGAATCCATAATCAAAGAGCTTAAATCAGTTTCCGGGGTCACGCATTGCGAAGTGGCCGGATCCGTGCGTCGTCGTCAGGAAACCATCGGTGACATCGATCTCCTGATTACCACTTCCAAACCCGAACTGGCCATTAAAAAATTCGTTTCCTTGCCGGAAATCGCACGGGTGTTGGAAAAAGGTCCAAGCAAAATCATGGTCCGCTACCGCTTTGGCATGAATGGCGACCTGCGCATCTTAAAACCCGAAGAATATGGTTCGGCCTTGCAATATTTTACCGGCGATAAAGAACATAATATTGCCCTACGGAAAATCGCTATCAAAAAAGGTTATAAGCTTTCCGAGTATGGCCTGTTTAAAGGCAAAAAACACGTGGCTGGTAAAACCGAAGAAGGGATTTATAAAACACTCGGCCTGGATTGGATACCCCCGGAAATCCGCACCAATTCCGGCGAACTTGAAGCCGCGGCCAAGCATCAACTACCCGACTTAATTCCCTACGGATCGCTGAAAGGAGACCTACAAGTCCAAACCAACTGGTCCGACGGCGAATCATCGATTTTAGAAATGGCCAAAGCCGCGAGAGCCGCGGGCTTGTCATACATTGGGATTACCGATCACACTCAAACTCTAGCCGTAGCTCATGGCCTGAATGAGGACAAACTCAAAAAGCAGATCACCGAAATCGATCGCGTCAACAAAAAAATCGAAGGCTTTAAAGTTCTCAAATCCACCGAGTGTGAAATCCTCACAGATGGTCGACTCGACATCAAAGACGAAGTGCTAAAAAAACTCGATTTAGTCTGTGTCGCCATTCACGGCCGCACCAAAATGAGTTCAGAGGAGATGACAAAGCGCATCATCCGCGCCCTCAAGCATCCGTTGGTCAATATCCTCCTTCATCCCACCGGCCGCATTGTCAATTATCGCGAGGCCTACAAAATGGATTTCGCCCAAGTCCTGCGTGCGGCTGTCGAATATGGCGTGGCCCTGGAAATAAACTCATCGTATCGGCTGGATCTAAAGGACGCCCTGATCCGCCAAGCCCTCGAGGCCGGCGCCAAATTCACCATCAGCTCCGACACCCACTCCACTGGCGGCTTTGCTGATCTGCAGTTCGGCATCGCCCAAGCCCGCCGCGGCTGGACCACCAAAGCTGATGTCCTAAATACCAAACCGGTGGATAGTTTCCTCAAAGCACTCAAGGGATTGAAAAAATAGGGCAAACAAAAATCCCCGCAGACAGCTACTACGGGGATTTCGTAAACCTATTCCAGTTCGGGAACAGATAAATACGAACTCTGACTATCAATTGGCCAGTAAGAAACACTCACTGCGTCATCACGATGACAACGCACAACGGTTGGAGCAAAAGCCCAAGGATCTTTGTCACGAAATTCCGGAACGTTCAACTCATAGCCGGCAGCGTAGAGTCCGGGCGTTTCCGTTGACCATACTATCTCGGGAAACATCCAGACTGCCACTAGCAGTTCATCAGCCAAAGATCTGGGACCCCGCACAGCGCGCACCGAAGCACGTTGGCGATTGGCCTTGGCATCGAAGATGATCCATTCAACACCCGAGTGATGGCTTTCGTTACCCGAAAGCAATCTCAAATATCCACGGCCGGAACGCAACTCGCGAGAACGCCAAAGTCCAGACCCGTTCATGACGGGATAGCGACTATAGGATCGTTCATTATGCACGCGCTGGGCCTCGTGGATATGGGCTTCAAAGGTCCAAGCCACGCCCTCGGGCCCCTCACCCAGACGAATGCGCAGCGATCGGAACTTCATCCAGCCATCTGGCCACTCCGGAGCTGTCTCGATCAGACGCTGAAAGTCCGCTTCGGTAAAGCCCCATCCCCCATGTTCATTGGCCTGACGAAAAGCAGCAATCTGCTCCTCAACCGAATAAGCCCATTTGCTCTGCTTCTTGAAACCCAGCGAAGCAGATATGTCGCGCACGGCCTGGGTCGTACAACCCAGAATAGTCAGGACAAAGAATAATAGCGTGAAAATAAATGGAACACTTTTTGGGTATCTCATCCTCTTTCCCTCCTTTAACTCCGAACCGCATGAAAAGAACTTATGACCACCTATAATATCAGAGTAAACCGAAATTGTCAACCCTTATTATGCAAGAAATACTTGCACGAAGTCGAAACCGCTTTGCGCCGACATCGCGATCCGGCTCGCGCCAAAGCCGGCGCGCATATCATCAATACCCAACTAGAATACTGGGGCATCCCAGTTCCCGTGCAAAGACAAGCCTTTAAGCACGGTTTTTCTTTTTCCCATCTCCCACACGAACAACAAGCCAAAATTTGGGATTATATCTGGCAACACTCCAAAAATTTTGAAGTCATGAAACAGCCGCTTTTCTATTTCGAATCCAGGATCAAACAAAATGATTTGTCCGACTGGAAAATTCTCAAAACCTGGGTCAACAAAATTGAAAACTGGGAGCACGCGGACAACTACTGCAAAATCATCTCCGACCTGCACGAACGCTATCAGGCCAAAATCTATCCCACCCTAAAACTTTGGAACAAATCAAAACACCTGTGGACGCGCCGCGCCTCTATCGTAAGTCTGTTTCTCTACAGCACTTGCCGCCTCAAACAACCCCAATTTAAAAAAGTCATTGCCCTGATCGAACCACTTATCAGCAGCGACCACCATTATCTGCACAAAGCAGTCGGGTGGACTTTGCGCGAGTGTCATAATGTCTATCCCAAGCAAACTTATCAATTCCTGGAAAAACATATCAAGGATTTAGCTCCGGCCACCTTCTCCTACGCCACGGAAAAATTCTCCCCGGCTCAAAAAACCAAACTCAAGGCGATAAGAAAAACCCTCCGCACCCGAAGGTGAGGAGGGCTCAGTTCAAGGCAGCGGCCTGACCACTGGGCGATCCGGCTGCAGCCGAGTTAATTCACGTTTTTTTGCGAGGTAAATGATGAAAAACATCAAGGTCATACCCCCGGCATAGCCGAGCATGCCGGCATTGAACCACCAAGGCGAATGCGCCTCGATCACGAATTCTGCCATCCACACGACTGCGGACAAAACAAGAAACGTAATGCCAAACATCAGAGAAAACACCGCTCCGGTATTGCACAGCTGTTCGGTTTGCTTGCGCAGCTCTTCGCATTTGCCGTTTTTCATCTGCCACCTCCAAAGAACTGTCCACATTACAATCCAATTCCCAATGATTGTCAAAACAAAAAACAGCCC
>JAHJAM010000047.1 GCA_018814025.1 Patescibacteria group bacterium | reverse complement strand
TGCTGCTCTTCAGCAGTGGAGGAGGTTGCGATTCAGGGCAGATAATGTTTGAGACGGGATGCTGCAACGACATTAACGACAATAGGATATGCGACATGCACGAGGAAGGGACTGTCATGCCAAAGACCAATGCTGGGCAAAAGTCTTGCGACGAGATATACAATGACTGTATAGACGACTGCCCGAATGACCCATCAGGCATGGGTTTTGCCAGCTGCCAGAGCATGTGCCAGCTCGAGCGCAACGACTGTAAGAGAGGATAGCTACCACAAAAAAAAAGTTGAGTTTTTTATCAGAAAAATAGTCCGCATGCCATCGTTTTCTCGGGTTTATATATTTGTTGCGTAAAAGAGTTTACATAAAAGTTTTTCTGGCTTCTTTTTTTTATGACGTTGCCAGAGGAATAACAGAGGAAATGATGTCTAGTCCATCCGTTAACCGGATCTCGCTTCTATTGAATTTACCGTTTGGAGGTGTTTTTTCATGGATTTTGAAAAAAAGAGATTTGAGAAAGGACGAAAAAATTTTTCACGGACTCGTGAAGGATACTTCGCGGAAAAGGATGAGGAAGAGTTTAACAGGGAATATCGTGGGCATGAATCCTGGGAGGAGGATGAAAACCATGACGGAGGAGACGACTACTTCGAGGATTACTAGCATCAATATCAGCAATTTTTTAAGCTGAGAGGATATAAATGCCGAGGTGACTTGAATGCCAAAAAAGAAAGCAGCAGCTAAGAAGAAGAAGTAATTTGATGGGTGTGGTTCATTTGAACCAATCCTGGAGGGGCGATTATAGCCCCTCCCCCCCCCTTTTCTTTTTCAATACCTGAAGACGCACAGCCTACCTGTTTGCCAGTAATCCAATTACTATCAAACAAGCGCCCGCGAAGAATAGTCCGGTCATCTGCTCGCCGAGGGCGTAGCTGAATGCTACCGTTATCGGGATGTTTGAGTAGAGTATAACACTGCCTGCCGTGGGGGAGACGTGTTTGAAGCCATGGGTCATGAACATCTGGCCCGTGAATGTTGAGATGCCTATGAAGAGTAGTATCGTAAATGTTGGGAGCGTAAGCATGTCCGCCTGACCTATCGAGAATAGGGTGAAGACCATTCCTGCAAGGCATGCTGACATGTAGACTACCACTGGCTCGTTCACGAGTGCCGCCCGCCTGATGTAGTGTATCGCCATCGCGGACAGGATTGCAGAAAGTATACCGAGACTGTTGCCCAGGAGGGGGTATATGCTGCCATCATTGAAAACAAGGTATACTCCAGCAGTGCATAATATTATGCTCGCCATCGTCGACCGCCCCACCTTATCCCTGAATATGTAGTAGCCCAGTACTGCAACGAATATGGGGTAAGTATTGTTCAATAGTACGGCCCGCCCACTGCTGGTCAATCCGATGCTCACATAGAATAGTATCATAGCGGCTGACCCGTACAATCCGCGAAGGACTAGCAGCCGCTTATTTTTCAGTTTGATTTTCTTACCGCTGGCCTTGATGTACGCCAGCCCGAGCGTGAACCCTAGGATAAACCTTACTAGGGAGATGAAGTAGGCGTCGAAACTCTGGCTCGAATGTTTGACAAGCAGTGCCGCCATGGAGAAGAATATGCTAGCGACGAAAATCAGGAGCTTGCCGCGAGTCTTGGTCCGCATGAATCAAGATACGCAGGATAAAGTATTAAAGACGAATATGCGATAAGATGATGAGGCAGTTGCAGACATGAATAAGCTATATTCGACTGGGAGCATCATTGTCCTAACGCTCATCCTAGCTTCAAATATTACGAGCAGTGTCGACAGGTTTTACGCAGTAGACATCACAGGACAAATCAAGAAGACTTAAAATGTTCGACTAAATGCTATACAAGACTATTCTGCATCTTCCATGTCTTTGATTGTTTGGAGTGTGATTTCATCTAGTGTTTTCACAATCTTGTCCGCGCCTTCAAATTTTTGTGACGGCTGATTACGGGAGGAGTCGGGACATATAATGCACTTCATAGACGCCGACTTTGCTGCCTTTAATCCTGCGAGAGAATCCTCTATCACAAGACATTCACTAGGATGTGCGCTCATCTGTTCAGCAGTCTTTAGGAACACGTCAGGGTATGGCTTCCCCCGTGGAACGTCAAAGTCTGAAATCACTTTTTCAAACATTTCGTATATACCAAACTTTTCCAAGGCAGCCCTGATTGATTCCATCCTGGAGGCCGAAGCAACACAAATACTATAAGACTTGGATAACGTTTTTACCCGACTCAATACTCCAGGCTTTAGTTCAAGGTCACTCTTGATTAACCGCTCATACAATACCTTCTTTTCTGAACGAACAACTTCAGGGTCCAGGTTAAGACCCCCAATAACATCAATCCATTCCGTGACGCTATAGGAATTATCAATCCAAGCATGCCAGCCCTCCACAGTTATTGGATGCCCATATTTAGTGAACACCTGGTTGTATGCCACGTACTGGAGTGGCTGAGAGTCAACTAGCAAACCGTCAAGATCAAAGATAATAACCCTAATCATTTAACCCACCAATAATCAAGAATTTGATAATAAGCGGACCTGCTGGGATTCGAACCCAGGTCCGGGGATGGCTCCGAAACTTTGAGTTTTTATTGTTCTGGGTCGTCGAGCATTATTGCGAAGACGGCCCCTTTGATGAAACTTTATTAAAGTTTCGCCGAAGTCCCCAAGGATATCCAGACTACCCTACAGGCCCCCACTATTATCCTACTTGTGTTTTTTTTTATGGTGCATTCACCCGAAGGGTTAATGCGCCGTTTCTCGTCGGGAACGCAAGCGACCTTTTGGTCGCTGCGCACCGGAATTGGAAATTCCGTGTGACTCCGACCCACGACTACCCTACAGGCCCCTACTGGAGTTATAATAAGGTATCATTGTTTTTTAATGTGTCGTTGGGCGGTTTCTAGGGCGTCTTTGATGCTGTAGCCCATATTGTTGTACCAGAATCGGCCGCACCGTCCGAGCAGTGACATGTTCTATATTTTCCCGGACTCGATACTAGAAAGATGCGATTACTAAGAAGGCGGCAGGTGCGTGGCCTGTCCGAGCGCGTCTTCTGCTGCTTCTTTTAGCATCTCGGATAGTGTCGGGTGCACGTGGACCGTGCCTGCCAGCTGCTCG
>JAHJAM010000048.1 GCA_018814025.1 Patescibacteria group bacterium | reverse complement strand
TAGCAACACGGTTCACATAACCATTGGCTTCCAAGAAATCCTTCAAATACTGTTGTGTCCGACGTGATTCTGTAAAAATGATCGCTTTCTGGGCGGCCCCCATTTCACCCATCTTCTCGAACCCAAGCTCCAAAGCCTTCAGAAGTGCTCTTGTCTTCGTGTCTATTCCAATGCTTCTTGCCCATTGTATATACCTATTCAGCTCTTCAATCTCGGCCTTCAGTTTCTCTATATCTACTGATTTTGGCTCTTCTTCCTCACTTTCCCGGTCTTCCTCGACCTCTCCATCCAGTATCTCATCAAGAAGTTCATCTTCAATCTCTTCTTCTGCAATTATTTTCTCCGCAAGGTCTTTGCGTGGAGAAAAATTGTTCCGAAGCTCGATGAGACGATCTCTCATGACTTCAAGTGTTCCAGCAACAGCTTGAGATGAAGAGGCAAGTAACTTGCGAACAATAAGCGTGATCAAGTGGCGTTGTTGCTGTGGCACGGAGTAAGTATCATCACGCTGAAGAAAGAGCGAGATAGCGTCGTAGAGTTTATGTTCCTGTTCGGTTGGTTTGAAAGGTCGAGTAATCAACCGGCGCTCTGTGTACTGGATGTACTCAACTACTTGACGACGCAAAGTCCGAGTACAAAACGTACCTAAACGGTCTCGAAGCTCGTCAAGATCACCACCAACGTTGACGTATTGGGTCCGAAAGGAGGCAGGATCACCGAAAATGCGTTCATCGATAACGGTAGAGAGTCCAAACAATTCAAGCAAAGAATTCTGCAAAGGCGTTGCTGTGAGTAGAACTTTCCTTCGATCTTGCAGTGCCCAGCGAATGTTTTGACCCATTTTATTGCTTTGACGATAAGCATTGCGAAGTTTATGTGCTTCATCAATGACAACAAGATCCCACGGAATTGGAAATAAGTCTTCTGCTCTGCGACTGGCAAAATGAATAGATGTAATCACGATATCATTTGTCTCGAAGGGATTCAGGTTGCCACCAGTCTGAGCCTCTCGATAGTATTTCGCATCAACTATCACGCTGGACAAGTTGAATTTCTCGCTCAGTTCTAAAGACCATTGTTTTCGTATTGATGCCGGACAAATAACCAACAGCTTGCGTTTTTTCTCAGCCCAATATTGGCACAGAACCAGGCCAGCTTCAATTGTTTTTCCAAGTCCAACTTCATCAGCTAACAAAACGCCACTTGTGACTGGTGAACGTATGCTGAATAGCGCCGCTTCAATTTGATGAGGATTTAAATCGACACAAGCATCGAAAAGAGATCTAGAAAGGCGTTCAACACCCATACCTCCCCGACGCACGAGTTCGTGTGCAAAATAGCGAGCATGATAAGGAGTGATCATGATGCAGGTAGATGTTCCATATTGGAGAAAGGTATCATGGGATTCATTACCGCACGAAGGATTCTAATAGGAAGGATCATTACAATTTACATCAATTCTCTCCCGAAATCAATAGTGAAACAGCTATTTGAGCAATTGTACGCATGTACTCAATCCATTCAGTCCCAAAAACACTCCGACATGCAAATCTTCCCTTCATTCGCAGTTATAATAATGTCCAATTTGGGACGATCTCGGGCTGAAAAAGGGGAATGGAGGCACGGCGACCTTGCTCAGTAACCATTTGATTGAACTGGTATTAGGTATCCGCCAGATCCAGTTCTTGGAAGGATGGATTCATAATCCCCACAATAACAGTTCCTTACCCCCCTCCCCATAATCACCTCACAAATCCACCGCCTCCACCATCACCCCTCCCCAAAAATTATCGCCCCTTACAGCACATCCCCCTCATCACTCTCCCCCCCAGCCCCAGAACAGCCCCCCAACTGCTCTGGGACTCGCTCTTTAAATACGGGCACCAGCGCCTCACGCCAGCGGATCAGCGACACAGCTTACCTTAAACGGACAGTCCACGCACTGCCATCCGGGATTCGGATAGAAGTGCTCCTCTCTTATCGCTTCACTTATCATCAGCAGCATCCGTACGAAACGCTGGGCATCGTGATACGTGCGCTGGGTTTCATATTTCAGATATAGTGGTGTTTTGTTTTTCAATAGCACATCAAAGCGTAGGTGAACAGGTTAGTGCTTCCCAACTGAGTAAGCATCCCGTGCCCAGAGGCTGTAGGCTGTCAGTTGCAGGTCACGGCGCACGGAGTCCTCATTATATCGTGAGCTTGAGGTCTTGTAATCAACAAAGACAACCGTTCCATCCTCAGTCTGCTCAATTAAATCCACCTTTCCGATTAGGGGCACATCCAAAGTCTCGCCGGTTTCTCCATCCACCACATCCAGGGTGAAGTTTTCCTCTACGCCCAGCACTTCACCGGGCTTTACATTTTTCAGGAAGCAGTCCAACATCGCATGTCCTTGTTGTTGAATCTCCACCGGATCCTTTCCCGTCTTGAATTTCATCTCAACCTCGGCACAATCCTGATATAGTCTCGTGTCGAAGACGTCCTGCAGGTCTGTGATGGATGTTCTCCTGCTCTCCATGTGATCGGTGTAATACTTCTCGATGGATGCGTGAATAGCTGAACCCAATGTTAAAGCTGCTGGTTTGAATTGCCATTCCTCTCTGTCCCAATACTGAAAGCGATATCTCAGCGGACAGATCAAGTAAGTGTTCACTTGGCTGAAGCTGATATGGTCTGGGATGTTTTCGTAGTTCATGGTATTCCTCCTTTTGGGTAAAAAGGAAGCGGCGCGGCCGATATGATTCGACCACGCCGCCTCATTGCTCTGTTTAATTGATTAGTTTCCGTTCAGAAAGTGCCTCGATACTTGCCGGTTCCATGTCTCGGCTCTGAAGGACTCCTGTCGTGTGAATACGTCTGTGAAGGCATTATACAAAGCCCACTGATTATCTCCATCCAGTGCCATGAATACGTCGGCGACATACGTCTTCGGCAGCTTCAGTTCCCGGAACGTGTTTTGGATATCGGGTCTCTCGATGGGGACGTCTACTATCCGTTTCAGACAGGTGACTAATCCCAGCATCTTGTTCGATAGCTCTCGGATAGTGATGGCTGCTTGGGATAGCTCCTCTTGAAAGTCTTCGCTACCGTAATGCCTGAAGCGAAAACTCCCTAAGCGGAAATCTACGACCATCCCATTAGAACAGACCAACCGCTGCGCATTGAAGGCCAGTCCAAAAGTCGTGCTGCCATCATAGCTGTTGAAGGCATCCACGGCCACTTGGACGACGTCACCTACCTGTGGCTCGAAGCTGATTTCTGGGATGATCCACCGCTGCTGGAACCGCTTGCCGTCGAAAAGATGCTTGGCAAGGTGATAGTCGTAACCTGTTTTCTCCAG
>JAHJAM010000043.1 GCA_018814025.1 Patescibacteria group bacterium | reverse complement strand
TATTAAAGGGAACATATCTGAATCCCGGCACCAGGGGTTCAAACCCCTTATGGAACTTTTCCTGTGCGGTTGCCGTTACTGCCGCAAGTGTCCTTCCATGGAATGAGTTCAGCGCAGTAAGAATCTCAAACCGTTCAGGGTTCATCTTTTCTTTTGCAAACTTGCGGGTGAGTTTTATCGCAGCCTCAATCGCCTCTGCGCCGGAGTTACAGAAGAAGACCCTGTCCGCAAAGGAATGTTCAACAAGAAGTTTCGCGAGCTTGATCTGCGGCTCGATATGGAAATAATTCGAGACGTGAATCAGCCGCTGCGCCTGCTTCTGCAGCGCCACGACAACCTTAGGATGGCAATGGCCAAGGATATTTACCGCGACTCCGCCTACAAAATCGAGATATTCCTTGCCGTCGGAACTCCATACCCTGATCCCTCTTCCTTTCCGGAGCGCAAGAGGGTATCTGCTGTAAGTGTTCATGAGGTAACGGTTTGATTCTTCGAGCAACTTTTTAATATCCATGTGTGTGATAATACCGGAAAAACTCGCGAAAAATCAAACATCCTCCGGAATAGATACCTTGTCGATAAATACGATAACCGTCCGGGCAGGAACCTTCCTTTCTTGCATAAGGGGATCGGCGCTGTGTATACCATTCCCAAGGGTTTACTTTCTATAGAGAAATATAGTAGAATTTTAGTCTCTAAGGAGGTGATGAATTGGTTAAAATCAGACTTACCCGGTTGGGAGCACATAAACGACCTTTCTACAGAGTAGTGGTGGCTGATTCCAGGACACGAAGGGACGGTCCCTTTATCGAGATACTGGGGACATATAATCCCCTGAAGGAGCCCTCTGAGATAATCCTCGACATGGAAAAGGCTAAGATTTGGTTGCAGCGTGGAGCACAACCTACTGAGATTGTTAAAAAGCTAATGCAAAGGGCTAGCCTATAGGCAGCCGGAACTCGCATGGAGGTGGAACGATGAAAGATACCAAATTACACAATATCGTGAAACTCATCATTAGCATCGTGGTCTGCCAGTGTGCCGGACTTATCGGCTCGGTATTCACTACACCGGCGATTCCGACCTGGTATGCCACCCTCCAGAAACCGGTTTTCACCCCACCCAGCTGGCTCTTTGCCCCCGCCTGGATTACCCTTTACCTGCTCATGGGAATAGCCGCCTTTTTTGTCTGGCGCATCGGGCTGAATGACCGACGGGTAAGGGCGGCGCTGCTCATTTTCCTGATACAACTGGTGCTGAATGCCCTGTGGTCAGTGGTTTTCTTCGGGCTGCAGTCACCACTGTACGGGGTTATCGTCATCATTGTCCTGTGGTTTATGATACTGCTGACAATGCTGAGATTTGCCCGGATATCATCGGTAGCGGCGTGGCTGCTGGTGCCTTATATCCTGTGGGTGAGCTTTGCTTCTGTCCTGAATATATCAATATGGGTGTTAAACCCCTAGTTTAAACCGGACAGGTATTCTTTCAGCCACCTCAAGGCGGCTTCCGCAGCGTCCTGTTTGTTCTGCTCACGGCTGCCAGCAAAATTATGCTGCTGGCTATAAGTCCTGCCCTGATGTGAAAGGCCAAGGTAAAATAACCCTGCTGGCTTTTCCGGAGTGGCGCCACCCGGCCCGGCGATGCCGGTGTCGGCGATACACACATCTACCGCCAGCAGCTTCCTGCCCCTCTCCGCCATCTCCTCGGCTACTCTGGCGCTCACCGCACCGTACCGGTCTATGGCCTCCTTCTTCACCCCAACTACCCGAATCTTCGCCTCGTTGCTGTAGGAAATTATCGAGCCTTTGTAGTAATCGGAGCTTCCCGGGATATTGGTTATGCGGTGGGAAATGAGCCCGCCGGTGGCCGACTCAACCGCCCCTAATGTCATTCCTCGCCGGCGAAGTATATCGCCGATTTACTGCTCGATGCTGGACATTTTAGTTTTCCTCAACTAAGAATATATAATATAGTCACTGTCCTTTGATTGGCCGCTACAACGCCGGTATAATCGGTCT
>JAHJAM010000023.1 GCA_018814025.1 Patescibacteria group bacterium | reverse complement strand
TGTTGTTGGTCGCGCCTTCGAAAGATAATGGAGAAGTACCGCGAATTTCCGAGGTGATGGTCAAAGCATCGGTCGCAGCGTTGCCAATGGTGAAATCGCCGTTTTGATTCAAGGTGTTGGCAAAAGTGATGTTGCCGGAATCATCAAAAGTGGCAAAAGGCGTGCCGTTGTCTTCGATTACTAAATCGCCGGTGGTAGTGAGATTAAAAAGTAAACCGGTAGCGTTATCCACGGCTAAAATTTTGTCGCTGTCATTGTCGTACACGCTGTCTAAATCGGCAGTGCCGGGCAAATCGGTGGTGAAAGCCACAGTGCCGGAGCCGTCTTTGAAAGTGATGGTGTTGGCGCCGGTCGGATCAATGAACGCGAAGGTGGTATAAACGTTATCGTTGCTGGAGCCTTCAAAAACTAATGGCGAGGCGCCGAGCAGTTCAGCGCCCGTAAAATCATAACTGCCAGTGCCGACATCGCCGTTGTTTAATAAATAGGCATCGGCAATGTTGCCGGTGGGCAAAGTGCCGGTGACATCGGTCGATAAATCAATTTGGTTGCGGGTAATTTGCTGGCCGGAAAGAGTGATGTAGTCATAAGTGCCGGCTAAAGTGACCGCGCTGTGGAGTTCAGTATCGCGAGCAATCGTGGAAGCAATGGAAAGAGTGTCGCCGGTCAAAACGATTTCGGTATCACCGGTTAAATTCGTGTCATCGGAAATATCAATGCCGGACAAAGTGGAGCCGGTGTGATCATGCGAATCATTGGACACTGACGGATTGGGATAAGTGCCGCTTAAATCACCGCCCGCGGTTGAACCGGAAAGAATCACGGTACCGGAGGCATCTGGGAAAGTAATGGTTTTGTTTGAAGTAGTAGGATCAGTGATGGAAAAAATGGTGTAAATGTTGTTGTTGGTCGCGCCTTCGAAAGATAATGGAGAAGTACCGCGAATTTCCGAGGTGATGGTCAAAGCATCGGTCGCAGCGTTGCCAATGGTGAAATCGCCGTTTTGATTCAAGGTGTTGGCGAAAGTGATGTTGCCGGAATCATCGAAAGTGGCAAAAGGCGTGCCGTTGTCGGAAAGAATGAAGTCACCGGTGGTAGTCAAGTTGAAGATCAGACCCGAAGCGTTGTTAACGGCTAGGATCTTGTCCCCGTCGTTGGTATAAACACCATCGAGGTCGGCCGCCCCTGGAATATCAGAGGTGAACGCCACGGTGCCGGAAGCGTCTTTAAAAGTAATGGTGTTAACTCCGGTGGGATCAGTAAAAGTAAAGGTGGTTTTGTTGGTGCCATCATTGGTGGCACCTTCAAAAACCAGCGGTGAGGCGCCAAGCAGTTCGGCGCCGGTTAAATCATATTCACCGGTGCCGGTATCGCCGTTATTTCTTAAAAAGTCAGCGGAATCTAGACCATCTAAACTTTGAGCATTTAAAGCATAAGGCGCGGCCACAATGCGCTTGCGCGGTGTTAAAACTTCACCTTCAATTTCGACCTCCAGATAAACAGCCGCGTTGTTGTTGAAAACCGTGTCGGGAATGGCCGCATAACTGGCACCTGTATCGCCGAGGTTTTCAGAGAAGAGACCATCAGTTAAAGAAACTGATTTGTCAGCGTTGCTGGCGCAGGTGCTGCTGTTGTTTGACCAAAGACAAGTCACGCCAGCCAATGAATCATAGAACCGAAATTGCATGTTGCGCGTGGTATTGGACACGGGCACGCCATTGGAGTTCAAAATCCGACCCTGATAACTGATTATGTTGGGTGGAGATACGGCCAAAGCGTTTCCAGACAAGGAAACTATGGTGATGGCCAGAACTAAACCGGCAGCCATCACTCGGAGAGCGCGCATGAGCAAAATCTTAAATTGTCTGTAATAGATGTTTTCCATATGACACGATTTGAGATCGTGATTGGGCAGGCCTTAAGCTGAACGAGTCATAATCTGACTCGAATTCCACTTAAGACAGGTAAGAGAAGTGGCAAATCATCACTGATCGCGGCGTAGGGAAAACATCTCTGACGTTCCATGGAGAAATTACTCCTCCAGAGACCTTTTCCTATTTGGCAGCGGGCGAGAGATTGATTTTTTGAGCGAATTCGACCGGTTCTTTGTTAACTGAATAGTCAATGGGTCGAATTTCAGTGGTGGCGTAACCGGTTTTTTCGAACACGGCGTAGTACTCGTTGGGGCCGAGCAAGAAACTGAAGCGTCCTTGGTTATCAGTCACTCTGGTTTCCAAGAGCTTGTTGTACTTGGGCTCAAAGATCCGAGCGATCACGTGGGACAAGGGTTGTTTCGTGACACCGTCATAGACAATGCCCCAGCTTTGCGGTTTGGCAGCCGTGGCCAAGCGTCGAGCCAATAAGTAGACCAGGGCTTGGACAAAGATCATGGCCACCGTGAGCCAGGAAGGCTGGATGATGGCGAAGACGACTGAAGCAATCAAACCGGAAACGGCAATGACATTCTGGAAAGAGCGCAAACGATTTTTCCAAACGATCTTGGAAGGCTTGGTAAACTGCTCGGCTTGCGAAGGATCAACCGGAACATTCGCGGCAATAACCGCATCTTTATCTGTAACCTCAATGACTTCGCCATGATAGACATCAAGGAAATCCGCATCTTGTTTCTCATCTTTCAAATAGTCACTCGGGAAAGTGAAACCATTTTTGGTCACGCTTAGGCGATAATGACCCGGCTGGACCAAGAAGAAATATCGGCCTCCTTTATCCGTGACGCGAGAACGAACCAAACGCCCCTGACTGGGGTCAGCGATGCCTTCGGCTAATTGATAAAGACGGACGATGGCCAGATCGATCGGGGTTTTGCTGATGGAGTTATAAATGACCCCGAAACCTCGACGGCGACGCCGGCCGATGAACAGAATAGGCGCGGTGAATAAGTATTGAAGGAACGGTAGAAAGTTGAAGCTGATGCCGAGAATCAATCCGCTGGTCGCGGCCGAAACGGCTAGGACCGGGACGGATATATCGGCGGCCTCTTGCACGCCGGGCACTGCCCGAATCGCATCAAGCGCGGCTTCAACATCGTCGACGGCTTGCTGAGTTGCTTCTTGCACGGATTCTGAGAAGTTTTGAAGTGGTGAGGGGACAAGTTCTTCTTGTTCCTCGAGAACCTCTGGGGGAAGTTCTTCAAGAAGAATCGCGCTCATTTGTATGGCGGGATTAACAATGTTGTCGACAACCGTAACGGCTGTGTCCACGGACAGGTATCCTGACGTGTCCGCGCGAACAACATAATTCCCATTGGGAACATACCAGGCAAAAGTTCCATCAGCTTCAGAATTCACTGGGTTGAATTGCCCATAGGGTGACCCGTCCCATGTAACAAGACTGCCTGGTGATTGAAACAATGTAACTTGAGCGCCTGAGAGGCGCTGCGTTGCCCCCTCAAACCATGAGAAGAGGTAGCCGGACCCTTGTACGTCGAAGATCAAGGGAACGGACTGTGACGAATGATCGTCATAAAAGAGCGTAACAGTGACGGGGTATGAAGCCGGTTCATCTGGAGAGATGAGACTGACAGCATAGGCGTCATCGCCGACCGAAGCGGCCTGGAGATTATTATCCCCGGCCCCTTCCTCACGGAAATTCGGCGCCATGAGAAAAGTTTCTTGGCCCAACGATAACTGGACCCGATCAACACTCTTGGTCAGACTCCGACGTAGGAGCTGAACAAATATAGGGCGTCCATTTAAGATTCGTACCGCTCCGGAGTTATTTGGTACTAACTTAATGGCGCCAGTCGCGACAAAGAGCTCGAGATTGTCTCGAAGAAGCGCTGTGGAAGGCATATCGGATGTGCAATCGTCCGGGCAGGACTGATTGTTTTCATCAATTTGGCAGACGGCGTCCCCGCAAATAGGACCCTTGGGCGGGAGTTCCGGTTGCCCGCAGTCACTCGGGCAGGTAGCCGGTGACTCGAAATCGGAACAAATGCCGTTGCCGCAATAGCCAGTGTCTGTCGACACCGGAGGAGGGATATCTTCCTCCCCTTCCTCTCCTGGAGGCAACTCTTCTTCTGGGGCACTTGGTTTACCTGAGCCAAGGACTCCAGAAGCAAATTGCCCAGAGAGATCATAGGAATATAGGCCGTAGTAGTAAGTACGACCATTGGTTAGGCTCGCGTGCGTAAAAGCGGTGCGAGTGTTTTCTGAAAGAACATCGCAAGCCGGATCAAGCGGACCGGTGGGAAAACCGTCCGGACAAGCAATAATCCGAATGCCGGCTAAATCAGCATCAGCAGGATTAGTCCATGACAAAGCGTTTTGCGCATTGCCGGGATTAAGATTGAGACCGGTGATGTTGCCCGGGGGCAAATCAGGGGCCATGGGTTTACCATTACCCAAAGCGCCGGAGGCGTATTGATTGAGGGTGTCGTAAGCAAAGACACCGTAATAATAGGTGACGCCGTTGGTAAGGCCGCTTTGAGTGAAGCCGGTGCCTAAAGCATTGAAGACTTGAGTGCAATCCGGATCATTGGGGCTGCTGGGGGCCTCGTTGGTGCAGACAATGACTTTGACGGCTGATAAATCAGTGTCAGGCGGATTGGTCCAGGACAAAACGTTTTGCGCGTTGCCGGGCGTCACGGTTAAACCGATGACATTGGCCGGGGCCGGATTGGCCAGAGTGGCAAAAGTTTGATCAGTGGAAACGGCTTGATTAAGAGAAGCGTCTTTGGATTTGACGCGATAATGATAGGTAGAGGTGTGATTCAGGCCAGTCAGAATCAGCGAGTGTTCAGTGACAAGCGTGGGTTCACTGAGCAGGCTGCCATAGGCGACCGTGGGCCCATAATCAATGGTGCTGTCCGCGAGTTCATTAGTAGTCCAGGTGACGCGGGCACTGGTGGTGGTGAGATCGACAACTTGCAGATTGGAAATCACCGGAGCGGTTTGGTCCAAAGTGGTGAAGGTATAATCGCCGGCCGTGGCTTGGTTGGCGGCCAGATCTTGAGATCGAATCTGGAAATGATATTGAGTACCTTCAGATAAACCGCTTAAGGTCAGGGCATGGGTGTAGACGAAACTGAAATTGGTTTGCGTCCCAACTTCGTAAGAAGTGGTGAGCCCATAAGCAACCTGGCTGTCGGCTGATTCGTTCGTGGTCCAGTTAATCACCGCCGAATTCTTGGTGATACCTGAGACCAGGACATTACTGATAATGGGTGGGGTGGAATCAGCTGGTGGCGGGGGTTCCCCGCCGCCGCCTCCGCCGCCGCCGGTAGTGACGTTTGCGGACACGGAAATACTGTCATCGCTGCCAATGGGCAATGCGATGGAACCGGAATCGCCGAAAGAACCGGCAATAGACACAAAGTAGGTGCCAACATTGTCCGGGTTGACTGCATGGTTAACGCCCGTGCCTGAAGCGGTAGCGTTGGTGCCGATTTTGACAGCGACTTCACTGCCGGCCGCGATGGCTCCGCTATCACCAGAACAGATGGTGAAAGTCAGAACATCGGCCACAATGGTAACACTGGCTTGTTCGGTACCGCTACAATCAGGAGCGGTGGTTAAATCCGTACTGTCGTCTTCGAGATCGACATCATCCTCGGTAAGCGAAGCGGTGTTGAACTCGGAAGCGAATTCGACGGTTAGACTTTCTCCTTCGGCCACGCCGGAGGAGGTAGTAAAGATCAAATGATGATTAGCGGTCTGGCTGGTTTGCAGGGTGCCAGGGTAATCATTGGCTTGGGTCAGAGTGGCGGCTTCAATTGAAACAGCCGCAACAATGGTCGTTGCAAGAACGGCAATTGTTACGATGTTCCAAAATGTTTTGTTGAGAAATGCCACACATGAGAATGATTATGCTTTCTGAATATTTCGCTTCAGGCCTTTAAGAGCCAGACCGAGGATCAGAACGATAACTAAGATGGTGATCAGCAATTGCCAGGGTAAGACCCAGAAGGATAATTCGGAGGTTAAAACTTGTTGATTGGAGCCGTAGGATAGATCAAGCACGGCTTTGACGGGACCAAGAGCGAAATTTTGCCACTGGGTTTTTACGGTTTGGACGAATCCCCCATTTTCTTCTGGCCCAAATTGGCCTGTGTAGGTGCGGGTGGAATTGGGCAGGACTCGACCTTCAGCGGGATTGGGGTTGGCAACGGAAACGATGCGTCCCAGGATGTCTTTGAGAATGATTGTGCCTTGAGGTTGAACATGAACATTGCCTTGGTTTTGCAATCGGTACGTGAATTCGCCTGATGGCAAGCTAACGAGCGAGCCGGCTTGAGGCGAAGTGAAATCCAACAGAGCGATTTTGGCATCGGTTTCTCCGTTGACCGTGAGTAGAAGCAGAACTGCGGTCTTGGCATTGATACTGGCACCATTGGTGGCCACGATTTCATGGGGGGCCTCGGAAAAAACCGCGGCTCCATAATAACCGCCTGAAGGGATATCGTTTGGAACAACGATGGAAACCGGCACATCAACTTTGGTTCGAGCCTCAACGGTAATGCGGTCGGCGGGAAACTGAAGCCAGTCAACTAATCCAGAATGATTATCATCGTAAGGAATGAACTTCGGCGCGCCGGAACTTTCGTTGGGTTCAAACTTTTGCTTGCTCAGATACACGGTAATGGCCGTATCCGCGATGTTGATCAAACTAATGCTGGTTTCAATGGTCTGTCCCCGATCAGAGCTGATCTCGACGATGCCCGGAGCCACGGAAAAAGCTTGTGCGGAAAATGGGAACAAGATCAGAAGGGCGATACCTATATATAAGAGGCGGAGTTTCATACTAGTAATTCCCGGACACGATAAAGGTTAGGACATGGCCATAATTGCCATTGGGCGTGGTACCGCTGATACAAGCCTTCAAGGTAACGAAGTTTCGGCTCTCGAAAGATGTAGCGGATTCGTCGGCCACATCTTGATAAGTCGTGGTGAAGGCTGTGTCTTGGGTATCAAAGGTGGAGCCGGATAAAGAAGTATCAGATGATCGTCCCCCGTATTCTTCCGAACCGGTAGAGACGGCCGTGTCAGCTACATCATTTATATCATTGGCTCCATCGCGCAGATTGCCATCTTCATAAACCTGAATCACGTATCCCCCATCCAAATCCGCGGATACATCAAAACCGATGACAGAAGTGCTAATGGCTGAGGTGACAATGTCACCCAGATTGGCAGAGGTGCCGGACAACCGGTAGACATAATCATTGGAACCGTCGAACACTGGAGTTGTGCCGCTGTCTTTAAGCTCATCCAGGATGATGGTTCCAGCACCGATTGAAGCGATGCGGCCAATTCCTGAAACTTGGGTTGCGCCTTTGTCTTGGACAACAACTACCAGGTCGCCGATCGATAATCCGGCAGTTGAAGTGGTGACTGTGGTGCCGGACAGACCAGTAGCTGCTCGCTCTGAAGCATTGTTTTGAGCGAATACATCAAATGTAATGATCTGATCGAAAATGCCGGCTCGATATCCGGAGGCAACTTGATAGGAAGTGCTTGAGGAATTTCCTATTGATGAATTGCCGCCAGTATCGCGAAGTTCATAGTTGGTAGAGCTACTCGTATCGGCTCCGCCAATTCCCACAGAATCCCATTGGATTTCAAAATTTGTAGAAGACATCTGACCGTGTGCGACGAAGGCACTGGTCAAGATCCCCACAAAGATGATCGTGAAAATTGAAAAACGCATAGAATTCGACCTGCACGCAAAATACCATGAATAAGAATTGTCGTCAAGTTGTTTTTATGCTAAGATTAGCTAAAAAATGTAGATATACTGGTGTGGATAAGTCTCAAATTTGACATAAAATGCTATAAAATTGAAAAAAACTCTGACTTATCCCCAAAAAATTTGTTTGTCTAGACTAGTTTAGACAATCTATATTGTTCTATTATATATTCAATTTGCACCTCGATTCCCTTTTTTCAAATCATTTATGAGGATCGGCTGATTGAATTGCGACCAATATGTCGGTTACTGATAAGTTGCTGAGTTGAGTAATCGATGATTTGGTTGCGAATACAAAACTATATTTTGTTTGCGGATGTATTCACTCATTCGTTATTGTTTCTCAATATATACATATTGTTACGGTTTAGATATTTTCTTTTCCCATCAACGGTTCAGATTTTGCTGATAAGTAAAAACACCAGCTAAGCTGGTGTTTTTACTGGTGGACCTGAGGAGAGTCGAACTCCTGACCTCTGCAATGCGAATGCAGCGCTCTACCAACTGAGCTACAGGCCCATAACTTTGGTATTTTGATAACGTATACGACTTAAGAAAATTTTGATTTGTTTCACATGGAACTCGATTTTGGTATACCTCACTTGTATTCGATCCCCCCGAGATATTGATTAAGGATTTTTGAATATTGATACGATAGAATCTTTGGTTTTGTATACAATTCTTAATCAGACTTTGGATATGTCAGACATCACAGTATATCTAATTAATGCTTTGGAGTAATAAACTAAATGTACATCAATCCAAATCTTGAATTAGTTCTGATATGAATAAAAAAGACTCCATCGGAAGTGAACATCAAACGAGCTCAGCTCGGTGGTGCCCCCGGAGGGAATTGAACCCCCATCCTATCCTTAGGACGGATCCGCTCTATCCGTTGAGCTACAGGGGCTCTTAATCTTATGTGTCGTAAAATGTTAATGGACTCTAATTTCCTATACTGACTATGAGCGATATGATACTCTAATGCAATTCACCAGTAAACATTAGATTATGGAACTTACAACAATCCTGTTAGGTATTCTAATCCTCATAAGTATCATTATCGTGTTCCTTTTAATATCGCGCCGATCTTCCGGGATGACCGAATCGAGCGGTGTTGTGTCTTTAATGAATGACTTTCGCAAGGAATTGATGCAAGCCACCAACCGGGATCGAAGCGAGATACAAGAACGCATCGATAACATGAACAATCAATTGATGCGCAACATGGGAGAGTCATCAAAAACCATGCAGAAGCAATTTGAGCACACCTCGACCATCGTGAAAGACGTGACCGAAAAATTAACCAAACTAGATGAAACCAATAAGCAGGTTCTTGGATTTTCCGAGCAACTACAAAGTTTAGAAAACATTCTGAAGAATCCAAAGCAGCGGGGGATATTGGGAGAATTCTGGCTGGAAACTCTTTTGGGCCAGGTTTTACAACCTACGCAATATCGAATGCAATATGATCTTGGGATTGATGAGAACACGGGACAGAAGCTAATTCCTGATGCAGTAATCTTCGTCAAAGAAATGTTGATACCGATTGACGCAAAATTTTCCTTAGAGAACTATAATAAGATTTCGCAAGAACAGGAACCGAACCTTCGGGCGGAACTGGAGAAAGGATTCAAATCAGACGTGAAGAAACGAATAGATGAGACGAGCAAATATATCCGACCGGAAAAGGGAACGACGAATTTTGCATTTATGTTTGTACCGGCCGAAGGTGTTTATCATAATTTAATAACTTCTTCGGTCGGAGCAGTTCCGGTTAATACTCGTAACTTGATTGAATACGCTTTTGAAAAGAGAGTGATGATCGTATCTCCGACTTCTTTCTTTGCTTATCTGCAAACGGTTATTTTGGGCTTGAAAGCCCTACAAATCGAAGAATCGGTCAAAGATATTCAAAAGCACGCCGAACAGCTCATGCGCCACATGAAGGCTTATGAGGAGCACCATAATAAATTAGGTAAACATATTGAAACAACTTTTCGAGCATATTCTGATTCATCAAAAGAATTGAAAAAAATCGATAAGGATATATATCGAATTACCGAGGGCACAACATTAAAAGAATTGGACCCGTTGGAAATCGAGGCGCCCGGTAGCAACGATTGACAAGTCGGATAGATAAGCTATACTGAGCCCACGCTATTAATTATCACGCTCAAAGATAAGAAATATGCCAAATCTAGCCAGTGCAAAAAAGTCTTTGCGACAGGACGTCAAGCGTGCCCGGCGCAACATGCTAGTCAAAGCAGAGCTAAAATCATTGCGGGTCAAATTTCGAAAACTGATCGACACCAATAAGAAAAGCGAGGCTGCGGAAGTGGCCAAGTTGCTGGGAAAGAAATTTGATAAGGCTTTGGCCAAAGGCGTTCTCAAAAAGAACACGGCGGCTCGCTACAAGTCTCGCATGATGAAAAAGCTCAATGCTTTAGGAAAATAAGAAAACGGCCCTGCGGGGCCGTTTTTGATATAATGAAATTGTATGAAAAATATTTTATTTCCAGCAGATTATAAACAAGCATTGTTAGACCGATTTAAAAACATGACGATTCGGGTGGGCGAGGAGATGGGGAAGTATCGGGTTGGTGAAACTTATCGAGCCGAGTCTTATGATGGGGAAGATTGGGATGTGAATGTTCTGATCAAGGATGTACAGATGGTGGATTTGGATCAATTGGTGAATCTTGGGGTTTCTGATGTTGAGATAGAGAAAGTTAAATCCGAAGGCGGACAAGATCAAGTGGAAGTGATCCGGTTTGAGATAATGGGTTGAGAAAACGCACTGCCCCGACCAGAAATGGTCGGGGCTTTTTTATTTCAGTAAATCAGTTGTTATTAAATCCACGGCCAAATCTGCACTGATAAGGCCGGATTTCATTTTCCAATCAAATTCGAAAAGCAGGTCGTGAGTGTGTTTGAGATCGGTAAAGGAGAAGGCGCGCGCCTGTTGCAGGGCTTTTTGGGCCACAAACGGATGAAGAGCCATGGCATCGGCCAGATCTTGTTTAAGAGCGCGAGGATTCTCATCCAGCATCGAGCGCGCGGCCAGGAGAATGCGGACTTGGCGGGCGAGCATACTAATCAAATAAAAATCATTGGTACCAGCCCAACGTTCGCGCTGCAAACGACGAAGCGCATCAACGCCTTTTTTGTTAGCGACCGCGTCGATGAGCGCGAAGATCTCGCCCTCGAAGGACGCGCTGACATTATCCTCAATCATTTGCTGATTGATGAGCTGGCCGTCGGCCAGAGCGACGAGTTTCTCGATCTCGCTCGCCAGCTGCCACAGATCTGATCCGACGCGTTCAACTAGCGTACGCAAAGCAGGGGAATCGATCCGACCGGCCCGAGACGAAATTCGGGCCGCGGCCCACTTTTGCAGTTCAGAACCTTGTAATTCCGGGAATGGATAAAAATAAACTTGAGAAAATTTTTTTAATTCTTTAAACAAGGACTTTTTTTCAAGGGCTTTGGGATCCATGGTTTCCCAAAAAATGACAATTGAAGAATCCGGGATGCGAGAAAGGCCTTGGATCCAGACAGCTTCCTCATCTTTCTTAACGCGAGCGATCAAATCACGAATCACGACTAAGCGCCGCTCACTCATAAAAGGGTAGGAACAGGCGGCCTGCAGGATTTCACCGGTCTCAAGCTTGTCCGAGCCTTCGGGCGGGAAAATTTGAGTATTCAAACCAGTGGGGTCAAACTTTTTGGCAAAAGCGTCCTTCATTTCCTTGACCTTTTCTTGTACTTGGAAAGAATCTTCGCCGAAAATAAAGATAAGCATAGTGGTGGCATCTTACCTGATTTCTGATGATTGACAAAATTGCCGGCAACTTATATATTTTCAGCTTCTTCCCAGGAGGAAAACATGGAAAACCAAGCGCTCTTTGAAAAGTATGTTGAGGGTCGACACTGGGATAACCACCCGGACAAGTACGCGGTTCGCTTTGCCGGTTTCCTTAAGAAATTCGGCCTGGTAGGAACAGTGCTTGATGTCGGCTGCGGCAGCGGTCGGGACGTGGCAGTGTTCAAGAAAAACGGCTTGCGAATTGTGGGCTTGGATAACGATCTCGATGAAATTGCGCTGGCCAGCTTGCACAATCCCGATGTGACAATCCGTTTGATGGACGCCCATGAGCTGCGATTTCCTTCCGAAACCGTGGCCGCGGCCTATATGGTCAACGTGATTCATTACTTAAAAGCAGCGGTGGCGATCGCGGAGATATTTCGCGTCCTGAAGCCGGGCGGGCATTTCTTGGTTCATTTCAATCGGCGAATCACTGACCACGCTGGTCAGATCGACTACGAACTGCCGGAAGCAACGATCGCAGATTGGACTCGTTTGTTTCGGGTCGTCCAGACCGATGATTTCCAACGGTTCGACATAGAACCTTTGCCTCATACCCACCTCATCCGAGAACTGATCTTGATGAAACCGTAACTCAAAACCCCGAGCGAGACGCGCTCGGGGTTTTTAATTCTCAATTATTTTTTCCAGGCTTCCATCTCTCCCCAGTTGGTTCCGACTTCCACATCGACAACCAGCGGGACGGATAATTGGGCGATGTTTTCCATGATTTCCTTAATACCTTTGGCGACTTTGTCCACGGCATCGCTAGCGACTTCGATCACGATTTCGTCATGTACCTGCAATAACATTTTGGCGGGCCAGCCGCTTTGCTTCAACCAGCCATGCACTTCAATCATGGCCATTTTCATTAAATCCGCGGCCGTGCCCTGAACCGGCATGTTGATGGCCATACGCTCGCCTGAGGCAACCAGCATGGGCAGGCCGCTCTCAAGTTCGGGCAGATAACGGCGGCGGCCGAAAAGAGTTTCCACGTAACCTTCGGCGTGGGCAAAAGCTTTGGTGCCGTCTAGATACTCTCGAACCGATTTGTGCAGAATAAAGTAGCGATCAATGAAGTCTTGGGCCTCGCGGAATGATTGGCCGGTGGATCGAGCCAAAGCATGCGCGCCCATGCCGTAGATCACCCCAAAGTTGATGGCTTTGGCGGCGCGGCGCATTTCTTTGGTGACTTGGTCCTCAGCGATGCCGGCAATCTCGGCCGCGGTCCGGATGTGAATGTCGGCACCTTCATTAAAAGCGTTGATGAAAGACTTATCTTTGGCTAAATGCGCAACCAGGCGCAATTCGATTTGCGAATAATCGGCCGCGATTAATTTCTGACCCTTGTCCGCGATGAAAGCTTGGCGGATTTTGTTGCCCAGTTCGGTTTTAATCGGGATGTTCTGCAAATTGGGATTGGAGGATGATAAACGACCGGTGGCGGTCACGGTTTGGTTGAAGGTGGTGTGCAAGCGGCCGTCCTGACCGACCAACTCGGGCAGGGCTTCGACATAAGTTGATTGGAGTTTGGCAAGTTCGCGGTATTCAGAGATAAGCGGCACGATCGGGTGCGCGGCCGTGAGCTTTTCCAGCTCGGGCGCGGCCGTGGAAAAGCCTTTTTGCGTTTTTTTAATGCCTTTGGTGGGCAGATTTAGTTTCTCAAATAGAATGGTCGCGAGTTGAGAAGGAGAATTGATATTTAATTCTTCACCGGCCTGTTCATGAATGGCTTTGGTCAAGCGATCAAGTTCTTTTTTCAATTCTTTGGAAAATACCGCCAAGGCTTTGACATCAAGTTTGATACCATTTTGTTCAAGTTCAAATAAAACTGGGATCAGGGGCATTTCAATCTCTTTAAATACCTTAGTCATGTTGGTTGAGGCCAATTCGTCTGACATGATTTTCGCTAATTTGGGATAAGCACTGACCAGAGCGGCCAGGCTTGCATGTTCTTTGTCTGAAGCGCAATGCTCGGGAATTTCGGCAATCTTCAATTGCAGGTGTTCGTTGACGATGGAGGCGAGATCGTGGGAACGAGAACCGGAATGTAAAAGATAGGAAGCGAGCATGAGATCAAAATACCGATCAGCCGCGGGCCAGCCAGTCAGATGTGCAAGTTTTTTGAGATCGTGGACGATGACCGAAGAGGCTTGAGTCAATTTTTGCTCGGTTAAATCAAGGGCGGCTTGATTTGGGTTGGGAAAGATGATGGTCCGAGAGCCATCAGAAATAATTAAGCCGGATAGAGTGGCACCAAAGAGATCTTGAGCCTGTTCGAGCAACATAATACCTAAAGCATCATTGGCAAGCTGATGAAGATCGGTTTGAAACTGATTGAGGTGGCGGACCACGGTTAACGGAGATTTTTTGAAAATCGGTTTCTTGGGCGCGGGCGGCGGCGGGATCTCTTGAGCGTGCTTGCGCAATAGAGAACGAAATTCCAAATCGCGATAAAGGCTGAGAAGTTTGTTCAGATCCGGTTGTCTGACTTTGGAATGGGAAAATTTAAAAGAGATGGGCACATCATGGACCATTTTGACCAGATCAAGAGAATCTTGCATAACCTGTTCCTGGCCTTTGAGTTTTTTGGCGAATTTTTCCGGAATCAGACCGTCTTTCAGGGCCTGAATGATCCCAGCAATGTCATGATGCTCTTGAACTAGAAGGACAGCGGTTTTTTCCCCAATGCCAGGCACGCCCGGAATGTTGTCGGACGGGTCGCCGCGCAAGGCTTTATAATCAACCAACTGTTTGGGAGTAAAACCGTAACGATCAAACACGGCCTGTTCATCATAATGTTTGGTTTCGGAAATGCCTTTTTGAAAAAAGACCACGGTGTTGGTGGGATCAACCAGCTGAAGCGCGTCCAAATCGCCGGTGACGATGAAAGTATGAATTTCTTTTTGAGAAGCTTGATCAGCCAAAGTGGCAATAATATCATCAGCTTCAAAACCGGGCGCGGCCAGAGACGGGATATTAAAGACGCTCAGAATATTTTGGATGATGGGAATTTGATCATAAAGCTCCTGGGCTTTTTCCTCGCGCTGGGCTTTGTAGGCCTTAAATTTCTCATGACGAAAAGTGGGTTCTTTGGTGTCCCAAGCAACCGCCATGTAAGTGGGTTGATACTGCTCGAGCATTTTCTCAAGCACCATGGCAAAACCGTAGGCGGCATGAACCACGGTGCCATCTTTGGTGGTTAACGGGGGAAGAGCGTGCCAGGCGCGGTGCAGAAGCGCGTTGCCATCGAGGATTAAAAAGGTTTCTTTGCGATTAGCCATATAGTGGTATCTTACGGGCTTTTGGGGCCTTAGTCCACTAAAAAACCGACGCGCAGAGGCGTCGGTTTGAGCGACCTAATTGGTCTGTTGAGCTTCGTACTCGGCGATTTTTTGCACCCGGCGAGCATGGCGTTCTTCCGAACTCTTGGGAGTGAACAGCCACAGGTCCACGATCTGCCTGGCCAGGCTCAAGGCCAGATCGCGGGCCGGCAGACAAAGGATGTTGGCATCGTTGTGCCGGCGGGAACTTCGGGCGGCATTGATGCTCCAACCCAAGGCGGCACGAATACCTTTGACCTTGTTGGCGCACATGACCATGCCCTGAGCGCTGCCGCAGAAGAGAAAACCGCGAGCGTTTTCAACCGCGGCGACGTTTTGAGCCACGGCCAGAGCAAAGTCCGGATAATCATCATTGGGATCAAGATCAAGATTGCCAAAATCCGTGACATCATACCCTGAGTCGAAAAAATATTTTTTGATGGCTTGCTTCAATTCCCAACCAGCGTGATCAGCTCCGATAAAAATCGGCGGCTTATGGTTCATGTTTGTCCCTTTCAGTAAAAGACCTGGGGTTAGGTTATCCAGAGAGAAAAGTTAAGTCAACAAAAAAGCCGGTGCACACACGAGGTGCGCACCGGCGAGGTTTCCCAGCGACCCGGAGAGAGTACTGGGGAAAGGGGGAAGTGTTCTGGGCCGAACTACATGATGTTCGGCAGGGTGGAGGCGACCGGCGGGGTGGCGATCAGGCCCGCGAACTCGGAGCCCAGCTGGTCAGTCGGGATGATGCCGATGAAGCTGTTGTCCAGGTCGCTGCCGTAGGTGATGATGCCATTCTGGTCGGTGCGGATCACCGGAGCGATCCCCATGACCTGGATCTGGCGATCCGGCCGGATCACGGGCAGATCCTTGTCCCAGTTCACGCGAACCAGGTCGAAGCGACGGTCACCCTTGCGCTCGGTGGTGACGACCATGACGCCGGCGTTGACCGGGATGCTGGAGAGCTCGATGATGTTGCCATCGAACTTGCCGGCCTTGACCCAGTCGGGCTTGGCGATCTTGTGGTTGAGGTAGTCGCTCAGGTTCTGGCTGGTGAGCCCGAACATGATGTTACCGCCGCGCTCGGCCTGCACCAGCAGGTTCTTGCCGAAGACACTCTGGCAGACCGACTTGTCGGTGACCGTGGGCAGCGGCCCGAAGTTGGTGCCGTTGCTTGCGTAGGTCTGGCGCGTGGCCTTGGGGTTGTACGGGGCGGTGAGAACCAGCGTGTTGGTGTCGGCATGGCCGTTGAGCAGACCGCCCTTAAAGATGAAGCTGAACTCCTTCATGAACCGGTTGACCAGGAAGCCGAAGTTGTCGTTGAAGATCTCGCTGTCGAAGCTGGCGACGCGGACCTTGTGGTCCAGATCCCCGAAGAGGCGCAGCCAGGCCATCTGGATGGGCACGCCGCTGTAGTAGCTGGCGGTTCGGTAGACCTCATCGAGGATGGCCTTGGGGATCAAGGTCTTGGTTGAGAACATGCCGGGTTTGTCGCTCTTGAACACGATCACCGAGACAATGGCCTGCTTGAGCAGAGTGCTCAGCGAGATGGCCGAGATGGCGATCTTGTCCTTGGTCCGCTGAAGGTACCCGTGCACCGAGTGCATGGGACCGGTGACCACGTCGAGGCTGCCGCCATCGGTGGCGTACGAAAACTTGGTGAGCTTGGTTGGCTCGTTTTCGTGCCGGCGGTAGCGGCGGTTGTTGCCCGTGGTGGTGTTCCGGTTCCGGTTCTGGTTCTGAGTCATCTGGCACTCCCGCTGCCCTTTTTGGGGCATCTTTAAGAACGATCGCTGGCACCGAGATATTTCGTATGCCAGACTCGGTCCTTTCGGAATCCGAGGCCACCAGTGAAACTGGAGGAGATCGTTTTTAACTGCTTTGAACACTTCACTTGAAAAGAGCAAAACCGCAAATTTTGCGGCGATGGCGGGTATAATATCTCAGGGTTAAGAGACTGTCAAGGGATTTAGTTATGAAAACAAAAAACCGCTCAATGGAGCGGATTTACTAAATTTTGTTCAATATGTTTAAGGCTCAAGACTGACCGGATAGCCGCCATTTTCTAAGATATCCACATTATTTACGGTGGAGAACTGCAAAAGTGTTTGGTTGATTGCTTCATTAATGGCCATGACTCGACATGAGCCAGCAATATTATATGGAGGAAAAAAGAAATCCGCGATAGCGGTATCGCTGGTGATGCTGAGAGAATTTAACCGGGTGCCAACGGGGATCTGGGTTTGGTAGCCTTGGGACTTTTCTTCCGGGGTGGGACCGACCAAAAGTTCAAGCAAAGCGGCGCGACCCACGGCACTGGTTTTGGCGATGGTGCGGGTCACGGGATAGACCAAAGAACAATCATGAGCTGAGCCTTGATTAGGGTTGCTAAGAAAAATATTGAAAGTGGTGGCCTCGGCGGACAATAGATGAAGAGGGACAGACACTAAATCTTGTTCGCTGCCATCGCGCGGCGAAGCTGCAAAAATTTCTAAAGTGAAAGACTTGTCAGGCAAAACTGGCGGAAATATTTCCAAGCGAAACGGACCGAATTGACCCAGGTCGCGCGCGCTAGTCATGGCGTAACCATGACCAACTACGGCTCCGCTGGAATCTTTAAGGCGCCAAAGAAAGGTTTGTTCAAAAACGCGGCCAAAGCCAAACACGATAATGGGGGAGGTGACAACCGCACCGGGTTCGGGAGAAGTAATAAACAGGTTGGGTGAACCGATCAGTTGGATGGCGTCAGCTTTGATTTGGCGGGTTGAAAGTTCGCGTTCTCCTGAGACATGAGCCAATAGACCGAGATCAGAAGCGACGATGGAGTGTTGATCGGTGAAAATAACTTCTTCCAGACCGCCATCGGGCAAAAGAATCCTCATAATGCGATCGGCAGCATTGATTTGATCGATGACGCCAAATAGATCCTCAACAATGGTTGAGGGAGCGGGGGCGGTGAGATTTGGCACGGCCGGAGTTTCTGACCGGGGATAAACGAAACAACTGGCGCCAATAACCAGAATGACCGCTAAAATTGTGGGGAGGAATCGTTTCATAGAATAGCGCCCATAGCTTACTGATTTGAGGCGGATTAGTAAAGGATTAATACAAAAAACCTCCCCAAAAGGGAGATTATTTGTTTTGGTGGGCCAGCTCAGCTGGCCTGATCATCGAGCTTATCTCGAGTACGGCCAAAGCTTAGCTTTGGCTAACCGCGAAACAATCGAGCTAAGCTCGATGGGGCGACTAGAGGGAGTCGAACCCTCGCTATCAGTACCACAAACTGATGTGCTAACCGTTACACCATAGTCGCCATGAGAAATTACTATCTGTTCGAGCCAAGCTCGATGGTACACCCGGCAGGACTCGAACCTGCAACCTTGAGGTTAGAACCCTCCTGCTCTATCCGGTTGAGCTACGGGTGCATATTGTAGCAGGGAATGTTACTTGATTTCACCAGCTTTGTCAATCGTATGCTACAATATTAGCACGATATGCCAGGAGGAGTGAAACAATTGAAAAAACGCGAACGGGCCAATAGCATTCTGATGCTGATCGCCAGCGGAATGCTGGTTTGGCTTTTGATTATTCTATTCGCCAGCCTGACCTCGCCAAAAATTATTGCTTCCCTGCAATATGTTTCATCACAATCCGGTCAAATTACTTTGCTGGATTTCTTATTATCCTTGTTGATTGCGCTGTTCATTTTATATCTGGTGCGACGACGGCATATCTTTGGAACACTCGTGGCCATGATTTTATCCTTTCTAATTTTTGGCGGCGCCGCGATTTATTTTAGTGTGGAGCTGGCTTTCTTCTTGGCGATGGGTTTGCTGATTTACGAGCGCATGTATCGCAGCTTCATCTCGAATAATGTTTTCATCCTGGCGGCCGTGTTGTTTGGATCACTGCCAATCGGGCTGGGATATTCGGTGGAGCTCATAATCATGGTCTTGATAATCATTAGCGTTTACGATGTCTTGGGTGTTTTTGCTACGCGCTTTATTCCGCGCTTGGCAGCGACGGCCGTGGAACAAAACGTCCCTTTATTACTATTGGCGCCGCGCGCTCATATTGCCTGGAAGGCCAAACCGAATTTAAAAGACAGCAGTGCCATGCTGGGCGCCGGTGATTTATTCCTGCCAGGAATCTTCATTGCGGCCGTGAGTTTTTCCCACACGATTCCGGTAGCTTTGGCGGTCTTGGCCGGCGCCATTATTGGCGGACTGATAAACACGATACTGGCGACCGTGATCAAAACCGGCATCCCGGCCATGCCCATGCTGGCCGCGGGCATGATTATCGGGTATTTCTTGTCGATTTAAAAACACCCTGGCTCAGCCGGGGTGTTTTTTATTTGCGGTTTTTCCCGTGGAATTTTTTGTGGACATCCTTTAATTGCTGGTTGGTGATGTGGGTGTAGATTTGCGTGGTGGTGATGGATTCGTGCCCCAGCAGGGATTGGACGGATCGAATGTCAGCGCCGGCTAGAAGAAGATCGGTGGCAAAAGTGTGGCGCAGGGTGTGAGGAGTGATTTTTTTGGTAATGCCGGCTTGCTTGGCGTAGCGCTCGACTAAGCGTTCAATGGATCGGGCGGTGATGGGTTTTTGTTCTTGACGGCCAATTTTGGCGCGATCGTGGGAAACAAACATGAACGGCGCAGGATCTTGGCGTTTTTTAAGATATGTCTTGACCGAAGCTTTGGCATCGTCAGACAAAAACACGATCCGAGGTTTATCACCCTTGCCGCGGACCGTGAATTCATCACGCTCGAGATTAACTTGATCGATTTTGAGATTGGCTAATTCGGAAACGCGCAGACCAGTAGAGAAGAGGAGCTCGAGAATTGCATGGTCGCGCAGGGAAATTAAATCATCATGCTTGGCCGGAATGGCTAAAAGTCGAGCTAATTCATCAGCTTCCAAAAATTCGACCGTACGCTGGCTTTGTTTGGATAGCTCGATCTGTTCCGGGGGCAGGGAAGAGATATCGCGCTTGGATAAATATTTCAAAAATGAACGCAAGGCAATGAGATGATAGTTTTGCGTGCTCTTTTTTAAATTCTCTTCAGCCCGGCCAGGCAAAGAACGGTTTAGCCAAAGGCGATACTGGCGAATCATGTCCCGATCAATTTTGGCTGGAGCGGGATTCTTGGCCCATTCGCTGAAACGGCGCAAATAGAAATCATAATTGCGAATAGTTCTTTGCGAACGCCCGCGCTCAACTTCAAGATACTCCAAAAAATCAGTAATTAATTTTGAGAGGGGGACGGCCATATCATCTATATTATACGACACAACACAAAGATTTGCATCCGGTTGTCAAAATCCGGAATCAACGGTAGGATAAATCCACTTATACTAACTTTTGAAAATAATTTTTATGGACATGCCTTCATACACTCCCCATCCGGTTCCAACCAAACCAAAACCATCGTTTTTGGAAACCATGCCTCCGAAAACCGCGTTTATCGGTGGATTCATAGCCGCGATTCTAGTGTTGGGAACCATTGGATTTATTATTTTGGGCAGCTGTCTGCTCAAGGGTGGCTGTGCGCTGCCAGGCCAGGCCGCGGATAATAACCCGATTGTGGTTAATGACCCCGCTGACACGGTGGATACTCAACCGGCCGGCATCCCGATCGTGACCGAGGATGATTATATTTTAGGCGACCCCAATGCGCCGATTACCGTGATTGAATACTCAGATATTGAATGCCCTTTCTGTGAGAGATTCCACCCGAATGCTCAGCAGACAGTTAATGAATATCCGGGCCAAGTGCGCTGGGTGTTCCGCCACTTTCCATTATCTTTTCACCCCCAGGCCGAACCAGCGGCCAACGCGGCCGAATGCGCGGGTGAACAGGGAAAATTTTACGAATTCATCAGCATTATGTTCGGGGATCAAGAATCATTGGGCATGGACTTCTTTAAACAGACCGCAACCAAACTTGGCCTGAAAATGACCCAGTTTAATGATTGCTTGGAAAGCGAAAAATATATCGCGAAAATCAGAACCCAAGCCCAGGGCGGAGCCGCGGCCGGGGTGGAAGGCACTCCGGGATCATTCGTGATTGGCGCGGACGGCGGAGCAGTACCGATCCGCGGCGCGCTGCCATACGAATCAGTCAAACAGATTATTGACAGCTTGCTGGGCGCGTAATCAAAAAATAAAACACCCCGACGCTGGTCGGGGTGTTTTTGTTTTGCTGTTAACTGACTCGCTGACCGATTTTGGTCATACCCAGCGAAACCACGGCCGCGATGACAAACGACCAAGCAATCGAGAACCAGTGCATCAGCAACATCAACACAACAACCATCAGCACCCGGCCGATGTTCAGTCCAATTTCACGCAGGACTGTGTATTCATCAATATAATGGCCGGAGTCCGCAGCTTGTTCATAAATCACAGCGGCCAAGGGCGTGCGCAGAAGAATCGAACCGAAACTGTGAAAAGTGGCGGCGGCAAAAACCCCAACCACGGTTGAAACCGCGGCCTTGGCCACCCAACCCAGAGAATAGATCCCGGTCCCGAGCCGCAAAAGCTTTCTTTTGGATTTCGAGTCGGTTTTTTTGCCAATGAATAATTCCAACATGAGGCTGATCATAATGATAACGGAAGCAAAAACTCCTAAATCCAAATATTGGCCGTCGAAAATCATGAAAAGAAAAATCGGCCAGATAATCACGCCCACCAAGTTTTCCGCGCCATTGGCGGCCATGGCCAAGCACATGTTGCGGTACTTTTTGCTCACCAGCTTGCGCAGGGTTTCCCAGTAACCGAATTCATATTTCACAAAAGAGTTGGGCAGATAGGCCAGAGGAGCTAAACTGAGAATCTGCAAAATCGTGGCAAACAGGAAGACAAAAGAAAAACCGTAGACCGCAATCACGTAACCGCTGATGATGGGCGAGATAAAACTGATCAGCTGGTGAATGGCATAAAATCGGCTGATCTGGCGGCCGCGATGATCTTTAACCGTCATCTGAGCAAAATCAACGTGAAAAGGCGACCAATAAAAAATATTGTTAAAGGCCAAACCGATGGCGGCCAGGGAAAGCCAAAACCAGATTTCAGTGGCGCCGGCGCTTAAAAGATAAACGCACAAATGAAAGACAAAAGCGCCGATGGTCCCGACCACCATGGCCGGCACCAAACCGAAACGAGTAAATAATTTTGAGCCGGGCACGAAAAAGGGGATTCGGATCAGATAGTTCAAGCCATACCAAAGCAGAACATACTGAATGGAGAAGTGAAGAATTTGATAGAGAAAAATCGGGAAAAACAGGTTGAGGAGCGAACCGGATAAAAAGCCGATCAATCGGTTCATCACCAAGGTCGGGAATAGACTGGCCGGGGACAGACCCTGGCGAGGCAGGCAAAACGGATGGGAGGTGAAGGGATGAAAAGGCATAGTTTATGCGGCCTTGGGCGGACGGGCGACTTGGGTGACTTCTTCGTCACCTATCAGTTCGGACAGGGGATGGGTATCGACTTGGGTCTTTTGAGCCCGGCCGGAAATCCGCTCGACCTCATTGGCAAAAACTTTGGCGCCGATTTTATCATCGACCACGGTTTGATCTTGAGCGGCCGGTTCGACAATAGTCTTTTCGGTTACATCTGGGTCCAGAGCAATGACATCTTCGGGCTTGGCAAAAGGCAGATCTTCAACCACGGTTCCTGGACCTCCGACTTTGGTGGTTCTTACATCTTTAACGATCGTTTTCGGAGCTTCAATCTTGGTTTTGATTAGTTCTTCGCGGATGGTATCGGCATTAATGTCTGGGGTGGTAAAAATGTGCTCATCACGATCAACTTTAGTATCGATTTGAGTAGGGATAAAATTTTCTGGTTCTTGTTTGACGGTTTCAGAGATGACTTGGTCTTTTGATCGAGAAGAAAATACCTCTCCTTGGCTGGTATTAAGATCGGCTCGCAAATCATCTATCGCGGTTTTGCCCAAATCAGTATTGGGATCGACTTCAAATTGCTGAACACCGGCCACTTTGACTCCGGATGTTTTATCAACAACAGTATTCATGTTTTCTAATTCATCTCGATGCTGTTCCCTGGCTTCACTTAGTGTCTGCATTTTGGGCAGCATATCATTATATTCAACATTGGCCCGGACTTCGAGAATATGACTCACGGTAGCGACCTCATTGATTCGGGAAAGCAGATCTTTTGGAACTTCGCCGTGGTAAAAACCACCTTCGTCCGCTTGATAGATCTTATTTTGAACGTAGGTTAAAAATTCATTTTGTTGTTCAGCTAAACTTTCAACAAGATTATGAAGTTGGTTAAAACGGTCTTTCGCTGAAGTGGTACTCATCTGAGCCGCTTGCTCTTGAAGCTTGGCAAATCTCTCCGCGAATTGGTCCAATTGCTTGAGCTTCTCGGCTTTTTCAACTTGAGCTTCTTTGAGAACATCAAACTCGGCTTTAGGTTTGGCTGCTTCGGGCACGTAGCCGCGCATTTCTGGACTGGTTGACATAAAATTTTCGATTAAGAATTGCTTACAATGTATCACATTTTGGGGCAGGATAATAGAAAAAACCACAGTCCGGAGACTGTGGTTGGAAGGCGGTTAGCCGTGGCTGACTTTCTGAATCCGTAAAGTTGCAAGGGGGGATGACCAGCATTGGCCGCTGGATGATACTAGGTGGATGTCCTGGAACTGATCCAGAGAGATGGGGTGCGTCGGCCAGGTTGTGACCTGAAGATGGAAATACCTATCTTCGCCCCAGCGCTTATCCACAATGTTTTGAATGGTCAGAATCACGTCACAACCGTGGCCGATAAGCCAGATAGTGAGATGATTCTTGAGCCACTCAGGCGGCAACTCGGCATCCGCGATCAGCTCGAGCGTAATCCGAGCGGCCGCGACTGGAGCCTGGGCCCAACAACCTTCAAGCGGATTGTGGATCTGTAAGATGCTGTGCAGCTTGCCAAAGAATTTCTGATCGAACCTGGGGTGAGAAAACAGGTTAATGGGTTGGTTGGTGTCCATTTCCATTTCTTCCTCCACGATTGAACTGATGATAGTAGTTGATTTTGGCGGTTTTGTCAAGCCCCAGACGGTCAGAGGCTTGACAAAACCGCAATTAAATGATAGATTTCGCTGTTCTTCAATGGAGGAAAACATGCACCTTAACCTGTCCCAGCACGATGCGGCTTGGTATCGTCGCAATCCGCAAAGCTTTTTGCATGAATGCAAAGAGACTTGGGAGATGCGCAATCCGATTTTTATACAAATGCTCAACCTGTCAGAGCTGGACGAAGGACAGCAAGTGAGCTTCTTTCATACCTTGGAATCAATCGAGCTGCCGGACTACTTGCCAGAAGCTGTGCTCAAAAGCATTTTCTCGGATCCGAAAGATCCGATTGATGAATATGGGTTTCTCGATAATCGCGAACTTTTGGCCTTGGGCTTGTGCCAGACCTCTTTGGAGGGGCCGAAAGAACGCCGAGATCAAGTACGATGGAAGGTCGGTTTGGTACTCCGAACCAGAAGACTACTTTCGTAGCAAAACACAAATCCCCCGCTCAGCAAACGGCTAAGCGGGGGATTTTTATTAAGTTGCTTTTAACTTTCAAGTGAAGGCGAAGCATCTTTTGAATATTCCAAATCGATGGGTTCATGAATAACCGTGCCCTCAACAACCGGCAAGAAATCTTTCATGGCGGCACCCGCTTCTGGTGAAAAAGATTCGACGATTTTGTTAGCCTGGTCAAAATCCTTGGCACTCACAAGAGCCGCCTTAAGATCTTCAATTTCTTGACGGAAAGCCGGGTCTTGATCAAAGCGCTGAGCAATAGCAGGAATTTCAAAAAGCTTGGCCATTGCTTCGTCAGCATATTGCTTAAACTGTCCACGAACATCTTCGGCTGCGAACTTATCTTTTATTTGCTGAAGTTCTTTTTGGTGTTGTTCTTCAGCCCTTCTTTGTTCCCATTTTATTTTTGCTTCTTCGGGATATGAACCGCCTTCACTAAACATAATATTTTTAGTTATGGTGATGATTATGTTCTTAAGTATAGAAGGTGGACCAACTGAAGTCAAAAGAGGGTGAAAACTTGACAAATTGGGGTTCGATTGTTAAGCTCGGCACATAATTAAGGTCGTTTTTCTGGGTTTGGGGCTCGTCTCCCGGCACTCGGATCAGCGCACGAAATATGAAACTATGTTAGACGTCAAACAGAAGCAGAAGATAATTGAAAAATATCGCACTCACGAATCAGACACTGGTTCGCCCCAAGTGCAGATCGCGATTTTGACCAGCGAAATTCAAATGCTGACCAAGCACTTGAAGGAGCATAAAAAAGATTATTCTTCTCGGCGCGGCTTAATCAAAAAAGTAAATGAGCGACGCCGATTGCTGAAATACTTAGAGCGCGAGGATGCCAAAGCGGCAAACAAAATTAAAGAAGCGCTTAAATTGAAATAAACGAAAGCTCGGCTTATCATTGGCCGGGCTTTTCACTTTTTATAACCATGGGGCTGGATTGACCGGTTCCCGCTAATTTTAACAATATGATACAGAATCCGGAGCAGCGCGTGGGCGTATTTATCGACACGCAAAACATGTATTACAGTGCGCGACACCTTTTTCAGCGCAAGGTAAATTTTAAGGGAATCTTAGCTGATGCCGTGGGCAAGCGAAGATTAATTCGAGCCATTGCTTACGTGGTGCGAACCAAAACCCATGAAGAATCGCCCTTTTTCGAAGCTTTGCAAAAAGCCGGCATTGAAACCAAGGAGAAAGAATTGATGGAATATTTATCCGGCCAGAAAAAAGCGGATTGGGATGTGGGTCTGACCGTGGATATCATCCGCATGCTGGATATGCTGGACGTGATCGTCCTGGTTTCCGGGGACGGGGATTACATTCCGCTGGTCGAATATGTGAGAAACCGCGGGCGGATCGTGGAAGTCATGGCCTTTCGCGAAACCACTTCTTCAAGATTAGTCGAAGTCGTGGATCATTATACAAACTTGTCTGATGCACCGAAAAAATACATTTTAGCCAACGCCCGAACTGATGGTGGCGGTGATAAAAACAAAGGGGCAAGAGAAAGACGGATGACATTTTAGGTAACAGATCCGGTCAGGGATTAATCCCTGACCTAAATCTGGCACTTATGTGCCACTTAATTAATAACTGTCCTGTTGAGACAGAAAGATTTCGAGAGAGATCTCGACTTCTTGAGCTTCAACAGGACCAAAAATATGACAGAACTCAAGAAATTTGAGACCCAGTGGGGTGGCAAAACTTTGACCATTTCCACAGGCAAGTACGCTGAGCAAGCTCATGGAGCCTGCTTGGTGCAGTATGGCGAAACCGTGGTCTTGGCCACAGTGGTAATGAGCGAAAGCGCTCGGGAAGGAGTTGATTTCTTTCCGCTCATGGTCGACTACGAAGAAAAAATGTACGCGGCCGGCCGCATTAAAGGCTCACGGTTTATGAAACGCGAAGGCCGAGCCGTCGATGAGGCGATTTTGACATCACGCTTTATCGATCGAGCGATTCGCCCTTTGTTCGACCAAAGCATGCGAAATGAAGTGCAAGTAATTGTGACTTGCTTGGCGTTTGATGGGGAAAATGATGCAGACATCCTGGGTTTGATTGGAGCGAGCTGTGCTTTGCACATAAGCCAAATCCCTTGGAACGGTCCAATCGCCGACATTCGAATCGGACAAGTTGATGGCGCCTGGATAATCAATCCAACTTATGAAGAACGTGCAAAATCACTTTTGGATCTAGCCTTTGCCGGAACTTCAGAAAACATCATCATGGTTGAAGCCGGGGCCAATGAAGCTCCGGAAGATACTGTACTGGAAGCTTTTTGGTACGGCATGGAAAACCTTAAAGAACCGGTGGCTTTGATTGAAAAAATCCGTCAAGAAGTGGGTAAAGAAAAAGTTGACTTAAATGCCCCGAAGACTGATGAAGAGAAAGCTTTGGTTATTAAGAAAGAAGAGATTGCCGCGAAAGCTCGACCGTTTATTGTGGCACAAGTGAAAGAATTGTTTTTTGGACAACCACAAGCAACGAAAACTGAACGCTATCAACAAAAGACAGAATTGAAGAAGCGAACAGAGGCTTTCTTATTAGAACAAGGGGTTGATCCCGAAGAGGTGCGCTATGGCCTGGATACGGTGATTGAAGTGCTGGAAGACGAGGTAACTCGCGAGATTATTGAAAATGATAAACGAGTTGACGGCCGAAAGATTACAGAAATCCGAAAACTGGTTGGTGAGGTTCAATTGTTGCCGAGAGTGCATGGCAGCGGACTTTTCTCGCGCGGTGAGACCCAGGTGTTAACTGTCACGACTTTAGGGGCGCCGGGCGATGAACAAACAATGGATGGAATGGAATTCATGGGCACCAAGCGCTTTTTCCATCACTATAACTTTCCTCCTTACTCAGTAGGAGAAGTTAAACCCATGCGCGGCCCAAGCCGACGCGATATCGGCCATGGCGCTTTGGCGGAAAAGGCTTTGGCGCCAATGATTCCAAGCAAAGAAGATTTCCCGTACACCATCCGCTTGGTCTCGGAAACAATGGGCTCCAATGGATCCAGTTCCATGGCTTCAACTTGCGGATCGACCTTGGCTTTGATGGACGCAGGCGTGCCGATTAAGACGCCGGTGGCCGGAATTGCCATGGGCGTGGCCACCAATGATAAGGGTGATTGGAAAGTTCTGACTGACATTCAAGATCTGGAAGACGGCAAAGGCGGCATGGACTTCAAAATCGCGGGCAGCCGAGAGGGAATCACTGCAATTCAAATGGATACCAAAACCGAGGGCTTGAGCCGCGAAATCGTGGAACAAACTTTCAAACAAGCACGCGAGGCGCGAATGGAAATTTTGGATGTAATCCAGAAGACGATTCCTGAACCACGCGCAGAGATGTCACCATACGCTCCACGCATTATTACTGTGCAGATTGATCCGGCAAAAATCGGTGAAGTAATCGGTCCGGGCGGAAAAATGATTAATGAAATTATTGATACCACAGGCGTACAATCAATTGATATTGAAGATAGCGGATTGGTTATGATTACTTCAATCGGTGGAGAAGCTGCTGATAAAGCCAAGGCTTGGGTGGAAAGAATCGTCAAAGATATCGAAGTCGGTGAAATCTATAAAGGCAAAGTCGTTCGGTTAATGGACTTTGGTGCGTTTGTAGAAATCCTGCCAAAAAAGGATGGAATGGTTCACGTCAGTGAATTGGCTCCTTGGCGAGTTGAAAAGGTGTCTGATATCGTAAAAATTGGCGATGAGGTTAATGTTAAGGTGATCGAAATCGATGACAAGGGACGGGTAAACCTTTCCATGAAACAAGCCGAGGGCAATGTCTATCCGGAAAAGCCGGCTAATGCAGCCCCGAGTGGAGATCGGAAACCTTATAACCGCGATGACAAAAAGGGAGGATTTAGTCGCTTCAAGAAACCATTCCGAAAATAATGTGCAAAAGCTGAATATTCCAATGCGTAATTCGTATAAAACAACCCGCCGTTCACGGCGGGTTGTTTGGATATTGCTTTTGGCACTATTGCTAACAGTGTTGGCGTACTGTGCCTCTTTTTGGTGGTTTTCTCGACAAACAATCTCCGAGATTGTCCCGGATGGAACCATAGCCATTATTCGTCTGGCACCGGATCGAAATACTTGGCCTATTATTGAGAAGAACCTGCTCAATATTCCCCTAATAACCGGAAAATCTTTAACCATATCGGACTTGGTGGGATTTGCTCAGGGCGAAGTGGCAATATATATCCAAAATGACGGAAATATGTCAGTCGGAATTCGAGGGTCATTAAACACCTTACCCCGGGATGAACTGGATGCTCAGGGGATTGTCGTGCGGGAAATCGGACCAAATCATCTTTTTCTTGCCAATCAGATCATGCCTTTTTCCACAACTCAACTCAAAAGGGGGTGGAACCTGCCGAATATTCCATTTATGTTTGAAACAAAGCTGTTGGGTCAGATATTGATATTGAATGACCCTCTAATTAGAGGTGACATATATGGGGATGGAAATAACTTGGAAATTTCTTTGCCAAAATCGGATTTGACAGCACTGCCTTGGAAAACAATACCTGAAGACGTGTTTGGAATTATGTCAACGCCATTCTTGACAAACTTCTCAGTTCATTCAAATTTGCCTGTTTATCCACTAATAGAAGAATTTGATCAAAATTTAGCTAGTTTTACACGTATTTTCGAACAAAACATTGAGCTTGTAATGCTTTCAAACGATGAAGACGGGGTTGGATTCTTGATAAGCAGTTATCAGGATGAAAATGACCCGGAAATGCATAAGAAACTAATCAAATTATCAGCAGCTTTACATTCTCCGCGAATATCTGATTTCGTCTTGTCTGATAATTCAACAGCTCAAGAGATTTCGGTTGACCCGGCTGCAATATCGGTTGAGGAATTGGTGATAGCTGGTGTGCCATGGTCGCGAGTTTTGGTTGATCCAACACATTATCTATTTTCTGGATATGATCGTGGCCGGTTGGTAATCAGCAATCGAGAAGCGTTAGTTCGATTCTGGCTAACCGGCGAGGATAATTCTCTTCGTGAGGCACCTTGTGGTGGAACGAGTGGGTTTATGAATGTTGATTCCTGGGTTGGTCTGTCGGCTAATAATTTGCATACACGAAACTGGCAAATTGCTTTTCCGATCACCGAGGCCTATTCCTCTGTGGGTATTCGAAATAGCCTATTTGATACAAAGATTTTGCTATGTAATTGATTGTGGATAACTTGTATATAATTCGACATAATTGTGGATAACTTTTTAGATTGGATTGTGTTCTTGAACACTTTTTTTATTTTCAGTGATGTTTTTACCTAATATTAGATTAGTATTTCAGCGTTGACATTTAGTGTTCAACATGATATTATAGATGAGTAAACGTTCTTTCCATGTTCCCAACTCTGGGAAGTTTTCCGAAGGTGTCCGGTTAGTCCGGCAATAGGTCCCCCACACCTGTTCATCATGACTTTCGGAAAATACCCCACCTCTTTACTGTTCACCATAAAATAGAAATAAAACAGAATCACCATCCTCGGTCAGCTCGCACAAAAGTTGCTCGCCAGATGAGCATCCGCGAAGACGACCATTGAATGGTAGAGGGGCTGAGTTGACGCCAAGATCGCATGTGCCAAAAGGCATGTCGAGTTGTGAGGTTCCCTCGAGCCCAGAACCCGGCATGTCTCAAGCCACGATCTACAGCTTAGGGTCTCACCCACAAAATCTTCATTTAGGGGCTATGAGACCCTTTTTTATTTGTTAAATTGTCCTGTCGAACTATTGCCTTGTAAGTAATTCGATGCTAAGATAAGGAAACAATAAGTAATTTCTTATTTTATGGATAAGCAAATTGTAGAACAAATGAAAGAGCGGTTGTCAGAGGAAAAAACACGTTTAGAACAAGAATTATCTAAATTCGCACATCGAAACCCCCAAGCAGCAGAAACTGATTTTAATGCAGATTTTCCTAATCTGGGTGATAAGGAAGATGAGAATGCCTCGGAAGTAGCTCAATTTAGCAATAATCTTTCATTGGAGAGTGAGCTAGAAAAGGCCTTAAGAGACGTAGAATCAGCCCTTAGACAGCTCGAGAAGGGGGTTTACGGTATTTGTAAGTACTGTAAACAAGAAATTGACGAAAAGCGCCTGTTAGCTCGTCCGACTTCAAGTTCATGCATCAAATGCAAGAAAACCTTGACACAAGAGGTTTAATCAAGAAAATCAACATCATCGGATATGCGATAATATTTGTATTAATTGTTATTGCCGATGAAATTGTAAAATTCACTGCCTTAAAAATACTCCCCGACGAGGGGAGTCTTGTTGATCCGGCTTTTTTTTCCTTGGCAATTCACAAAAATTTCGGAATTGCCTTTGATATTCCTTTTAAAATGTGGGTGATTGTCTTGATTTCATTGGTTATCGGCTTTTTCTTGATCCAAATCATCATTCGGAATTGGGGAAACCGACCAAAAGTCTCATTGATGGCGATGATTATCATTATCGGAGCCGCCGGAAACATGTATGATCGTCTGGTTTACGGGTTCACGGTTGATTACATTATGTTTTTCAGTCGTTTGGCCATAAATTTTTCTGATGTGGTGATTTTGGTCGGTGTGGCTGGGTTATTGATCTTGACTCAACGAAAACAACTGAAGTCGGGTGAGGATGATATTTGACAAAGCAATTTTTTTCTGATAAGTTATGAATAGAAATTGACTTCCACCAATAGCGGTGGAAGTTTTATGTTTAATATTCTTTCCAGCGCGGTAATTGGGATAGAGGCTCGGCCAATTACCGTGGAAGCAGATGTATCGCCTGGCATGCCGAATTTTAATATTGTGGGTTTGCCGGACGTATCGGTTAAAGAAGCGCGCGATCGGATTCGCGCGGCCATAAAAAATTCGCGCTTTAGTTTTCCGCGTACGCGAGTGACCGTGAACTTGGCGCCGGCAGACATCAAGAAACAAGGTTCGAGCTTCGACCTGCCAATCGCTTTGGCAATTTTATTGGCACAAGGCGAATTTGATCGGACGGATTTGGATAAAACTTTATTTTTAGGTGAGCTGGCTTTGGACGGGCAAGTTCGTCCCGTAACCGGTGTTTTAACTTCGGCTTTGATGGCGAAAAATTTAGGATACATGACGATATTCGTACCCGAACAAAATATTCAGGAGGCTTTGGCGGTGGGGAAATTGCGAGTATTGCCGGCGACGAGTCTGCTATCAGTGGTTGAACACTTAAAAAACATAAACGCAATTCCGGAGGCGATTCCGGTGAAAATGAATAAAGTGTGTTTGGATTCATATATCGATTTTAAACACATAAAAGGCCAAGAACAGGCAAAAAGGGGACTGGAGATTGCGGCGGCGGGCGGACACAATGTTTTGCTCAAGGGACCGCCGGGGACGGGCAAGACGCTACTGGCTCGATCCTTACCTTCAATCCTGCCACCGCTCACGCATGAAGAATCTTTGGAGGTGACTTCGATTGCGTCCGTGGCTGGAACCTTGCCAATACAGGGCGGTTTGATCAGGGAACGACCGTTTCGCACACCACATCATTCATGTTCGGCTATCTCTTTAGTAGGTGGAGGAACCTGGCCGCGGCCAGGCGAGGTGACGTTAGCTCATCGCGGTGTTTTATTCTTGGATGAGCTGGCGGAATTTTCTCGACATGTGTTGGAACATTTGCGTCAGCCATTGGAAGATGGCTTCGTTCATGTGTCGCGAGCGGCCGCGAGCGTACGATTCCCTTCAAGATTTCTTTTGATGGCGGCCACGAATCCTTGTCCGTGCGGGTACGCGAGTGATCCGCATCGAGCGTGTATTTGCTCGGCGCGAAATATTAGTCAGTATCGAAAAAGAATTTCCGGACCGTTGCTCGACAGATTCGATTTGATAATCGAGGTGCCGAACGTGGAAGTTGATAAATTGATGGGAGAAAAAGATGCGGAGGATTCAAAAACAATTCGCCAGCGAGTTGGGGTGGCACGCCGGCTCCAAGAAAAGAGGTATAAGAAAACAAATTATCTAACCAATGCGGAGATTCCGACTTCGAGTTTAAAACAACATTGTGAGATAGAAAAAGAGGGGACAGCTCTTTTAAAACAGGCGCTGGATGCCCAACGACTGTCCGCGCGCGGGTTTACACGGGTCAAAAAAGTCGCGCGCACGATCGCGGACTTGGCAGGCGAGGAGATGATTACGGCCACTCATATTGCCGAGGCGCTGCGCTATCGGCCAGCGGAGTTGTTTGACTAAAAAACGAGCCAGCCGGCTCGTTTTTTTATTTGCTGTTTCCCCCAAAGCGGCGGTCGCGGTTTGAAAAATTATCAATGGCGGCGTCCAGATCTTCAACTGTGAAGTCGGGCCAGGGTTTTTCCACAAAAAGAATTTCGCTGTAAGTGCCGGACCAAGTGAGGAAACCGGAAGTGCGCTGTTCACCGGAAGTTCTGATAATAAGATCGGGATCCGGAATATCTTTCATCCAGATTTTGGAGGAAATAAGTTCTTCGGTGACTTGTTCCGGATTTACGCCGGAAGCGACGATGTCTTTGACCGCATCGACGAGTTCGGCGCGGCCGCCGTAGTTGATGCAAAGATTGATTTGGCCGGCGGTGTTGCCTTTGGTTTTGTCTTCAGCTTCGGCAATAGCGGCTTGAATTTTGTCAGAAAGACCGGTTCGGCGGCCAATGACTTTCAGACGCACCTGATGCTTCATGTAGAAATCCAGGTCTTTGGTTAGGGCTTTAAGCAGGAGATCCATTAAGTAACCAACTTCTTCTTCGGAACGTTTCCAATTTTCAGTGGAGAAAGCAAAAACCGTGAGGTGTTCGATGCCTCGTTCCAGGGCGGCTAGGCCGATTTCTTTGACGCGATCATAACCGCGGCGATGGCCTTCGAAAGTTGGCAAGCCTTGAGCTTTGGCCCAGCGGCGATTGCCGTCTAAAATAATGGCGAGATGTTTCATAGGTAATAAAAATCATCCGGAACTTAGCACGGATGAGTCATGTTTTCAAGACTAAGGACGGGAAGCGAGGTACCAAACCATAACCAAGCCGAGAATCCAAACGGTGGCAATAATATCCAGCAAGCGCATGCGCTTTTGGAATTCTTCCCAACTACCCCAGCCGCCTTGTTCCCAAGACCAGCGGCGGCCAAAAAAGAAGCAAGCGAATAAAGCCACAAAGCCGACGATGGGGATGAAGGATAAGACAAACCAGAGATAAAGCTTGGCGCCGAAGGTCCAGCCTTGGGTGAAAAATAGGGCCCCGAGAGACGGAGCACGCAAATAGCGAGCGCGGATTTGTTCCTCGGGTTCCATAACGATTTTGAAGCCACAACCTTGGCATTTCTCGTTAAGAGCTTTGACTTGAGCTTGGCAATTGGCGCACTGATTCTTCATACGAAAACAATTATATCAAAAAACGAGCCCGGAGGCTCGTTTTATCTGATCCAATCAAGCGGGTTCTGGGTGACCCCGTTAACTCGCACTTCAAAGTGAAGGTGGGTACCGGTGGAACGGCCGGTGGTACCGGTTTTTCCTAGAGCTTGACCAGCATAAACTGTATCGCCGACATCGACAAAAAGTTTGGAGTGGTGGGCGTAGCGGGTCATGATACCGTCGCCGTGATCGATATCAACAGTGTACCCGTAACCATTGTACCAACCGCTGTAAGTAACCACGCCGGCCGCGGCCGCGTAGTTATTGGTATTGTAATCGCCGTCGATATCTAAACCGGTATGGCGCCAAGAATAGTATTGGGTAATGACCCGCCAATCTGAAGGCCAAACCCAATCACCGCTGCCAGTGGATGAACCGCGAGCAGCGGTAGAAGATGTGCTGGGGGCGGTAAAGATGCTGCTGACCGGGGCAGTAATGCTGGCGGCCACGGGCGCAGGCTTTTCGCCGCCGGGCACCAGCAACACTTCGCCGATATTGATATCATCACGGCTTGCTAATTTATTGACGCGCTGAGTTTCATCAACATCGGCATTATAAGAATTGGCTATCTTATTTAGCGTATCGCCGTCTTTGACGGTGTGCAACAAACCATCGACGGGTAGGATTTTCAAAGTATCGCCAGGTTGGATGGTGCTGCGGTAGGTTAAATCATTGGCCCACAAAACCGTACTCAGACTTAAACCGAATTTTTCAGAAATACCACCCAAAGTGTCGCCGGACTCGATGGTGTAATCAATAATTGCTTCGCGCTTGGGCACATTGACCGGGTCGGCATGCGAGGCTAAAGCCGAACCGTTATCAAGACCGGATTCAGAATTAACATAATTGATATCGATATCCAAATGATCGAGCGGATCAATGGCATTGTTGCCCAAATAAGAAACCGGGTTGGCTTCGGGGAGTTCGGCGGCGGAGACAACTTCAATAATAGCAAAATCATCCTGAGCAACCATGGAGTAAAGCAAGGAACGGGTGCCAAAAGTTTCAGCCCGGACTTCGCCTTGGCCGAAGCTTAAGCCAATGGTTAACAAGGTGATGGCGATGATGGCGCCGTGAATCACGAACCGATTGGACACCAGATAGAGGACACGGCTTTTGGCCGGCAGAATGATCCGGGAAAAATGATTTTTGATTTTGAAAATCAGACGATAAACAGGAACGCCGATGGTGCGCAATAAAAAACGCCCAACCGCGGTTGGGGGAGCGAAGATTTTTTTAAGCAGAGGACCGCCGTAACGTTTAACCAAAATTAAACTGCGAAGCAGAAATAATAGAAAGCGGACAAAATATTGTTGGAAGAATATTTTCATGACTCAAGTTAATGGTAACCCACAGATTATCGAGAAAAAGGCTTTTCGTCAATGGTCTGGGATGGAAATTGCTGATAGATTAGCGAAAAGTTTTATAGTTGAGACGATGGATGGGGCATGGGCCATGTTCTTTAATGGCTTGGCGATGAAGCAGAGTGCCGTAGCCTTTATGAACTCCGAAATGATACTCCGGATATTCAACGGCCAAGTTTTTCATGAGACGATCGCGAGTCACCTTGGCAATGATGGAGGCGGCGGCAATTGATTTGACCAGACGGTCGCCCCGAATGATGCCTCGCTGCGGATAGGGGAGTCCGGGCAGGGTCCAAGCATCGACCAAGACAAAATCAACGCTTGGGATTTGATCAATGGCTCGACGCATGGCGAGGTAATTGGCCGGACGCAGGCCAAGTTGGTAAATCTCCTCCACAGAAACAGAACCGGCGGCCCAGGCCGCGGCTTTGTCGATAATCAGATCATAAAGCTGATCGCGCTGACGCGAACTAAGGAGTTTAGAATCGCGAAGTAATTTGAGGCGGGAATTAATGGGCAGAACCACGGCCGCGGCCACCAACGGTCCGGCTAAGGCGCCACAGCCGGCTTCATCAACCCCAACAATGGCTTGAAATCCTTGATCAATGAGTTCGCGCTCAATTAGATAGGTGGGGGTTTGCATGATTGACTAAATAGCTAATTTTCCCTAGTATACCACCGTATTCTTACTAAATCTCACTAACTTTATTTGAGTCAAAATTAACGCACAATATGGATAACATCATTTATTACGCTTTGGGTGCCGGGATCTTGGCACTCGTTTACGGAGCAGTGCTAACTAATTGGATATTAAAGCTGCCGGCCGGGGACGGAAAAATGAAAGGCATCGCGCATGCCATTCAAGAAGGAGCCAACGCTTACATGGCTCGCCAATATAAGATGATCGCCATGATTGGAATTGTGATCTTTTTTGTGCTCGGCTTCACTTTGGGCTGGACCATGGCCGTGGCTTTTGCCATCGGTGCTGTTTTGTCCGGTTTAGCTGGCGTGATTGGCATGTCGGTTTCAGTGCGAGCCAATGTGCGAACCACGGAGGCGGCCAAAGATGGTTTATCCAAGGCCATGGATGTGGCCGTGCGCGGCGGATCCGTGACCGGACTTTTTGTGGTGGGTTTAGCTTTGTTGGGGGTGACGGGATTTTATGCGGTCACCGGTAATGTCCACGCTTTGATCGGATTGGGTTTTGGCGGATCTTTGATTAGCGTGTTTGCTCGCTTGGGCGGCGGAATCTTTACCAAGGCCGCTGACGTGGGCGCTGACCTGGTGGGAAAAACTGAAGCGGGAATTCCGGAAGATGATCCGCGCAACCCGGCCGTGATTGCTGATAACGTGGGCGACAATGTGGGCGACTGTGCGGGTATGGCCGCGGACTTGTTTGAAACTTACGCCGTGACTTGCGTGGCCACTATGCTGTTGGGGTCACTGTTATTTCCAAATGTCACCAATGTGATTTTATATCCTTTAGCTTTGGGCGCGATCGCGATTGTGGCTTCGATCTTAGGCACCTTCTTCATCAAGCTGGGAAAGAACAAGAATATCATGGGTGCTTTATATAAAGGATTGGGAGTGGCTGGCGTATTAGCGGCTTTAGGCTTCTGGCCGATCACCCAAAAAATGCTCACGGGAATTGAAGGGATTAACACGAATAATATTTTCTATTCGGCTTTGCTGGGATTGGTGATTACCGCACTCCTCATCATGATTACCGAGTACTACACCGGCACTCAATATTCACCGGTGAAAAAATTGGCGGAATCGTCTGAGGGCGGACATGGCACCAATATTATCAGCGGTATTGCTTTGTCCATGAAATCGACCGCCCTGCCGGTCTTAACGATCGTGATTGGAATTCTTTTGGCCTATCAATTAGCCGGACTCTACGGAATCGCGATTGCGGCCATGTCCATGCTGTCTTTAACCGGAATTATTGTGGCGATTGATGCTTTCGGACCGATTACGGATAACGCGGGCGGGATTGCGGAGATGGCTGAGCTGCCTGAGGAGGTGCGCGACGTGACTGATCCATTGGATGCGGTCGGCAACACGACCAAGGCCGTAACCAAGGCTTACGCAATTGGCTCAGCCGGTTTGGCAACCGTGATTTTGTTCAGCGATTACATTCACACGATTGAGGCTGAAGGAAAATTCGTGGTATTCAGTTTGGAAAACCCATCAGTGATCGCGGGTTTGTTCTTGGGCGGACTGGTCACTTATTTATTTGCGGCCCTGGCTATGGAGGCAGTGGGCAAAGCGGCGAAAGGCGTGGTAATGGAAGTGCGCCGACAGTTCAAAGAAATTCCGGGCATTATGGATCGCACGGCCAAGCCGGATTATGGGAAGGCCGTGGATTTGGTCACTAAGGACGCGATTCATTACATGATTGCGCCATCGCTCTTGGCGGTGTTGGCCCCAGTAGTAGTTGGCTTTGGCCTGGGACCGGAAGCTTTGGGCGGATTATTGATTGGCTCAATCATTACCGGTATTTTCGTGGCCATCTCCATGACGGCTGGCGGGGGAGCTTGGGACAATGCCAAGAAATACATTGAGTCCGGACACTTCGGCGGCAAAGGCAGCCCGGCTCACGCGGCAGCTGTGACTGGCGATACCGTGGGCGACCCATATAAAGATACGGCCGGACCGGCCATCAACCCGATGATCAAGATCTTGAACATTGTGGCAATTCTGATTGTGGCCTTTATCTTGGGATAAGAAAGATTAGTAAACACCCCGGCTAGTCCGGGGTGTTTTGATTTATCTCTGATATTATTGACAATAATGAGGTTTTTGGTTATAGTCCGGGGACTAAAAAGCAAAAATATCTTATGGCTACACATACAAGAGAAGATTTAGAAAAAAATCGCGTCAAATTAACCATTACCGTACCCAAAGAAGAAACCCGACCTCACATGGAAGAGGCGGCGAAGCGCCTGGCGCAAAACACCAAGATTGACGGCTTTCGCCCGGGCAAAGCCGATTATGAAGTGATTAGGCAAAAGTTTGGAGAAATGAAAATCTTGGAAGAGGCTTTAGAAAATATTGTGCGCAAAACTTTTGTGCAAGCGGTTTTGGAGCAGGAAATCGACACAGTGGGCCAGCCAAAAATTGAGATGGAAAAAATGGTGCCAAGCAATGATTTGGTGTATACGGCTGAAGTAACTCGCATGCCAAAGGTGACCAAGCTGGCTGATTTTAAAACCTTGTCGGTCAAGGCGAAGAAACCGGAGATTGAGGATAAGGATATTGATTTGGCCTTGAAGGATTTGCAGCGCATGCAAACCAAAGAAACACGGGGCAAAGAAGGTTCGATAGTTGATGATCAAGACAAGGTCGTCCTATCCGTGAACATGAAAAAAGACGGCGTGCCCGTGGATGGCGGACAATCACCAAATCATGCGATTTTTTTAAGCGAGGAATATTATATCCCGGGGTTTAAAGAACAATTGCTGGGTTTGAAAGAGGGGGAAGAAAAGAAATTTGTTTTAACTTTTCCCGAGGACCACGTGCAAAAAATGATTGCCGGCGCCGAAGTGGAATTCGAAGTGGCGATTAAAGAAATCTTTCACTTGGATTTGCCAGAAATCAACGATGAGTTTGCCAAGAGCCTGGGGCAAAAAGATTTGGAAACCATGAAAGGCTTGATCCGAGAGAATCTGCAAAAGGAAAAAGACAGTGAAGAAAAGTTTCGACAAGAAAAAGAGATGTTAGAATTGATTGCGGATAAATCGCGTTTTGAAGATATCCCGGATCTGCTCTTGAATGAAGAAATTAATAAAATGGCCCACGAGCTGCAGCACCGAGTGGAAGATCAGGGCATGGAATTTGATAAATATTTAGAAAGCATTAAGAGAACCTTGGCGGATTTGAAACTGGATTTTACCCCGCAAGCCTTAATGCGAATCAAAGTAGCTTTGCTCTTGAGCGAAATTGCCAGACGAGAGAAAGTAGAAGTTGATCAAAAAGAAATGGATCAGGAATTAGACGCTTTGGCTGAACGATATCAAGATAATGAAGAGGCGAAAAAACAAATATATTCCCCGGTCTATCGGGAATACATGGAAAGCATGCAACGCAACCGAAAAGTGATTGATTTGCTCAGAAATGCCATGGTGAAATAACTGAAAACCGCCCAAAAATGGGCGGTTTTTTGCTTACAAGGGTTGACCCCGTACCACAGTGCATGGTGGTACGGGGTTGACAAAAGGTGATTTTTTTGCTATAGTTAGCGGTCAAATGATGACAATCTAACCTTAGACAAAACAACCTGATTGAGGTTAGGAGGAGAGATATGCACCTTCACAAACAGTTTCTTTCTGTCTCTTGTTTGATGATCGCATGGATTACGGTTCCGCCAGCTTTGGCGCAGGAGAGCAACGAGGCATATGTCCGGGCGGCCAAGGCAGCAACTGCAAATTGGCAGAGCTCGGGACAGCCCCAGGCGCTGCTGGTGGCTTTCTCGGCTTGGCAAGACGCCTTGGACAATGACTACTATGCACTCCAGGACGGCGTGTCCATTGAGCAGAGTTCGCCCACGGAAGTGAAATACCGAAAATTTTGCCAGGCAGCTTTCCAGCCTTTGCTCGAGCACTGGCCCGATGAGGGTCTGAAGTGCGCCGAGTTTTTGGGGATCAGGAAGCAAGCGGACACTGTGCTTGAACTCAAGCGCGAGAACCGAGCCAAGGCCAGGCAGAAAATCCTGGACAATCGTGAAGCCCTGGGCAACACAAAACTGCGTTACGAGCGGATTGTGGCCATGGGTCTTTGGGAGGATGCGGGCGATTTGGCTCTGAAGCTTGATGGCCTGCGCCAGCAGTGTCGAGCTTTAGCTGAATTCTCAAACTCGGACAAGTATGGATGCGAACACGACAGCCAGGAAGAAAGCGTGTTCGAGAAGTTCTGCGTTCAGAACATGGCGCGGATCAGCGACGAAGCGCGCGGCATGCAGGAGAAGTGTCTGGCGGCTTTGGGAGCCAAGAACCAGGCCCAACAGATCGCTCAGATCCCAAACTTCAAGGATCAGAAATTTGGGGTGCTGGTGACCCGAACGATTGAGGAGACTGATACGGGCGTGTTCCCGATGAACGCGGCCGCCAATGCCGTACGAGCTGATCTGCATTCCATGATCAAGGCCATGGGCGGACAGGTGGTGGTGGCAGCTGCCAACCAAGAAGGCATCACTACGGTTTCGGTAACTGTTTCCGGAATGCAGGCCGAAGACCCCATCGAGGGAAAGGTGATTTCGATGACTCCCTGCCGAGTAGAAATGAGAATTGGTTCTTTTGTGGGAACTCGAGAAAAACAGACGACCCCGGAAGTTTTTACCGAGGATCTCCGAGAGATGACCAAGTCTCTGTTCAGCCAATATTTGGTCGACGGAACTTACCCTGGTGCTCAGCTTGAAGGGCTAACGGCCGCTTCGGCAAAAAAGAAGAAGAAGGCTAACAAAAAGATGTCGGCCAAGAAATAACAGTTTAGTTCTGTAACCCGGCCCCGCGTCGATCTAGACGCGGGGTTTTTTTATTGATGAAACCTTGAGGCTTGCAATAATCTCCAGACGCGGTAAGGTGAATGTTGTGTTTTTTAGTGAATATGTACGAAAAAGAAGCGGATATTGCCATCAGTGTAGCCAACGAGGCCGGAGAAATTCTTCGGTCGGCTTTTAAATCCAAACATGCAAATAACATCACTTACAAAAAGCATAATGAACCGGTTTCGGAAGTGGATTTGGCCTCAAATAAAATAATTATCGAAAGACTCAAATCCGCGTTTCCAAACTATTCAATCTTGAGTGAGGAAATGGAAAACTCCGATAACTTTGAAATGTCAGACCAATTAACCTGGGTGATCGACCCTTTGGACGGCACTTCAAATTTTACGCGCGGCATCCCCTTGTTTGCGATTACGATTGCGTTGATCAAAGACAAGGAACCGGTTTTGGGATTAATCTATGATCCAATACAGGATGAATTATTCTTGGCCGAAGCTGGCAAGGGCACAACTTTAAATGGAGAAAAAATTATGGTTTCCGATCGAGACATGCACGGCCGAAGAATGCTGATGGCCGGACGAGCGCATGATAACGAAAGCGTGATTCGGCACGGACAAATCTTGTATGCTTTGGAAAAAACCACTTCGTATTTCCGCCGCCTGGGTTCAGCGGCCATCATGCTGACAACCGTGGCTTGCGGACGGACCGAGGGGGTCATCTTAACTGGCGCGAAATCCTGGGACACGGCGGCCGGAGCCTTGCTGGTAAAAGAAGCCGGCGGGGGAATTACTGATTATTGCGGACATCCTTGGAATGTTTGCTGCCGAGATTTGGTGGCTTCTAACGGACATATCCATGAAGAAATTATCAAGGCCACGGAAACGATTGAAGCGGCCGAATGCACCTATGATCCTGACTGTACACGTTAAACCCAGAGCAAAAAGCAACAAGGTAATCGCTTGGCTGGATCGGGAAACAGTGAAAGTGGCGGTGGTGGCCGCACCGGAAAAGGGGAGGGCGAATGAGGCGGTTATTAAACTGCTCTCGCAAGAGCTGAAGATTGCGCCTTCACAAATTGAACTGATCCGAGGGGCAACGACGAGAATGAAACAATTCGAAATCCCTGATCAAGCATTCAAAAATCCGGCTTAAAAGCCGGATTTATTTTTGGGAATCGGATCATGGCCGCCCCGGGACCAAGGATTGCATCTGAGAATGCGCCAGACGGCATATAAACTTCCTTTGATCAGGCCGTGGGCTCGAAAGCACTCATATCCATATTGGGAACAGGTAGGATGAAACCGACAATAACCGTGCGGGAAAAGAAATCTGGGCAAACCATGATCAAAAGACAAGGTCTTTTGATAAAGGCGAATGATCAGCATGGCCAGACGTCGAGGCAAGCGCAAAATCCATTCGATCATAAAACTATAAAACCGGGGTTTTCTTCAGGTTTTTCAACAAATCTGTCTGAATCTCATCGCGGGTTTGATTAACGGCGGCCGGGCGAACCAAAATCATCAGATCATAACCGGGACGAAAATGTTCAAGCTCCTGGCGAAGCATGGCCCGAATCTGCCGGCGCAAACGATTACGAACCACAGCCTTTTTGGAAACTTTGATGCCAACCACAACCGCGAAGCGAGAAACCGACAAATGATTTGAACGATATTTGATTCCACAAATAACACCAAAAACGCCCTTTCCTTTGGCAAAGAGCGTTTTGATATCTTTATCAAGGCGAAGACGATTTTCCTTGGGCAGCATGTTATTTCTTCTTAGCTTGAACGGAAACTTTTTTGCGGCCTTTGGCACGACGAGCGCTCAGCACTTTGCGGCCGCTGGCGGTTTTCATTTTGCTCCGGAAGCCGTGGACTTTGGCTCGGCGCTTTTTTTTGGGCTGATAGGTTCTTTTGGTGGCCATAAAATTATTGATTACAAATTCAGCATTAACTGTTCCCCATATTAACAAATCATCCACAGTTTATCAACTGTTATTTTTGATGAATGAGCGGTCGGTGAACAACCGCAACAGGGATGATGGTCTTTTGTTGTTGTTTATTAGAAGACCCTCTTGAGAGCTTGATTTTATGGACTTTTATGAATTTGTCAAGTTTACTCACAGGACTTGCCTGCTTGTGGATATATGGTTTACACTGTCGAAGCTAGTCTTTGATTTATTTCTTCAATCTCTGGGGTGAGTATGGATTCAAATGAGTTGTGGCAGGCGGTCTTGGGAGAGCTTGAACTCTCTTTAAGCAAAGCTAATTTCACCACTTGGTTTAAAAATACTTTTATCGCATCTTGCCGGGAGGAGGAGGTCATAATTGGCGTACCTAATCTTTTTACCAAAGCCTGGCTTGAGAAGAAGTATCACAAAGAGATCATGACTTCGTTGCAGAATCTGACCGGAAACCGGACTAAGACGATCGTCTACCGAGTTGAAAATCGCCCAGCATCACCACAAATGATCCCTGCAGAGGTGATGGGGAATAGGCCAGAGTCCATCCCCGACCAAGAAAACTTACAGACTCATCAACCAATGCCATCAGCCGGCAGCCAATCACAAGTTTCAGGAGATTTAACCGTAAACAGCAAATATAATTTTGTAAATTTCGTGGTGGGTAAACAAAATGAGCTGGCTCATGCGGCAGCTCAGGCGGTGGCGGCCCAGCCAGGAGGAGTTTATAACCCATTATTTATCTATGGTGGGGTGGGTCTGGGAAAAACTCACCTGTTGCAGTCGATCGGGAACGAAATGATCAATAAAAACCCAAATGTTAAAGTTTTATACGTGACTTGCGAGCGTTTTACCAATGACTTTATTAATGCGGTTCGGGGCGGACAGGCTCGAGAATTCAAAAATCGCTATAGAAATGTCGATTTGCTACTGGTTGACGATATCCAATTTATTACCGGAAAAGAAGGCACTCAAGAGGAGTTTTTTCACACTTTTAACCAATTATATCAGTCAAACAGACAGATTGTGATCACTTCTGACCGACCACCAAAAGCCATCCCAACCCTGGAAAGCAGGTTAATTTCCCGATTTGAGTGCGGGATGATGGCCGATGTCGGCAGTCCGGACTTTGAAACGCGCGTGGCCATCCTGGAAACGAAGTGCCAAGAAAAAGGTTATCCACTGGCTAATGAAGTACTCCATTGCATGGCCATGGCCGTCCAAAGCAATGTGCGAGAATTGGAAGGGGCATTGAATAAAATTATCGCTTTCCATCAATTTAAAAATATTTCACCGACCGTTGATACCGTGCAACCGATCATGGCCAGCTTTAAGCCGACCGGAACACGAAAGAATGTAACCCCGCGACAGCTAATCCAAACCATGGCCGGATATTTTGACCTGGAAATCGAAGACCTTTTAGGCAAGAGTCGAGAAAAACGTTTGGCCTTTCCCCGTCAAATTACCATGTTCATTATGCGGGAAGAAATGAAGATGAGTTATCCGACGATTGGCACAGAATTAGGCGGTCGCGACCACACCACAGCCATGCACGCTTATGAAAAAATTAATGGCTGCTTGGAGGAAGATGAAAAATTAAGACATGATATTGAATTGATTAAGCAAAGACTGTACGCACTTTAAATTTCTGTGATCAGACTGTGGAAAAGTGAACTCTCGATTGTGAATAAAGCTGTGGAACAAACACTTGGTAACTGTAGATAAATATTGTGTTCAGAATCAAAGAGTAAAGTATCCTCATTCTAAGCAGGTTCACCACACAAAGAAGCGCACATCTGCGTAATAAGAACAGCCTGTAAAATCAGGGTTAAAATGAGTTATCCAAACCATCCACATACCTTATTGTTACTACTGTTATATATAAAGAAAAAATTATAATAAAAAGCGGGAGGAAAGAATATGAAAATTTCTTGTACAAGGGAAAACTTATATCAAGGTTTGTCGGTTACCGGACATTTAATTAACAAAGGAGTTAATTTACCGGTGTTGCAGAATGTTTTGATCAAGGCAGAAGGCGGAAATATTCGTTTTACTACGACCAATTTGGAAACGGCGATCAGCTGCAGCGTAAGGGGAAAGGTTGATGCGCCGGGCGAATATACGACTCCGACAAAATTATTTTTAGACTATGTTTCTTTGCTGCCGAATGAAACTGTGGAGATGGAAATTAAGGATGACGGTATGAGGGTGGTGTGTGGAAATCATAAGACGCGGATTAATGGCGTATCAGCCTCAGAGTTTCCTTTGATCCCAACCGTCGAAGCGAGTAAGTCATATCAAATTAAAGCAGATGATTTTCGCCGGGCTTTGACGCAAGTTTTATTCGCTTCGGCTTTGAATGAATCTCGACCGGAGTTAACCGGGGTTTTTATGCGGTTTACAAAAGACGGCGGGGGACAGGTTGTTTTGGCGGCGACTGATTCTTATCGACTGGCCGAGCGAACCTTGCCATTAGCCAAGGCGCCGCTTGAGGATATGGAAGTGATCGTACCAACCAAAGCTTTATCTGAGGTTGGCCGCATTCTTTCGGTTTTCAAGGATTCGGTTGATGCACCAGGCGAGATAGTGATGAATTTGTCCGAAAATCAGGTGGTATTCAATTATGGTTCGGTGGAGTTAATTTCACGTATAATTGAAGGAAATTACCCTGATTATCGGCAAATTATCCCTAAACAATATCGAACTTCCGTGATGATTGACCGTGAAGATTTTATTAAAGCGGTGAAAGCGGCAAGTTTGTTTTCAAAGACCGGACTTTTTGATGTGACCTTGGAAATTGCGCCAAGTAAAGGCGAATTTTCAATCAGAGCCGTGGACAATAACCGGGGTGAGAATGTGGCGACTTGCACGGCGGAAATTACCGGAGAAGTTAATAATGTGACGGTTAATTATCGATATTTGCTGGATGGACTGAATGCAATTTCAACTGAGAAGATATTATTTGAAATGATCGATCCGTCAAATCCGTGTTTGATCACCCCAAAAGAAGAAAAAAAGGAATATCTTTACATCGTGATGCCGATCAAACAATAAAATTTCAAACTAAAACCCCCGCAAAAGCGGGGGTTTTTGATGATTAGATGATTTTGGAGGCCACGGCCGGATTTGAACCGGCGCATCGCGGTTTTGCAGACCGCTGCGTTACCACTTCGCCACGTGGCCTGAATTCTTGGTCAAAATGTAACAGAAATTAACTGATTGATCAATTCTTTAGCTTAAAATACCTCAATTTTTAAGTGTTTGCGTCCAAAGTTTTTGGCTTCAGGCGTTTGGGACATCCAAATATCCAGGTGGTAGTAGTAACGGGGGTTCATGCGATCTTCAACCACAAAGACTTTATCACCATAGACTTCGGGGATGCGAACTTGGGTGCCGATCGGAAGAAAGTTGGCGGCCACAATGCCGTCGCGGACATGGGTGCCGGAAGCGGTGATGAAGGGGGTGTCATCGGTTTGCCAGGGTTCGGAAGAGTAGGCGGTAACCGGAACAGTGATGCTCCAGCGCGGTTGGCCCACCCCGGCTTCAGGCAAAGAACCGTAACCGGTGGTTTGATTTTGCATGGCTTCAACCATCATGGCCACGGTTTCTTTTTTGGGGAATTGGGCGGCTTGATTGCTGTCAGCACTGACGGCTGTCGCAAAAATCACATTGAAGGCTAAGATGCCGGCCAAGATGACAAAACTAAAGTCCACAAAATGACGGCGGCAAGCCGAGAGGATGGTTTGTGGGGTGAATTGTTTTTTGCTTGCGGCCATAGGGATACAATTAAGCCTCCCGGAAATAAGAAAAGCCCCCCTTTGGGAGCTGGAAGCATGTTATCAGAAAAATGGAGAATCGTCAATCCCAGATATCCACGCTGGCAATTTGACGATTCAGAGTTTGAACAGCAAAGTAATAACGAATTTCATACTTTTACTGTTCCATGAGTCGAAATGGTATTCAAAGGAAATTAAGGCTTGGAAAAATGGTAGATTTAGGCTATTCTAAAGACAATATGGGTAAAAAATATTCTCAAGGACACGGTTGGAAAAAGAGCACGGTCCGATCAAATACAACATATCATCACAGCGGCGGCTGGCAGCCCAGAGAGATTATGAAGAACTTAATCTTGCTGGCCGTGGTTTTGGGGGTGGCAGGCTCATTGTTTTTGCTCGGGTTGTTTGCTTTCATCAGTCGAGATTTGCCGGATCCCAATTCTTTGACCGAACGGTCGATCAGCCAGAGTACGAAAATTTATGACCGAACCGGCGAGCATTTGCTTTATGAAATTTTCGGAGATGAAAATCGGACTTTAGTAAAAATTCAAGAAGGGTTTTGCAACGATGACGATCAAATGGAGAAGGATTTAAACGGCATCCCGCTTTTCGTGCTCCAAGCTACAATTGCGGCCGAGGATCGAAAATTTTGTTCTCATCACGGTTTTAGTTTTACGGGTTTGCTGCGGGCGGTGGTCTATCGGGGCAAAAAGGGTGGTGGATCGACTCTGACTCAGCAGTTGGTGAAGAATGCGATTTTGTCACCGGAGCGAACCGTGATCAGAAAGATCAAGGAATTACTTATCTCCTTGGAGTTGGAACGGCGCTATTCCAAGGACGAAATTCTGCAAATTTATTTCAATGAGATTCCTTACGGATCAACTTATTATGGCGTTCAGGCCGCGGCGCAAAATTATTTTGGAAAAACAGTGGATCAGCTAACTTTGGCTGAAGCCGCGACCTTAGCGGCTTTGCCACAGGCGCCAACGGCTTATCTGAATGACCAGGAAAGCCTGGAGACGCGTCGAAACTGGATTTTGGATGGGATGGTTGATTTGGAATTTATCAGCCGGGAGGAGGCAGATAAAGCCAAAGCCGAGATCACGCCGGTTGAAGTCAGCGTGACAAATATTAAAGCGCCGCATTTCGTTTTTTACGTTAAAGAAATGCTGGAGGAAGAATATGGGCAGCGCATGGTTGAGGATGGCGGATTAAAAGTGATTACGACCATAGATTTTGAAAAACAAGAAGCCGCGGAAGAGGCGGTTTGGGAAGGAGTGGAAGCCAATGGCGAAGCTTTGGGTTTCAACAATGCTTCCTTGGTGGCAATTGATCCGAAAAACGGCCAGATTTTAGCTATGGTGGGCAGTAAGGATTATTTTGATGATGAGATTGACGGCATGGTTAATGTTTCCACCCGCTTGCGCCAGCCGGGTTCAAGCATCAAACCGATCGTTTACGCCAAGGCTTTTGATATGGGTTATACGCCCAATACGGTGCTTTGGGATGTGAAGACGGATTTCCCCACGGCTACGGGCAACTATTCGCCGAACAATTATGATTTGAAAGAAAGAGGCCCAATTCGGGTGCGCGATGCCATCCAAGGCTCTTTGAATATCCCGGCGGTAAAAATGCTGTATATGGTCGGGGTGGAAAATGCCTTGGGCTTTGCGGAAGACCTGGGTTACACGTCTTTTGCCGATCGGTCCCGATTCGGTTTGGCAATTGTTTTGGGTGGCGGAGAAGTGAAACTTTTGGAACACGTCAACGCTTTTGCCGCGTTTGCCAATGAGGGAGTTCATTATGACCCGGTGGTCATTTTGAAAGTGGAAGATGCCGAGGGACAAGTGCTGCGAGAGTGGAAAGAAACGAGCGGATATAAAGTCATGGACGAGAACGTGGCTCGCATGATGACTAATGTTTTGTCGGATAATGCGGCCAGAACTCCGTTTTTTGGCAGCAATAGCCCGCTGACTTTGGGCGGGCGGCCAGTGGCGGCCAAAACCGGCACGACCAATGATTATCATGACGCTTGGACCGTGGGCTATACGCCGTCTTTGGCGGCCGGGGTCTGGGGCGGCAATAATGACAATGCAGAAATGCACCGAGGCGCGGGCGGCTCAACCGTGGCCGGACCGATTTGGAATTCATTCATGCGCAAAGCTTTGGAAGGCGAGGCCGTGGAATCATTTACCGCTCCAAATATTCCAATCACGGGAAAAGCGGTTTTAGACGGACAGTTGGAGCAAAAACAAGTAACGGTTGATAAGATTACGGGAAAATTAGCCACCGAATACACGCCACCGCAATACAAGGAAGAAAAACTATTCGCGCAATATCACTCCTTATTGCATTACGTGGATCGGAGCGATGTTTTGGGGGCCGCACCCGGCAAGCCGGATCAGGATCCATATTATAAAAACTGGGAAGCAGCCATTGAAATCTGGATTCAAAAGAAACAAGAAGAGACCGGGGTGGAAATCATGCGAGCCGAAGCGCCGACTGAGTTTGATGACGTGCATGTGCCGGAGAATTTTCCATCCGTGCAGATTAACAGTCCGCGCGATAACACAGACATTAACGATCGAGGGGTGATGATTGAAGTGGAAGCGGAAGCGGCGCGCGGCGTGGCTCGAGTGGAATTTTATCTGGACGGTTTTTTCCTGGGATATGATCAATATTTTCCCTACAACTTGCAGGCGATTATACCCAATACGGTGGAGCGGGGCTACCACACTTTGAAAGTGGTGGCTTATGATGATGTGGGCAATAGCGGGTCCGATACCGAGGGTCTGCGGATTATGAGCGAGGCCGCGGCCAGCGGGTTCGAAATTATTGATCCCAAGAATGGCCAAACCATTGAGTGGTCGGAGGGACAGAATGAGTTTGACGTGGTGGTCTCAATCGATCAGCCGACCAAGTATCGTTTGGTAACAGTGTTGGCCCAACCAATCGGTCTTGGGGATCAGCAAAGCGTGGCCGCGAAAATTAATCCCGAGTCACCATTTTTGACTTTCACTTGGGGTTTGCCGTCTTCGGGCGACTGGGCTTTGCGGGCAGTGGCGGAAGAAAAAAACGGCGGACAATTGGAAACAGCCGGCATTGTAGTTCATGTGGTGGCTAAAGCAGCGGTAGCGGCGAGCGAAGCGGGTACGGGCGAAGAAGGAGAAATTGATTTGCCGGTCTTGAATCCTTTCGCTGAGGCGCCGGCCGTCCAATAGCGGCAGAAATAAAAACACCTCGGCTCAACCGGGGTGTTTTTGATTTGAGTTTAGTTTTCAGCTAATGCATCTTGGGCGTGGATGATAATGTCGAGCAAATCTTCGGAAGTCAGAAGTTTGGGGATGAACGCCTGAGTTCGTTTGATCAAATCCAGATGAAGCGAATCGCGCAATTCGTTTAAATGTTCCTCAGGCGCGGCCAAAATTAGACTGGAGAACTCTTGGCGATGAAAGCGGTTCATTAATTCTTCAGATAACGCTTGATAAAGCTTTTCGCGCGAGATGGTCTTGGTGGATTCGTTTTGTTCAGCGAAGTGATCGCCACTGGGGGATTGTCCGGAAGTGCGTTCCATATCATCCTTAGGCGGATAATGGCTTTCAACCACCCCGACTTCCTCCACGAGGTTTTGCCGAGCCAGAAAGAGCCGCGCTTGCTGGCTGTCAGTGGCCACGATCATGGTCGGTTCGGCAAATTGTCCGTATTCCTGCGGAATGTGCATAGGGGATTAAAGTGGGGATAGAATGTTAATGCCTTTACAGTATAGCATGAGTGAAAGAATGGTATAATTGTTTTAATATGTTTTTAAAGATCAGACCAAAGGCAATTGTCAGCAATATTCGCGAGATTGTTTTCGGTTTGGAAGACAGTTTAGTTTCGACTTTGGGAGCGGTAACCGGGATCGCGGCCGGGGCGCAGAATACTTACATGGTGATTTTGGCTGGATTAACTTTAATCGCGGTGGAAGCGTCTTCAATGGCCGCGGGTAGTTATTTGTCGTCAAAATCTTACGCGGCGGCTCAAACCTCGGCCTTGAATAACAAACACAAAGATTGCGAACATGTTTTGGTTCAGCCGATTCGAGCCGGATTGGTAATGGGGGTGTGTTATTTTGCGGGCGGTTTCGTGCCTTTACTGCCGTATTTTTTATTGCCGATTAAAGATTCTTATTTGCCATCGATTCTGGCCACGGTGGCGGTGCTGTATCTGCTTGGGGTTTGGAGCGCGAAATACACAAAACGTTCGCGAGTGAAAAGCGGATTGGAAATGGCCGGGATTTCTTTGGGGGCGGCCATGCTGGGTTATGGCGTCGGGCGCTTAGTCAGCTATTATTTTGGAGTCGATTTGCCGTAATGACGCGAATGATTAAAGTTGGCCGATCCCTTGCCGAGCAAGGGTTTTTTTGTTAAGATTCGTGAACTATGAAAGAAGTTTATCTTGATCACGCGGCCACTTCACCTTTAGATTTACAGGTGTTTGAGGCCATGAAACCCTATTTGACTGAGGATTTTGGCAATCCTTCGAGTTTTCATACGCCGGGGAAAAAAGGCAAAGACGCCATGGATCAAGCGCGTGAAACCGTGGCGAAGATTTTGGAGGCCAGGGCTTCGGAAATTATTTTTACTTCCGGCGGGACCGAGTCGGACAATCTGGCCATCCTGGGCGCGGCTTGGGCCAATCAAGATCAGGGCAAGCACATCATCACCACCAAGTTTGAACATCACGCGGTTTTGGAAACCATTCAATATTTGGAAAGAGAGCAAGGATTTGAGGTAACTTATCTGACCCCGGATGCGGACGGTTTAATCACTGCCGAACAGGTCATGGCCGCGATGCGTCCGAACACGATTTTAGTTTCGATCATGTACGCCAACAACGAGATTGGCACGATTTTGCCGATCGCTGAAATCGGCAAGGCAATCGTGAAACTGCGGGGCGAAAAGGCGCGGCCGGTTTTTCACACGGATGCTTGCCAGGCGCCGGAATATTTGGATTTGTCCGTGGAAAAATTGCATGTGGATTTGATGACTTTAAACGGGGGCAAGATTTACGGGCCGAAAGGAGTCGGGGTTTTGTACATTCGAAAAGGCACGAAAATCAAACCGATTATGCACGGCGGGCATCAGCAAAAAGGCTTGCGGCCGGGTACGGAAAACGTGGCCGGATTCGTGGGCATGGCCAAAGCCTTGGAAATCGCTCAAAAAAATAAACAGAAGGAATCGGCCAGACTGGTTAAACTGCGCGACCAGTTGATGGCGGGCATTCAAAAGCGAGTGCCGAAGACTTATATAAATGGACACGCAATCAAGCGCTTGCCCAACAATGTTAATCTTTCATTTTTGGATATCGAAGGCGAAGCTTTGGTTTTATATTTGGATGCGCAAGGGATTTACGCTTCGACCGGTTCGGCTTGCACGAGCGCGTCGCTTGATCCTTCGCACGTCATCGTGGCCACGGGCCGGCCATTTGAAGAAGCTCACGGATCATTGCGATTTTCCTTGGGGCGTTCGACCACCGAAGCAGACATTAATTATGTGCTGGAGAAATTGCCGCCTTTAGTGGAAAAACTCCGCGAGATATCGCCAGTGAATTTATCAAAATAATATGGCTGATGAAGAACAAAAACTGACAGACGTGGAAAGTCCGGATCAGGCTCAATCTTGGTTTTATTCGGAAACGGTGAAAGATCACTTTTTCAATCCCAGAAATTTTTTAAAAGCCGATCCCAAAGAAGGGGAATACGATGGAGAGGGCCAGGTCGGGTCGCCGGCTTGCGGAGACAAAATGCATGTTTGGATCAAGGTTGATCCAAAAGGGGAAAAGATTACCGAATTCAAGTGGCGAACTTTTGGCTGCGCCAGCGCCATTGCCGCGACTTCCATGCTTTCGGAAATGGTGATGGAGAAGGGCGGAATGTCGCTAGATAAAGCCCAAAAACTCAAGCCACAGGATATCATTGAACGGCTTTCGGGCTTGCCGGCGCGCAAGATTCATTGCAGCGTTTTGGGGGATCAAGCTTTGCGGGCGGCGGTGAATGATTATTACGAACGCCAGGGTAAAAATGATAAAATAACTCCAAAGGAGCAATTCTTTTGTCCATTTAAAGATCAATGTAACAAATAATTTTATGAAGATAACCATCAAAGTCGATCCGGAACTGTGTATTGGAGCGGCCTCATGCGTGACCATTGCGCCGGAGACTTTTCAACTTAATGAAGAGAACAAAGCTTGGGTTTTGGATCACGGCCAAAGTCCGGAGGGAAACAAATATGAACGAGTGATTGAAGTGAGTGAAGAAGAAAAGGAAAATATACTTTTAGGCGCACAGTCTTGTCCGACTTTGGCAGTATTTATTTACAATGAAGAGGGCAAGCAAATTTTTCCAGAATTATAATATGAAGTACGTAATCGTGGGCGGAGGCGTGGCTGGTACAACAGCGGCCGAAGAACTGCGAAAACTTGATTCAGACGGTGAGATTATTTTAATCAGCCAAGAACAACATCCGTTATATTCGCGGGTGTTGTTGCCGCATTACTTAAAAGGTTTAGTAGAACGCGAACGGGTGTTTTTGAAAAAGGAAAGTTGGTATGAAGAGAAAAATATTGAATGGTTGCGTGGGGTGGAAGTAGTGAAATGTGATACCAAAAATAAGTTTGTGGAACTCTCTGATGGGCGTGAGTTGCCTTATGATAAATTGTTAATTGCTTCGGGAAATGAACCAAGAGTGGTGGATGGAGATGTGCGTGGAGTCTCTTATTTGCGGAGTTTGGATGATGCGGATCACTTAAAACAGTTGTTAAATGAGCGAAAAAAAGGCGACCCGGCCGCGGTTTGGGGCGGCGGTTTAATCGCTTGCGAATACTTGAACCTATTTGTTGCTCATGAATTGCCGACCACCATCGCTTTGCGCGGCCAACACTTTTGGAGCAAGAATTTGAATGAAGAAGCCGGTGAATTTTTAAATGAACATTTGCGCCAGCAAGGTGTGAAAATTTTGACTGAACAAAAATTTTTAGGAGTCGAAGGTGAAAAGGAATTAGAGGGAATGAAACTGGAAAATCAAAAAGTTGAGTGTGATATTTTGGGAATTGGAATTGGGGTCCAGAGTGATTTGGGTTGGATTAAGGATGCAGAGATTGAAGTTGATCGCGGAGTGAAAGTGAATGAGTTTTTAGAAACCAATGTTGAAGACGTCTGGGCGGTTGGGGATGTGGCGGAATATTTTGACGTAGTCGCCAATCGGCACATTATGTTTGGCAATTGGCAAAAAGCCATGAGCCAAGGACGAGTGGTGGCGAAGTCTATGGCAGGTGAGCGGAGTGAATATCAACAAGTGCCAAGTTATGCAATGGAGATTTTGGGATTGGATATTACTTTTGTGGGTGATGTAGAACTAGCAGCTGCGGACAAGGTTTTGGTGAGAAAAGGAGACGAGCATGGTCCAACATTAATGTTGATGAGGGATAACAAATTAGTGGGGGCGGTGGTGATGGGGCGCAACAGCGATCGAGTACCGCTGACAAAGGTGATTGACCAAAGAACCGGGGATTTGGCGAAAGTGATGAATTGGCAGGGTATTGATCAGGAGATTTTGGCTTAATTCAGCTTAAATATTGTAAAAATTCCATCACCCGGTGATGGAATTTTTTGTTTCAAGGGCCCTGTCAGACAGGGTTGACATTTTGGCTAAAATATGGTATATTTACGTGTCTTTCGTATGCGGGTAGGCCGATTAATCGGCAATCCCATATGGGGAGATCTCTCGGCTTAGCCGAGTTTAAATAGATCGTTAACAACCTAAAAACAAATCGGCTTAGCCGTATACGGAGGAAAGAGATGGCCAAGGTGACTTTTGGAGACTTGGATTTGAGCAGGTTTGGAGACTTTTTTGGTACTGCCGGCAAGGCGGTCGGAACCGAGACCTTTGAGAAAGGGGCTCGGAACGTGGCCGGTTCATTGCTGGTGGAGCTGGCCAAGCGCCAGAATGAGAACGAGTTCGCCAAGTCCTTCTTCCTGTTGATCAATGGCGCGCGCAAACTGCCGGGGTTCGAGATGTTCGGACGAGCGGTCGGCGGGGCGGCTGAGTGGCTCGTGGATTTTATTCCAAGCGCTTACTTGAAGCCCAAGACCAAAGCCGTGATCAAGGCCCTGATTCCTCATCTGTGCTTCGGTGCTGTGGACGGGCTGGCGGATGCGGATCTCGAAGATCTCATTGACCGGACGGTTGATGAGAAATTGGGTACGCCGGCCGCGGGTACGACGGCCGCGTCGGTGGGCGAGTACGAGATGGCAGCGGTCGCCCCCCGGGTGGCTGGTGCGCATCGCGTGGCGCTCAATGCCGACGGGACGGTCATGAAGAAGGAGAATGGCAATCCGGTGGTTCCGTGCGAGCTGTATGCGAGTGCGGAGGCTATGTTTGAGGAGCTGAATGCCCAGACCACACGGTGGGACAACAAGTTAAAAAAGGATGTGCTGGTCGGAGGCAAGCTCTGGAAAGTCGAAGTTCATCCCATCGGCATCGCTTTGGCTCAGAAGAAATTCTTCTGTCCGGTGTGCATGGGGAATGTGGGTGAGGTTGATCTTCAAAAGAAAGCTTCAACCGCTACCCAGCCTTCGGTCAAGAATTTCGACCAGGCCAGTCCGCTGTTGATCAAGGTCCACGTGGCCGTGATCAGGTCGGTGGCACGTCGGATGCGCGGGACGACTTCGCTGAGCTTCACCTCAGTCAAGTACAAGAACTTTGAGAAGTTCTTGGAAGCGGTCAATAATCCGGCGACGATTCGCAATGTGCAGGTCCTGGAAGAGCTGGCTCATCAGCTCGAGGGAAAAATTGAGCCTGACGGCACAATGCCGGAAGAGTTCATGATCGAATACATCACCGCTCTTGATGTGAGCGGCGCGGAATTGGCGCCCTTCCAGGAGTGGAAATCGACGATTCTCTCTTTGTTTACGGACGATGAGGGAGGCGACCAAGTCGCCACGCGCCGAAAACAGTTCATCTGGACCTGGGTCAAGCGGTCCATTGTGGGCTTGCTGATCGCGGTGTTGCTCCTGGCTTTGCCATGGTTGGCCACACTGATCGGTTACCCGGTCTTGGCGATTGGGCTGGCCATGGGGCTGGGACTGCCGCTTGCCTTGCTACTGCTTCCGGTGAAGGCTGTGGAGGCAGTGCTGGATCGAGTCACGGAAATCGCGGCCGGCCGAGATTTCCATTGGGGCGTGAATTACGCTCGGGGTCTGGCTTGGGCGATCGTGCTCAACATGGTCCTGTGCGTGTTCATTAACTTGGCTGACTTTGCGATGTTCGGCCGAGTGGTGGGAACGTTGGCGGCGCTGCTGCTCTCGGCCTGGCTGTTTTCGGCCAAAAGCGAAGAGCGGATCGGCACTTGGCCGATCTTGCTGGCGATCGTGATGTTGTTGGTGTGCGGCCGAGCGGCCGTGATCAACGATTTGCGCGAGAGTGCAGCTTTTCCCGTGACCGTGGCTTGGCAGGCTGAGTTTTCGGACAAGGGCGAGCAGGTTAACACCCTGGTTGTGCCTTTGCCGGGCCAGCGCTACGAGCCGGCCCTCAAGGTCTTCGGTGAGAAGCTGAGTGCGGCTTTGACTGACAAGTGCTTGTTGACTGAGGAGAATAAGAACAACGTCAGCAAGCAGACTGAGGCTAAAGCGCAGAAAAAGGCTTTGGTCGAGCACTTCACGTGCGACGGAGCGGCCGGGATCGTGGTCCTGCCCAAGGGCACGATGGTCAATTTGCCCGGAGTTCTGGTCAAGACCGTGGAGACGCCTTCCGGCCAGCAGAAATACATGATCAACGACAGTTCTCTGTCGATCATGGGCGTTGATCAGCTGCCTGATCTCAGTGGTAAGGCACTGTTCGTGATTCTGTCTATCATCATTTGTTTGGTGATCGGCGGGGTTGTCAGGGCAAGCATGCAACGCTCGTACAAAGATGGGCTGAGCGCTTTCAGCCCTGACTTGGCCGGTTTGATCGCTACAATATCGGCCATGTTGGTTGCCATCTTCCTGGGCTGGCTCCTGTTCAGGGGCGAGGTTTCCAAGAACGATCTGCCCAGAGCAAGCCCGGTTGTTCGGTCCATTGGGACTGGCGGCAAGAAGCAGGGAGGAAAGCCGAAGCTCACGCCCAGACAGCAGGCTCTGTGTGCCAATTGGAAGGAGCTGATGGCCAACAATCAGGCGGCCAAGGCTAAGTTCGATAAGAATTGCAAGTCCTTTTAACTTCTAGCCCAAGCGCGTTGTTACACGCGCTTGGGCTCTTTTTTTACTAAAATTAGCCTCAAACCCTTGACCCGGTAGTACAACCGTTTGCTGTCCTATCGGGTTGACAAAATCGTAAAATTGTGATATATTTAGCTGTTGCAAAATGACATTTGAGGGGTCAAAAAAGGTGCTAACTTATGTTATGAAGCCAAACGAAACGACGTTCCGGCTTGACCCGGAAGTGCAACCATTGGTTGGACTACCGGGCGTATAACATCCCCTCGAGTTGGTGCCTTTTTTGGACCTTGAAATATTAACAGTCAGAACGTCTGGTTTTAACCAGCAGGAGGCGATGATGAAGCGAGTGATGATGATCGCGTTGGCGATTTCGATGCTCTCGGGATGTGCTTACACTTCCGAGTCCAAGGTCCGGTACGAGACAGATCCCGAGACCCATGCCAAGGTCAGGGTAGAGAAGAAGACCCACGGGTTCGAGACCGCGGATACGGTGGTGGCTAAGGCAACGGCTAAGGCCATGGAAGAAGGCAAGAACGCCCAGATCGAGGACTGCGACAATTTCGGGAACTGCAAGCGCGCCGCCACAGGCGACGCGAGTGTGGTCCAGGCAGCCTCTGGTGGCAATGGTATGGGTATGATGGGTATGCCGGGCATGGGTAACATGTTCGGCGGCGGGATCGATCAGATCTACCTCATGGATTCTCAGATGGCCCTTCGGGATCAGATGATGAGGATGAATGGGGTGCAGGCGCCGACGGCAGTTCCGGTTTCGGCTTTGGGCGGCACTTCGATGCCGGTTCAGCAAGGTTTCGCCAATACGCCAACCGGCCAGTCAGGAACAGCCAGCCTGTCAGCGGCCGGTGCCGAAGCTCTTAAGAAGCTTGAAGAGCGAGTGGTGGCGGCCGAAACGGAGAACAAGGTCATGAAGGACGAGATGACCGTCATCAAGAAGGATAACGAGATCCTGCTGGGTGGCGAGTTCGATCAGAAGTAGCAACCACTACAACAGAAGGGAGAAGAATCATGAAATGTTTCATAATCCTCATTCTGGCAGCGGCAAGCGTGGGTTGCGGGATGGTGCCTTTCACCTATAACCCGGGTTCGCGCGGTCAGCTGGCTTCGGCCCGAATCATGCAGCCCAATTGGGCAGGCCAGTCCGTGGAGGTGCAGGAGTACAACAAGGCGGCCTCTCATCTGTCGGCCAAGGCGTGCAAGCCCGTGGGTTTCCGCGGCTTCGAGATCCAGCACATGGAGAAGAAGGCGCCGACGGCCAGCCACATGGTGGTAAACTTCGAATCGATGGGCGTGTATCTGCTATCGACCAACTGCTTCGGTATGCCGCTGGCTCAGGTCTTTGCGGACTTGGACGGCGACGGGCGCTATGACAGCGTGTCTTACAAGGCGGCGCCGATCGGGCAGGCCTTGTGGGTGCCGATTGACCAGCCCGGAGCTCAGATCGTGGTTGTGGGTTTGTCCTGCGACTATCAGGGCCGATGCCGCAAGGTCTGGGAAAAGCGCGCGCGTCGAGGCAACGGACCGGTCGACAGCGTGGATCAGTACTACTGATCTCCTTTCCGTTCTTTCTCTGACACAGCCCTCGACTTCGGTCGAGGGCTTTTTTAATTAAAAAACACCCCGCCCAAGCGGGGTGTTTTTGGATTTAGATTATGAAGTGATGGTGGTGAGTTGGGTGATAACAAAGCTTGAAATGGCGTAAGCGGCCACAATGATGACTAAACCAATCACCGCTTGGATCATCAGATTTTTGGCTTTTTCGACTTTGTCTTTTTCGCCGCCGGCGGTCATATAAAGGATACCCGCGTAGACAATTAGAATCACGAAGACAATTCCCAAGACACTAATAATGACGTTAATCAAACCACCAATCAATTTCGGTAAGCTTCTTTCGTTTTGCGATAAACTAGCGGCATCGCCAACTTGAGACAGGTTAGTGCCAGCATCGGTAAGTCCGGCATAAGTGGCGGTGGGGAGCAGAAGGACCGGGAGAACGGAGATCCAGGCTCCGATTTTGTAGAACATGTTTTTCATAGCGATTTAGATAATTGATTATTATAAATAAAATTTATGTTGCAATTAGTCAGAGGGAACGGCTGGTCCGCCTTGAACACAGACGCCGGTTTCCGGATCGCAGATTAGTTTTCCCTGATTATCAATACCTAAGCCAATGGATAATCTCGACAGGGTAAATGAGGCAATGGCGTAAGCAGAAATCGTGATAATTAATCCGACAGTGGCTGCGATTAAAAGGCTTTTGGCTTCTTTGACGTGCGTTTCATCACCGCTGGCGGTCATATATCTGATGCCGCCATAGATAAGCAGGATGACGAAAACGATGCCGAGTACGCCCAGAAGCGAACCAATCAACCCACCCACGACATTAGTCAGATTGGCGGATTCGCCAGTGGTGTATTCGGCCACGCCCGCGGTTTTATCCAGGCCTTCCAAAGCCACGCCGCCTTGGGCCAAGGCCGGGACGGCACTGAACGAGAACAGACCGATAATGATCAAGAAAAAGGCGTTGAGGATCTTTTTCATAACGCGAAGGGATAAAAAATTATCCGCTTGCGTTATGGGCCAACCAATGGTTGGCCCAAGAAAATCGTTTCGATTAAGCAGCAACCTGAGCGATGTTGGTGATGACAAATGAGGCAATGGCAAAGGCCGAGAGTACAATTACCAAACCGATAATGCCGGAGATGATGAGTTTTTTGGCATCTTTAACTTTTTCTTCAGCGCCGCCGGAAGTCATCCACTTGAAACCGCCGAAGAGGATAATGACCACGGCGATGATGCCTAAAAATCCGAGGATGGTGCGGATGATGGAAGCAATGGTATCGGTCAAATTAGCGCTTCCCAAACCGGCAGAGCCAGCAAACTCTTCTGAACCTATGCCGCCGAAAAGATCTTCTTGTCCCAAAGCTTGGGCGAAGGTGGCTTTAGGGGCTAAGAGCACGGGCAAAATGGCTAACTTGGTGCCGATTTTGTAATAAAGTTCTTTCATATGGATGTTTTACCTCTTAAGTTTATAGTGAGGTTAATTAAGTTATTTGATAAAGATACGAGTTAAGCCGGACTGTTGGCCAGAGCCTTGATCAGGGTGCTGACCAGCGTGTATGCAGTAAATATTACCACAAGTCCGATAGTTGCCCAAATCAAAGTGTCTTTGCCTTTTTTGATTTTGTCCGGAACGCCGCCGGAAATCATCCACTGAACGCCGCCCCAAACAAACATGAGCAAAGCCAAGGAGCCGGATAAGCCCAAAAGAAACTGAATAACTCGGCCTATTATAACACGGAAATCCGCGGCATCAGGACCTTCGCCCAGGGGATTAGTTAATTTGGCGCCAAAGGCGATCAGGGGCAGACAGGCCAGAGTTATCCCCAGGAAAGTGCCAAGCCAGTATTGTTTTCTCATAAGATAAAGATTATTGGTTGGATTTGGTTACTTTTGTTGTTCGCTAATGGTTTCGGCCAGGCCGCGATTGCGCAAAACACTGTCCAGGGTGATGATGGCGGCGTAAGCGGCAAAGACAATGATCATGCCAACAGTGGCACCGACGATCATCTTTTTTCCTTGGACTTTCCGATCTCCTCCCTCTGAGGTCAGCATCATGATGCCGCCGATGACATACATGAGCAGAACCAGAGAGCCGATGATGCCCAGGACATAAATTCCCACGTTGTTAATCACGATCATGATGTCGGCCAAGGAACAATCGCCGGTGTTGTAGCATTTGGCGGCAATATCTTGCATGAAAGCGCCGACTTCGGTTTTAGAACAGCTATCACTTTTGCACACATCGGCCAAGGCCGGGGCAGCGGATAGGAGAAAAAGACAGCCGACAAAAATTGTTAGGATGATTTTCCTCATAGAGTTTGGTTGATTTTGCTTTGGGTCAGATCAATTTCATCTTCGATAATTTTTCCAGCTAAAGCCGCATCGATTAAATCCAGGAAAGCTTGTTCGGCCACTTCAATGTCTTGGCCGCGGTACCAGCTTTGAGCCGTGAGCAATTGGCTGACGAAGGGATTTAAATCTTCATCATCGATTTGGCTGTTGATTAAATCGCGGCGAGCCGTGGGCCGGTTGGCGATTTTCAGATAGCTTTGAACTTGGTTGGCCTTGGTGGCGAATTGGACAAAATCCCAGGCCCAATTGTTGGCTTTGGTGGCTTTGGAAACGGTTTCCACCCAATAGTTGGCGTAATTGACGGTGTGGCCGCCGCTGATTTGCGGGGTGGGGGCCACGGCAAAATTGAGTTTCGGGGCGCGCGAGCGGACTTGAGGCAGGTGGTAAGAATAACCGAAGAAGAAAGCGGTTTTGCCGGAAGTGAAAGCATCAAAGGAGTTGGGCTGGCTGGCATTCCAGGCATAGACCTCTTTGAGCGGGTTGGCGAAATCAGTGTAAAAGCGGACTGCGTCCGCGCCGGGCACGGTTTGTTTATCTCGATCATTCCAGCCAATGGTGCAATTGCCGCGATCATCAATCATGGGCGTGCCGTTTTGCATCATGAGCAAAGAAACGATATCAAAAGCTCGTTCCACGTTCGCACTGCCGCCCAAGGCGGCGCCGGATTGAATAATTAAATCATCCGTGCCAATACTGGTGAGAGCGACGACGGCCGCTTGAAATTCGGCCCAGTTGGTCGGGGGCTGCGCAATCCCGGCCGCGTTTAATAAATCTTTGTTATAGAACATGGCCAAGGTGTCCACGGACATGGGCAGGCCAAAAATTCGTTCTTGCGGCACGTCTTTGGGATTGGGCTGATAGCGCATGACCGCGTCTTGAGCCACCACATCCACGAAATCGCGGCGAACTTGAGCCGGAGTAATCGAAGGCTCTTCGCGCAAAGTGATAATTTTTTCTTGTTTAATAGTGCCTTTGATTTCGATGTAGGGAATGGTCAGCGAGGCGGGCAAGGGACCGATCAAACTTTTGAATTCATTCATCCAGGTGTTATGGATGGAAAAGATATCCGGGCCCGTGCCTTCGGCAAAAGCGCGCAAAAGTTCGTTTTTGTATTCATCAACCCGCATTTGGCGATATTCAAAAGAAACATTGGGGTGAAGGGTTCGGTAGGCATTCATGATGTCCTTCATGGTGTCGTCTTCATCAAAAACTCGCCAGATAGTTAAAGTGACGGGCTGAGCGGCCGCTTGCTCGGCCACCGAAGGACCGCCGCAGCCTTGGCCGGTGGTGAAGAGGAAAGTGAGCAGGAGGAAGATGGGGAGGGTTTTTCGAAACATAAGGGTAGGTAGGGTAAAAGTAGGTAGGGTCAAAGGGTTAAATCGTTTTGAGATATTTTTTAAATTCTTTGCCGATTTCCGGGTGCTTTTTGCCTAGTTCGATTTGGGCGCGCAGAAAACCGAGCTTGTTGCCGCAGTCATAGCGCGTGCCATCAAAAATTCGGCCGTAAAGGGCGCGCTTTTGTTTGAGGTAAGCGGCAAAAGCATCGGCTAAACGAATTTCGCCATCCGGGCCGGGTTTTTGTTTTTGCAGAATATTAAAAATTTCCGGGGTGATGATGTAGCGGCCGACCACGGCCAAGTTGGACGGGGCTTTGGCCGGGGAGGGTTTTTCGATAAATTGATTGATTTCCCAAATTTTGTCCGTAACCTGATGACCGCCGATGACGCCGTATTTGGAAACTTCGTTTTTGGGCACGGCCTGCAAAGCAATGACCGGATCCTGATATTTGTCGTAAACCTGCATGAGCTGTTTGAGGGCCGGGATTTTGGCATCGATGATATCATCGCCAAAGAGAATGGCCACGGGTTCGTGGGCATCAACAAACGGCAGAGCAGATAAAACCGCATGACCATCGCCCATGGGCTTGTGCTGGCGAACGAAAGCGAATTTGGCCAGCCGGCCAATGGCGGAAACTTCCTTGAGCTCTTTGACTTTCTTTTTTTGCTCAAGGCGGTATTCAAGTTCGAAGTTGCGGTCGAAGTGATCTTCAATGGCGCGCTTGCCAATGGCCGTGACGAAAACGATTTCTTCAATGCCGCTTTTGACCGCCTCTTCAACGATATATTGAATAACCGGTTTATCAACTACAGGCAGCATTTCTTTGGGCTGGGCTTTGGAAGCGGGCAGGAAGCGAGTGCCCATGCCGCCGACCGGGATAATGGCTTTGCGAATTTGGCTCATAAGCTGAAGGTTTTTATTGAGGATATTATAGCGGAAAAAATTGATTTTTGGAAATGAAAAACCGCCCGGGTTTGCCGGGCGGTGGGGATGGAAATCAGGGTTGAAGAATGTCTTGGGTGCGGCCGTTGATGGAGATGACGACCGAGTCCACGGTGGAAAACTGCAACAAGGTATTGGTGATTTGCGACACGATGGCGGCCACGCGGCAGGAGCCGCCGACTTGGAATTCCAGGGCTTCATTAAAATCAACCCGAGCCACGCGATTTTCAATGGTGAGACTCTGAATCGCTACGCCCGCGGGCAAGGAAGTCAGAAAGCCTTGGGCTTGTTCGCTTGCGGTCGGCCCCTTGAGCAGTTCCTCAAGAGCGGCGCGGGCCACGGCCGGGGTTTGAGCGATGGCGCGGACCGCGGGATAGGTTCGTTCACAATGCATGATGCCGGGGTCGGTTTGGTCATTGCCAAAATAGACTTGCACGGTTTGGGTTTCAGCCGTTTTAAACTTGACTGGGAAGCGGCGCTCGTCATCATTTTCCGGCAAGCCGGAAGGATTGTCTTTTTTCAGGACCAGGGTGCCGGTGGCGGAGGCGGGGATAAAATCTAGGGTGACGGAAAAAGGCACAAAGTCTTCGGTCATCCAATCGGCTTGGGCTTGGGCCGGAGTTTGGACCAGGACGCGGCCTTGGTCATCCAGAAGTTCGACTGGAAAACTGTCTTCAAAAAACCAAGTACCGCGGGCTTGGCCAGTTAAGGCGAAGGGGCTCTCAATTAGTTGACCGGGCTGGAAATCATTAAGGCGAACCAGATTATCCTCAGGAGTTTCAGGCGCGGGCGCGTGCAACGGGGAAACCGGAAGGATGAGGTAAAGGGCAAATATCGCCACGATAATGGCGGCTAAAGTGAAAAGTTTTTTCTTCATATATAATAAAGATAAATAAGATGGAAGAGCTTAAGATATACTGTAGGCCAAGTGGATGTTCCCGGCAATGAAGAGAATGAGGAAACCAAAAAGCCCCGACCGTTGGCCGGGACTTTTTGGTTGGCGGAGAGGGTGGGATTCGAACCCACGGTACCCGTGAAGGTACACCGCATTTCGAGTGCGGCCCATTCGACCACTCTGGCACCTCTCCGTAATTGGGTAAAAAGATTAAGCAGTGAGGAGTCAGGCTATCATTCCAAAATCGTTTCGTCAATGGTCGGCGGAGAATCATCGGCGTCAATTGGCGGGGATCCTTGTGCAACAATCGAACGGGACAGGCTAATCAGTTCGCCGGGGGTGATGGAAGGTTCAGAACCGGCCACGGTGAAGAGCTGTCCCGCCATTTCAAAAATAATTTTGTGGGTGAGCAGGCAAAAACCGGGTGTGCCGTCAGCTTGCGGGTCAAGGCAGTGCTCAAAATCCGGATCAGTCTCAATTAGCACGCCGGCCAGGGGGCCGAGTTGAATCGGGGTTTGGGAAAATCTGGTCTGTTCGGTTAATTCTTGGGCCAGGCTGCGTCCGGGTCTTTGGGTGATTTCCGCGAATCGCCAATCATCTTTTTTCAAAACCACAACCACTGATTCAGCGGGCAGGTTGCCGACGGCCTGATGATAAATGCCGATGGTGTGAAGGGTTGAGCCAAAAAGTTCTTCGGGGATGAAGATTCGGGTGTCGGTTTGATTTTGGGCTTGAGCCAAATCGGAGGCTTGAACCAGGGATGAAGAAGGAGGCAAAAGCGGGGCCGTGGGCGGTTTGATTTTAAAATCAGTAATTTGAATCAAGAAAACCGAGATAATAATCAGACCAATAACCACCAGCAAGCAGGAGGCTTGCCGTTCGCGTTTGTTTTGGTGGCGAAAAATTAGGCGGTCGAGCATAAGGGATTAGAGGTTGAGCTTGGGGGATCGGGGTTTGGTTGATAATAGCACGAGGGCGATAATCAGCCAGGTTAAAACCGCCAGATCATTTTTGAAATACGGGACATCAACCAGGCCGTGAATGATCATTTCCAATAAAGCGGCGGCGGCGGCCAGGGTAAGCCAGGAGCGCTGAGCCGAGGTTGGAATAAAAAGACGGTGACCCAAGAGCCAGATGAAGATCAGACTGGCCAGTAAACCCAGCAGGCCGAGTTCGGTCCAGGTATTAAGGATGAGATTGTGCGGGTATTGGAAAATTTCCAGATCGGTCCGGGCGTGATAGGGCGCGAGCGCGGTGGGATAGCCGGCCAAGCCGGCGCCAAACAAAGGTTGATCTTTAAGCAGATGCCAAGTTTCCTGCCATTGGGCTAAACGAACCGTGCCGGAATAATCTTGCAGGGAAATTTTTTGCCAAACGGCGTGGCGGGCCGGGGGAATAATCGCGAGCAGGGCGATGATAATCAGCGCGATGACAATCGCGGGTTTTTGATACTTGGTGAAGAAGATCAGGATCAGCACCACGGCCGCGGGCAGGGCAAAATAGGCGGCTTCGGTTTGGGCGAAGACGATGGCGAGAGAGGAAAGGGTAATGGTCGCAAGCCAGAAAATGTTAAATGGGTTGGAAATAAATTGACGCGGGCGGGAAATCCGGCGGAGCCGGACCAGGCTTTGCCTGGTGATATTTTGCATGTTGGAAATGAGAGAGAAGAAGCCCAAGGCAATAATCGGACCAAGATATAAACCCACGGCGTTGGGATAGGGGAAGATGCTCACGACCCGGCCTTCAATATTCCAGGGAGCGGGAATGCCCCAGAGTGTGAATTTTTGCCAAATGGCAAAGAACGCGATGAACAAAGCCCCAATACCTAGGTAATTCATGAGTTTGGCTTGGTCTGACTTTTCTTTGAGCAGATCAAGCGCGATGAAAAAAATAATGAGCGGTTCGATGAAGTAGGCTTTCCAGACGCCTAAGGCGGCCATTTTATCCGGGGAAACAAAGATGCCAAGAGTGGCGGCGATGATGAGCAGAGCGATGGGTATCAACCATGACCGAATTTGGTCCGATCGGATTGAAAACGGTCTTTTGATGAGCCAGATAATAATAAGGATAATGATAAGCACTTCCAAAAGAGTGGTGGGGAAGCCTTGAAGGGAAAAACGGATGAGGTAGCTGGGCAGGGCGGCGGCGATGAGAAAAAGACCCAGGCGCAAATCACGCCAGGCCAAGCCGGTAAAGAGCAGGAGAGCGGCGACAATTAAGATCGGGAACATATTATGATTGGTCAGCGATCAGAAGTTTGAGTTCTTTGGGGTTGAGGCCGCGCAAGAAGATCATCAAACCCAGATAAACCAAAGCGCCAATCAGGACAGTCAGCAGAACCGGCAGGCTGGGCAGAGATTGGATCACCCCAAACATGATGGCCGCGGAAACCAGGGCTTTCAGAGTGACTAATAAGCTGGGTAGGGCTTGGGAAACGCGCCAGACCATCAAGAAAGTAATCAAGGCGATGAGCAGTTCGGAAAAAATCGTGACATAGGCGGCGCCGTACATCCCATATAAAGGTATGAGCCAGAGATAGCCGATGATCGAAAGCACGGCCACGGCCACATAGCCCCAGATCATTTGCTTTTGTTTGTTTAAAGCGACAACGGTATGGCCGTAAAGCGCGCCCAAGAACACCCCGATGATGGAAATAATCAGCCAGCGCAAAACCGAGCCGGTGGCGGCAAAGCCGGGGCCGGCAAACAAGAGGGCCAGAGGCTCGGCCACGGCTTGAGTGCCGATGACAATCGGAATGGCGCTGATCATAAAGATGTCAAAAGTTCTGGCCAAACGTTTTTTGAATTCCGGTCGATCATTGGCGCTCCAACTGCTGACCAAGATGGGGAGCAAAAGCCCCATGAACATGACCGGCAAGGCGGTCAAGACATCGATGATTTTGTAGGCGGCGCCGTAGAGACCGACTTCGGCGGCGTCGCGGAAATAAGCCAGGAAAAGAATATCGCCCTTGAGGTAAAGCAGGTTGAAGATGATCGAAACGGCGATGGGCCAGGAGCGGGAGATAACTTTTTTCCAAAGCGGCCAATCAAATCGGGGCCGGATGGCGATGAAAGGCCGGGCGAAATAGATCATGGAAACCAGCCAGGCAAGGTTGGCGACAATCATGGCGCCGATCATCCAGACCACGCCCAAATTAAGGTAAGCCAGCAAGGCCACTAAAGCGATCAGGATAAAACGGTTCAACATTTCCGCCAAGGCTGACCGCCACAGGCAAGCATGGCGCTGGAACACGCCGACCAGCATGGTGGCGCCGGACATAAAGAGGAAAGCGGCCGCGCCCACGGCCACGCCGAGCTTAACGTTGGCGGACCAAGCAAACGGCAGGACGGCCAAAGGAGCCAAGGCGAAGAGAATCAAGCCGGAGAAAAGACGCAGGGTTAAAATGTTACTAGTAATTTTATTTTGATCAGCGCCGACTTCGGAAATCATGACCAACAAGGTGAGAGTTAAGCCGAAATCAACGATTACGCCAAATAACTGCAGAAAGGTGACGGCCGTGGTGTATTCGCCAAAACCTTCGGGGCCAAGCGAGCGGGTGAGGATGGCCATGATGCCCAAGCCGACAAAAACGGCCGCGATTTTACCCGCGATTTGGATGGTCATGTTTTGGGAAAATTTGGCCGCGGAAGTCATATGGAAATAGTGTATCACGACGGACTTTCAAGATGATAGTAATTGGATTGACCCTAAGTAGCAAGAAAGGTAAAATAGGGGAACAAACAAAAATAAATCACGCTTAGGCAGTGAACATTCAAGATCAACATGAATATCTCATTTTTTCGTAAATTATCCATTTCAAAAACAATGGTCGGCATGCTGGCCGCGTTTATTATCTTTTCGTTTTTGGGCATCAATCAAGCCCAAGCGGCGCTGCTTCACGGCTATGAAAGCGTGCAGACGGGCGCGACCGGCAATGGAACGATTCGGGTGCAAGCCGGCCAAGATATTCGATTCATGGTTGAGTTTCAAAATACCGGAGCCAAAGCCTGGACGCGAGGCGGATCAGAATTCGTGTCAATTTATACCTACGAACCAAAATATCGAACCAGTATTTTTGAAGATGAATCTTGGTATGGTTCGGATCAGCCGGCGCGATTGGAAGAAGAGCGAGTGGCGCCGGGCGGCAAGGGCCACATTTATTTTACTTTCGATGCTCCAGAGAAAACCGGCGTTTATCGGGAAGTGTTTTGGCTGGCAGCGGAAAACACGGCTTGGATTCCGGGCGGCCAGTTTGCGGTGGTGATTGAAGTAGTGGCTGAAGCAGAAACGCCAACCCCGACGGCCACAGTTGAACCGGCGCCGGAAGCAATCGCTGATCCGGCCACGGAGGGTTTATCCGCCATGCTTTTGCTGCGCAGCGCCAAGACCGTGACCGCGCGAGGCGGGGAAGCAGTGTCATTTCGAGTCGGAATTAAAAATACCGGAACCAAAACTTGGGGAAAAAGACAAATTCGCTTGCCGGATATTTCTTTAGCTTCGTCTGAAGCGGACACTTATCACACTTCTTGGTCGTCAGCCACGCAGTTGGCGGTCAATGACAATGGCACAGTGGCACCCGGCGCTTTGGATTTTATCGATTTCACTTTTTCCGCGCCGCGGACACAAGGCGCGCACGTGGTCCGCTATCAATTAGCCGTGGATGACGTGAAGGTGCCGGATTTTTATATTGATATTCCGGTGGAAGTAACTTCAAACGCACCTGAAGTGATCAAGGCGCCGACTCGGCCGGGCGCGGAACCGAATGTCCAAGCCAGTTATAAATATGACGCGCCTTTGATGCTGCGCGTCGGAGTGCTGATTGTGGATGAGGAAACGGACTGGGAAGTGGACATCAGCTGCGCCACGGATTGGGAATTGCGGGACATCAACAACGCGCTGCTCGGCGAATTGCCGGCGGGAAAATCGGTCTCGGCTTTTTACAAGAATGGCCGATACCATTTTGATCGCGGCCAAGGCTTGGAACAATCAACTTATGCGTTGCGGTTTGTGCCTAAAGTGCCAAACGCAGTTTGCACGGTGGAGAATTTCGACCGCCGAGTCACGCGGGACTACACGCACGCGGATAATACTTTCCGCAATGTTTTGGAACTGCATTACAATGATTACAAAGATCGAACTTGGCTCATTAACGAGTTGCCCATGGATTATTATTTGAAGGGCTTGGGCGAGACCTCGAATATTTCGCACCTGGAGTATCAAAAAGCCTTGGTGACGGCGGCTCGGACTTACGCCACTTACCATTGGCAGAGAAATACCAAGCGAGCCAAAGAGTTTTTCCACGTGACCGCCTACGCGGACGACCAGGTGTATCGCGGCTATGGCCAAGAAGCGCGCAGTCCGCGCATTGTGCAGTCCGTAGATGAATCGCGGGGTCAAATTGTCACTTATAACGGCGAGTTGGCTTTGACGCCTTATTTTTCAAGAACCGATGGACGAACCCGGGACTGGAGCGAAGTCTGGAACGGCCAGGTTGATTGGTTAAAATCAGTAGCTTGCCCGTGCGACAAGAGCAAGGGGTACGCGCTCTGGGGCCATGGCGTGGGCATGTCCGCGACCGAGGCTTTGTGCATGGCCAATAACGGGGATTTGTACGAAGACATTCTCAAATATTTTTATCAAGGCATCGAGTTAGAAAGATATTGGAAGTAAGCAAAAATTTATGGAGGAGTTTCCACAAGTGACGCAAGCGCCGAAGAAAACTCACACTCAAGTTTGGGATTTGATGGGGGTAATGGGGAGTATCGGGGTGATTTTCTTTTTGATATTTTTAGTGATGCAGGTGAATACTCTAGAGAAGGTCGTGGCCGAGCAAAATCGATTAACCATCGGCATTAAAGATAAAATTTTTTCCGAACCAAGCAAAGAGGTGCTGACTGAAGTGCACTACGTGGAGAAGGAAACGTTTGTGAACTATTTGGCGCGACGACGGGATCATGAATCCACCACAAAATTCAACGGGGCACCTGCGGGTTTTCAATTGATTCAGAGCATCGAAATGAACAACGATTGCCCACCGGAAGGCGACGGCAAGGCTGGCAGGTCAACCATCGAAGTTTATGCCCGCCCGAATTGGTCGGGGATAGAAGGCGAACAGCCTTTTTATTTGATCGAAACAGCGGAAAGAACGACCGCGGTTTACGGGCCCTTTATGGATGATTTGCAACGGCTGATGATGGAGGCCAAACACATTCAAACATATACGGATTAATCGAATCAAAAATCCCTCGGCTGAACCGGGGGATTTTTTATTGTTTATTTTTGACCGTGGCGTTTTTTGTCCTCTTCCACCAGTTTGAGAATTGTATCTTTCACTTGATCCGGGAAAGGCACGTCTTTGAAATTAAATCTTTTTTCTTCAGCTGCGGTTTGAATGTTGACTTGGCCGTAATTGAACATGGTGTGCAGAAAACCTTCGGCATCCGAGGTGATGTCTTGGATGCTGGCCAGATGCATTTCAGAAGCGTGACGATGAAATAAGCCGATTTGTTCAATGTTGATGATGCGTTCGTTGGTGACAATCCAGGTATCCAAGTAATAGTCGGTAAATTCAATGCTGGCGATCAGCCAAACGGCCATGAAGTACATGCTGCCGGCTAAAACCAAGAGCGGTCCGAGCGTGGGGTGAGAAAACCAATGCTGTTTGTCCGCAAAATATCCGACTAAGCCAGCGGGCACCACGATCAGCAGAATGAAAGTCAAGGCGATGGTCAGGGGCGCAAACCAATGACGGCGCAGAAATAAAACCACCTTTTCATGCTTTTGCCGGTTGGGAAGTTTTTTTAAATCCATCATAAAGCGGGGAAGATTTGTTCGGCGTCACGCTGAAATATTTCCGTCAAATTCCAAGTGACGGTCCAATCTTGATAAGTGACGAGAAAAAGCGAGACGATCAGCAGGATTAATGAAAGCCCGGCCTGGACCACAATAATGGAGCGAGTGGTGCGGCCGATTAAACCGAATTTGATCAGATGGTAAGCGTTGAAAAAAGTGTAGAGCGCGTAAATACAAATAAAAATCCCGTAAAGGATTAAGAACGCGGTCAAGGGAAGGGTGAGATTCGGAACCGGCATAGTGTCAACATTATAGCGCAGTCCGGCCGATAAGTTTAGGAAAGTTTTTGGACCGGCGGATCAAAACCCAGATGCGTGTAGGCGGCGGGGGTGACGGTGCGGCCGCGGGGCGTGCGCTGGATCAAGCCTAATTGCATCAAAAATGGCTCATGAACTTCTTCGATGGTTTGAATTTCTTCTTGGCTGGCCGCGGCTAAAGTGGAAAGGCCGACTGGGCCGCCGCTGAATTTTTCAATCATTATTTTGAGAATGAGGCGGTCAACCGGATCCAAGCCGAAATGATCAATATCGAGCATGATTAAAGAATCTTGGCAGACTTGTTGATTGATTTGGCCATCAGCTTTGACTTGGGCGAAGTCGCGCACGCGGCGCAGCAGGCGATTGGCAATGCGGGGCGTGCGGCGCGAGCGGCACGCGAGCAGCTGCGTAGAAGACTGATCGATTTGAACATCTAAAATGCCGGCGCTGCGCGAGATGATCTGGCCGATGTCCGGTTCTTCGTAGAAATTCAGGTGATGAGTGACGCCGAAACGATCGCGCAAGGGCGATGATAAGAGAGAAAGGCGAGTGGTGGCGCCAATGATGGTGAATTTTTCCAAATTGAGGCGCAGGGTGCGCGCGGTGGGGCCTTTGCCCACGATAATATCAAGCGCGTAATCTTCCATGGCCGGGTAAAGCACTTCTTCAATGGATTTGTTCAGGCGATGGATTTCATCGATAAACAAAACATCACCCGGACCAAGGTTGGAGAGGATGGCGGCCAAGTCGCCCACGCGCTCCAGCGCGGGACCGGAGGTGACGCGGATTTGCGCGCCCATTTCATTGGCTAAAATATGGGCCAGGGTGGTTTTGCCTAAGCCCGGATTGCCGTAAAGCAAGACATGCTCCATGGGTTCGCCGCGCTGTTTGGCGGCTTGAATGAAAATTTCCAAGTTGGCTTTGAGCGGTTCTTGGCCAATGAATTCAGCCAAAGATTGAGGGCGCAAACCGATTTCAAAGTCGCGTTCTTCATGATCAGCTTCTTTGGAGACCGGACTTTCGAGTTGTTCTGCGTCGCGTTCGATCATAGTGGTTTCATTATGGAGGAGAACTGGCTTTGGGGCAAATATTCACTTGGGAACCATTGACGAAACAGCAAAAATTGATTATTCTTTTGCCCAAGGGCGAGTGGCGGAATTGGTATACGCGGAGGACTTAAAATCCTCTGGAAGAAATTCTGTGCGGGTTCGAGTCCCGCCTCGCCCACCAAAAAACATCGATCAATCGATGTTTTTTTGATATAATGTTTTTATATGAAGATTACAAAACATACATTTACAATGGCGGGCACAATTTTATTGCCCATGGCCGTGGGTTTGGCTTCTTCAAGCTTTACCTCAATGTCAGTTCAGACTTGGTATTTAGTTCTAGAAAAACCCGCGTTGAACCCGCCGGGTTGGATTTTTGGGCCAGTCTGGACGATTCTTTATTTGCTGATGGGTTACGCACTGTGGCGAATCATGCAAGTTAAGATGACTAAGAAGAATGAGGTGGATAAGCGTTTGGCTGTGTTGCTGTTTTCAACACAATTGTTTCTGAATTTCTTTTGGTCAATTATCTTTTTTGGCCTGTGGTCGCCAGGCGGGGCGTTGATTGAGATCATGTTAATGTGGCTTTTCATTGCCGCCACTTTGCTCGCTTTCCTGAAGTTGGATCGGAGGGCAGGGTATCTACTGGTGCCTTATATCTTATGGGTGAGTTTTGCGACCTATCTCAATTATTCAATTTGGTTTCTCAATTAGTATTTAAAAAAACAGCCCTTGGGCTGTTTTTTGTTTTGACAATCATTGGGAATTGGATTGTAATGTGGACAGTTCTTTGGAGGTGGCAGATGAAAAACGGCAAATGCGAAGAGCTGCGCAAGCAAACCGAACAGCTGTGCAATACCGGAGCGGTGTTTTCT
>JAHJAM010000022.1 GCA_018814025.1 Patescibacteria group bacterium | reverse complement strand
CTGGCGCGACTGAGGCATAATGCTTATTCGTCTTCATCGTAAAGCTCTTGCAAACCCTCATCCATTTCTCGCTTTCGAAAAGTTTGCTCGATCGCTTCAACCTCTTCCAAAGATGACCGTTCCGCCAGCTCATGCAGTTTTTGCTCCTTATAATCCCGATCTTCGTCTTTGATAACTTGGCGCAAATCTTGAATCAGATCATGCACGCGAGCCGGCTGCTTGATGCGAGAAAAAATAATATCCGCGGCATTGCCGGACATTTGGACTTTGATTTGGCCGTAGCGAAAAATCGTGGGCGCGACGCCTTTGATTCGATGCGATACGTCGTCAATCTGGCCAAACGGCGCTTCTGAAACCAGCCGATCGAATAAAGCTTTTTGATCCACGTCGATGATGCGCCGATCCGTGATCACCAAAACCGTATTCGCCCATTTCACAAACACCCGGCCGAAGATATAAAGCGTGCTGGCCAGCAAAATCAAAAAGCCTAAAATCCCCAGCGCCCCGGCTTTAAACAGCGGAAACAAGAAAAAGAAAGGCAGGAGCACCAGCAGAAAAGCCAAAACGAATTTATGAAAATGCGGCGCCAGGGCTTGATGCACCACGGCCACAATTTCCTCATTGGGCTTCAGCTGAATTATTTTGTGCAAATTTTTCTGGTTCATATTTTTTTGATGGCCTTTTTAGCGGCCGTCCGATCATCCCACGGAATCTTTTTATCATTGGCCACGGCCATCACCGGCTCGCTGCCTTTACCGGTAATCAAAACCAAATCGTCCTTCCGAGCCAGGGACACGGCCAAATCAATGGCCTCTTGGCGATCCAAAACCCGAAACAGATCCTGATCATCTTGCTTGCCGGCTTTAACCGCGGCCTCGGCTACGGCGTTGATAATCAGAATCGGATCTTCATCATACGGATCCTCATTAGTGACAATCACGATATCATCATGCTTGGCCGCCAATCGGCCGATGACCGCGCGCCGGGCCGCGTCCCGTCCGCCGCCGGCCGAACCGGTCACGTGAATAATTCGCTTAGGTTTCATTAATTTCACGGTCTCGTAAACCGCGGCCAAAGCGGCCGGCTCATAAGCATAATCCACAATCACGGAAAAATCTTGGCCTTGGTCAACCGTTTCCATTCGTCCGGGCACGGGTTCGATCGCTTTCACGCCTTGGCGAATCGCGGCCCAGTCCAAGCCCAAGGCGCGAGCCATCGTAATGGCGGCCAGGACATTTTGCACATTAAACTTGCCCAAAGGTTTCAGTTTGAATTCCACGCCCTCAACCGCAAATTCCGAACCCGCGGCTTTGATCTGAAGGTTCTTCGCCACCACCGGGATAAATTTGCGCTTGTGAGCCAGTTCTTCATATTTCTTATCGGCCAGGCCAAAGCCGTAACGCTTGTCCAATTCGAATTTTAGAAAATAATCCGCGTGCTCATCATCGATGTTGACCACCGAAATCTTTTCGATATTTTTCGTGCCCAAAGTTTTCCGCTGGCCCGCGGCCGTGTGCGCGAACAATTTACCTTTGGCCTTCTGATAATTCTCAAACCCGCCATGTGCCTCGATATGCTCGGGCGTCAAATTCGTAATTGCGGCCACATCGTAGTTGATGCCCGCGTGCCGGTATTGGCTGATGCCCTGCGAAGATGTTTCCACGATCGCGTATTCGCAGCCGGCCGCAACCATCTCCTTGAGCAAACGCTGAGTTTGAAACCGGCCCAGCATAGTCATTTTTTTATCATTGCCCCAAAGCTTATCCGCCACTTTGAATGAAGCCGTGCTGGTCCAGCCCACTTTGTGCCCGGCCGCTTCCAAAATCTGGCCCAAAAACTGCACGGTGGAAGATTTCCCGTTAGTGCCGGTAATCCCGATCACAATCAGTTTCTCGGACGGGTGTCCATACCAAAACTCGGCCAATTTCGCCAAAGATAAATGATAAAGGCTTAAAATCGGCTCAGGTATTAATTTCCGCACCAGTGATTTTATCGACATACTCGAAAATTCCGGGATTTTACCCGGTTTACCTCTGGGCTAATTTTAACACGAAAATTTAAGGATCACAAAGAATCTGGTCGGCTTGACAAAAAAGCAATTTTCCCCTAATTTAATCCCTTGCTCTTTAACATTAAAACCGCAGGAGAAAACATGCCCCGTGGTAAAAAAGACGCGGAGAAAATTGAAAACCGCCATAAACTGATCCTTGCTTTGGCCGAAATCGGATTTGTTCAAAGAAAAATTCCGGACTTGTTGGGCGTAAGTCTCGCTTGCATCAACAAAGACTGCAAAAACATGAGAGCACAGGGCCAGTCCGTGGTATTCCTCAGCAAAAAACACCCAGAGCGCTACGCTCGTTTCTTATCGGCTTTCCTGGAGATCGAACAGCACCGCTGCCTTATTTCTGCGCCAGCCGAGCCCAGGCTTGTCCGAAAGATTAAACAGGAACTGGCCAAGGTGGTTCTGCCTGAAATCAGCGGCGGTTTGCGTCTGCTTGAAGATCTGGCCGCTGCTTTAATCGCGCCCGATCCGCCTCCGGATCAAGCTTGGATCAAAAAACTCTTGAATGGGATTTTCTACCGAAAGTTCGACCAAATGAAAGAAGAATGCCTGGCCGAAAAAACCCTTGAAGAAACCTTCGATGGCATCCGCCAAGGCCTGATTCCGGCTCCGGCTAACGCTCAAGAAATGCGAACGCTCCTCATTCGAAATCTGATGGCTGCCATCCGTTCCCGACAGCTTCCAGCCTGGCCAGCCAATGCCCAAGCTTTGATCGATGAAGCTTTGAAAGATTTGGATGCAAAACAAAAGCTGGTCATCCAAAAGATTTACGAGGAAGGCAAAACCTTAGAGCAAGCCGCCGGCAAATTGGCCATCACCAGAGAGCGAGTCCGGCAAATTCTTGCCAGCGCCATGCGCTGCCTGCGCCACCCCCATCGCCGCCGCCAGCTTAGCCTGTGGTTTTTTACTCCGATCGCGGATTTGTCCGACAGCCGGACAATTGAAGAAACCGTGATCGGGCTCAATCAAAAAATTATCCTGTGCGAGCAGGAAATCGCCGTCCGCCAGCAGTACCAAAGTGAAATTAGCCGTCAGCTTCACGAAATCCAGATGATCGTTATTGGTGAATTCGGGCGGGGACAAACGGAAATGCACGCCAACCCGGTTGGCATCGACAAATTTGCGACCGCCAGCCGCGAAAATATCAACCTCACCCGGGAACATCTGCTGGCATTTTCCCTGCCAATTGAAAATCTGGAATTGAGCATCCGAACGTATAACGCCTTGAATAATTGCCGAATCGAAACCATTGGCCAGCTGGTGCAATACTCGGCACACGAATTGCTGAAGATGAAAAACTTCGGCCAACGCAGTCTCCGGGAAATCCGCGGCATCCTCAAAAACTACGGCCTGGATATCGGGCTTTCCCTCCCGGACTGGGTTGGCCTGCAATATCCCCGGCCCTGGTAACCAGCACGCTTCAACATGCGCCCTTGCTCGAGGGCGCATTTTTATTCGCCGATAAAACTTTAGGGAACTGAAAATCCTGGTTAGCTTATTTCGGAAATTAAAAAATCCGCCCAATGGGCGGATTTATCCGAAAAGCATCATATGGATTGTCATCAAGTAAATATTAACAACAATTAGTGAATTGTCAAGCTCTGGGATCCGTGGACCTGTGGGGAATCGAACCCCAACCCCATTGGATGACAATCCATAGGATGCACCATGCCAGGCCCACGGAACCCAAAACCCGACTAAACACAAAACTCCACCCAGATTAACTAGGTGGAGTTTTCTTATTGTGTTGATATTACATCAAAAAAAATCGCGTCTGTCAATACAAAAAAAAGACCGCTGATTCCTCAGCGGTCCGAAGTTTGTTGGACAAGATACCGTGTTATGTGCCTAACGAGGCGAACGTCAGAAGCATCAGATTGGCATTCGGATTTATCAGAACTGGTCCAGCAAACCCAAATTCCTTTTTCATAAACTGGTGATCGCTCATCCAGCCGCCGCCGCCGAAGCCCATAACCATGCATTTGATTTTTGCACTCGAAGCTGCCTTATATGAAGCACTTTCGAATTCGACAACCTGACAAATCTGCCCTGCCATACTGACACTTGTCGCCGGCTTGAGTCGTAGCTCAAGGTCATGCCCCAGATAGTAAACGGCTGTATTCCCCTCTTGGCGAATCTTGACCAATTCGCGCTTGATCATCTTGGTGTCCTGCTTGGGAATCTTCTTTTGCTTGATCTCGAACATCCCCGGTTCGGATTCGACCAGCATGACCCGGCCGTAGTTGGAACCCGCCCCCACCACCACCAAGACGTAATGACTGCTCCGGTTAACGAAATCCGCATCCAGAACAAACTCTGCCTTAGCCGACAAAGAAACCATCACCAGAATCGCGACCGCCAGAACACTATACTTAAAAGAACGCATCGTTTTCCTCCTTCGTTGAGTTCCCAACGATAGCCTAACCTAACAAAAATTTAGCCTGCTGTCAATCCACTTAATCAAAAAACCCGCCCAAAGGCGGATTTTTCCGAAAACGTCGCATGAATTGTCAATCTAATTAAATATTACCAGAAAAAGACAGAAAGTCAAGTTCTGGAATCCGTGGAATCATGGGGAATCGAACCCCAATTGTATTGAATGACAATTCACACAACGCCACCAGTACTGATCCCACGGATTCCAAAACTCGACTAAACACAAAACTCCACCCAGATTAACTAGGTGGAGTTTTCTTATTGTGTTGATATTACATCAGAAAAAATCGCGTCTGTCGAGATTATTATTCCTTCAAATTCTTCACTTGCTCCACAAACTGACCGCCGCGGTCGAATTCGTTCTTGAACATGCCAAAGGATGAAGTTCCCGGTGATAACAAGACGATATCGCCGGCTTCAGCCACACTCGACGCCGCTTGGACTGCTTTCTCCATGGAATCAACCGACACTTTGGGCACGGCGTCGCCTAACACTTTTGAAAGCTCGGCCAAGGCCGTGCCTTCAAGCAAAATTAGATACTTGCAGGCCGCGTGCAAATGCTTGGCCATTTCTTCAAATTTCAAACCCTTGGATGATCCGCCCCCGATCCAAATCACTTTTCCATCTTGGCCAAACCGCTCCAGCGCCGCGATCACGCCCTCGGGCGAGGTCGCGGTCGTATCATTGATGTAAGTCACGCCTTTCACTTCGCGCACGGTTTCCTGCCGGCTGGGCAAGCCCGCAAAGGTCTTCAAGCCTTCGGCAATTCGATCAACCGGCACGCCGGCCAAATACGCGCCCAAAGCCGCGGCCAAGCCGTTATGCAAATTATGTTCGCCTTTGAGTCCCACTTCATCAACCGCGCAAACCGTTTGTTTCTTGCCTTCAACCTGAATCACGATGTCTTTGTCCTCCACCCAAATCCCTTCTCGGCCCGCCAACGGCTTTAAAGAAAACCAATAGATTTTTGCTTTGATGCGCGACGCGGCCTGGGCCACGATTTCATTGTCCGCGTTCAAAATCGCCATGTCAGCCGGCCCTTGATCCTTAAACATCATTTCCTTGGCCGCGATGTAACCGGCAAAAGAATCATAGCGATCCAAATGATCTTCAAACGCATTGGTATAGATCGCGATTTTCGGTGCGATATTTACGTTCTTCAAGCTTTCCAAAAGCCAAGACGATAATTCCAAGACCACGGGCACGGGCTGCTTCTCAAGCAAAATCCAATCCAAATCCTCCAGCGGCGAATGCTGGATATTGCCCGCGATCACCGGCTTCTCATGCACGGCCTTGAGCAGATGGCCAAACCAAGCCGTGGTCGTGGATTTGCCGCGCGTGCCCGTCACCGAATAAATCGGCCACGGACAATAGCGGAAAAATAATGAAACATCGCTCTCCACCGGAATCTTATTTTTTTCCGCCTCAATCACATAATCGGAATTAAAAGGCACGCCCGGATTTTTCAAAACCAAATCCGCTTCCATAAAATCGTCTTCATGATGCTCGCCCAGTACAAAAACCGGCGGATAAATATCTCGATCAGTGACTTCCGCCTTAATTTGGCTGTAATGCTTCATCACTTCTTCCACGGATTCTTTCAGGTCTGCCTCGCTTTTCATGTCCGTAATCACGGTTTGCGCTCCATGCTTAATGAGCCACTTGGCCGCGCCCACGCCCGAACCTTGCTTAAATCGGCCCAAGCCCATCACGGTCACGATTGAATCTTGAAAATTCTTGATTTTTGATAAATCCATATTAAGGAAATTTTTTTAATAAATGTGCCACCCGGACCCAAACCATGGCTTTGATGATTTCTCGGGTCATTTTTAGATACTCGATCAAACCTTTTTGATAACCGACTTTTTCATACTTGTGGATAATGTGCAGGCCGGGCAAAAAAACTCCGCCATAGCTCCAGCCATTAATCCGGCAATGGTAGTTCATGGCCGATTCGATCATAAAACCCTGCACGAACTCCGGCTTCATGCCTTCGATCACGCGCCGGGCCATGGCTCTTTCCCCGCCAATCAAGGGTAAAAATCTTTTCGACAATGAGCTCATGAGCAAACCGCGATCGCGAATACCCGCGGTCATCACGCGTGAACCGGACAAAACCGGCATCACCAAGCGTTGAATATGATCAACCCTTAAGCCTTTTAAATCCGCGTCAAAAAACATGACAATATTCGCTTTGGTGTGCGCCAATCCATGGAGCATGGCCGCGCCTTTGCCTTTTTTAGTGGGTAATTCCAAAGCTTTGACTCCGGCTTTCAAAGCAATTTCATGCGTGCCGTCGGTTGACCCGTCCGAAACCACAATGATCTCATCAATCAACGGCGACATTTTCAAAGTTTCAATCACGCCCGCGATTGTTTTTTCTTCATTGTAAGCCGGCACGATGGCGCTGACTCTTGGTTGATCCCCCATACTGGAAAACTAATTACGCAAACCCCTGATTTTATCCCAAATGCTTTTCACCTTTCTATCGTCTTCTTCCGCTTGTTGAGCTTTTTTCGCTTCGGCCTCGATCACGGCTTTTTGAATCTCAACCGCGTTCACTTCTTGAACTTGATGCTGAACCACTTTAGGCTGCTCCGGCGCCGGCGGGACTTCGGGTAAATTTTCAAAATGATGAATTTGCGGGTGTTCTGACATACGGATACATTATTTTCTTAAGCTGATTTCGTAGCGCATCTCCTCCAGATGCCTTAAATTCTTTTTGGCTTGATCGAACTTAGTGCGCAAATAACTGGTGAGATCCAGCTCGTACAAATAAGCGATTACTTCCTCCACGGTTTTCACGGCCTGTTCCACGCTCTGGAAATTCCCGGCCGTGGCCTGGCGGATGGCCAAGCGCACGATCTCGCCGGTCGTATCGGATAAACCCGCCAAATAAGTCTGCGCGCGCATGCAGCGCTGATCAATGGCCGCGATTTTCCCATTTTTCACATAACCGAAAAATAACAAGGCCTCCGCGTATTCTTCCAAAGCCGCCAAGTAAGCGCCTTCGTAAGCCAAATCCGGCCAAGCCTTAAAGCTTTTTTCGCAATTGACAAAAATCTTTTTGGCTTCGTCCAGGAGATCTTGGGCTGATTTGCGGTCGTCGCGATGCAAAGCAAAAATCGCGCGCTTGGCCGTGCTCAAGGCGTTATTGGCTTGATTGATAATCTGCCGCCGAGCTTTTTCCCGGCTGGCATGATCTTGGGCGATTTTTTGATAAACCGAAGATTTCATTAGCTTCGACTTAAGGGAGCGACCCGAACGATCAGCTCTTTAATTAGTTTGCTTTGTTCAGCCGCATCTTCGGTTCGGCGCCTGTTCACCGCCTTTTGCGTCCGAATAAACTTAGCCACGCTGCGCGGATATTTTCCTTTTGCCATATTAGTTATTAGGTACTAGTAACTGGTAACTGGGTACTGGGTACGAAGCGTGATTTAAACCCAGTTACTAGTTGCCGGTCCCCAGTCCCCTCCTATGAATAAACCACTCTTTCGTGCCTTCAATCACCATTAATTTTACTACTCCTATCATAAGCAATACCAGCCAGTCAGACAAGCTCAAGGGCACGATTTCAAACACCAGCTGCATAAACGGATGCAATAAGGCGAAAAGCATTAAGCCGAAACCCACGCCCACCGCGCCCAAGAGCCAAAGATTGGAAAACGGATTAGTGCGGAAAATCGACCGCCGGAAGCTCTTAAAAGCAAATACGTAAAGCAAGGAATCAATGCCCACGGCCGCAAACATGACGGACCGAACCTCAATCGGATCCCCGGTTTGCGCCAAATACCACGCATACAAAGCAAACAAAACCAAGTCGGTAATCAAGCCCACGCCAAAAATATAAGTCAGCATCTCTTGGTTCAAAACCGGTTCTCGACGCGGGCGCGGCTTAATCCGCATGATATCCGGCTCCCCCGGCTCCATGGCCAAGGCAATGGCCGGCAAGCTGTCCGCGATCAAATTAATCCACAAGATCTGCGTGGCCAAGAGCGGCAGCGGCAAGCCCAAAAGCAAAGCCCCGCCAATCAAAACAATTTCCGTAAAACTGTCAGTCATTAAATACACCGCGGTTTTGCGAATGTTATCAAACATGACTCGGCCCTCCTCAATGGCAGCCGTGATCGTGCCTAAATTATTATCCAACAGCACCAAATCAGAAGCTTCTTTGGCCACTTCCGTACCCGATCCCAAAGCCACGCCGATATCCGCGGCTTTCAAAGCCGGCGCATCATTCACCCCGTCGCCGGTCATGGCCACCACTTGGCCGTGCGCTTGCCAAGCCTTAATAATCCGGATTTTGTGTTTGGGCTCGGCCCGAGCGAATAAATTTAAAGTTTTCACCTTAGCCTTCAATTCCCGATCCGACCAGCGGTCAACTTGCGCGCCCATGGCCATGGTCTGCCGATTGGCCGCCAAACCCGCTTCCTTGGCAATGGCCAAAGCCGTGCTCGGATGGTCGCCGGTAATAATGATTGTCCGCACGCCCGCCTCTTGCGTGCGCCGAATTTGTTCGCGAGCTTCCGGCCGCAGCGGATCGCTCAAGCCCATAAAACCCAAAAAAACCAGATCATTCGGGGCTTGATCCGCAATTTTCTTCCGGCCTTGCGGTTCGGGCCGATAGGCCACGCCCAAAACGCGCAAACCGCGATTAGCCATGCTGACGGCGAGTTGTTTCAGCTCCCGGCGCTTATCTTTTGATAAACTCTTGGCCTGATCAGCCTGCAAATATGAATCGGAAAAATCAATCACGTATTCGGGTGCGCCTTTGACCAGCAAATACGGACCCGCGGGCCACTGGTTCAAAGTGGCCATGTATTTCCGGCTGGAATCAAACGGCACCGCGTCCAAGCGCGCATGGCGCTTTAATAAGGCGCGATATTCAATACCGGCTTGCAAACCCGCTTCCATTAAGGCTTTTTCCGTGGGCGAACCCACTACTTCCACTTTTTCTAATTTTTTACCCCCGGTCACGGTCGCGTCATTGCACAGTATGCTGGCTTCCAGCAGCATCATGGTTTCCGGCGCTATCTGAACATGACTGACTTCTCCGGCCGCAATCGGTCCGCTCAGAGGCACAATCTCCCCGACTCTCATTTCTCCTTCCGTAATCGTGCCGGTTTTATCCGAACAAATCACGGACACGCTGCCCAAAGTTTCCGAAGCCACGATCCGCCGCACCAAAGCTTTTCGTTTGAAAATTTTCTGCGCCCCAATGGCCAAAATAATCGTAATGGTGACGATCAGCCCTTCGGGCACGGCCGCCACGGCCAAAGCCACGCTGGTTTCAAACATTTCCAATAAATCAAAGCCCCGGGATAATCCCAGCGCCAAAATGACCAGCACAATCAGCACCACGGCCGCGGACAGCCATTTGGCCAACCGCTTCAATTCCGCCTGCAGCGGCGTGGGCGCATCTTCGGCTGATTGCACCAATTCGGCAATTTGTCCCAACTCTGTGTCCGAACCAATGGCCAGCACCACGCCCAAGCCGGTTCCGGCCACGATGTGCGTGCCCGCATAAGCCAAATTGGCGCGTTCGGCCAAAACCGTATCCGCGCTGATTTTTTCCGTTTGTTTGCTGACCGGCAATGATTCGCCGGTCAAAGCCGCTTCGCTGATTTCCAAATCAACCGCCTCCAGCAACCTTAAATCGGCCACCACTTTGTCGCCCGTGCGCAACAAAACGAGATCGCCGGGCACTAATTTTTCCGCCAAGATCCGCTTTTCTCGCCCGTCTCGGCGCACGGACACAAACGGCTGCAAATATGAGCGTAATTTTTCCAAAGCCCGATTCGCTTTGTACTCTTGGACAAAACCGATCACCGTGTTGACCAAAACCGCGGCAAAAATCACGGCCGCGTCCACGCTTTCGCCCAAAGCCAAGCTAATGAGCACGGCCGCCAGCAGAATAATAATCAAAGGACTGCCGAATTGGCGCAGCAAAATCAGCCCGCCCGCCACCGGTTTTTTATGCGGCAAGACGTTGGCGCCGTATTTTTTCTGGCGAGCCGCCACTTGAGCCGGCTTCAAGCCGGCCGTTGACGAGTCCGAATTGTGCAAGGCTTGCTTGGCGCTCAACGCGTGCCAAGCCGCCTTTGTTCCTCCTGTCATAATTTAATGTCTAACTGATCGATAAACCGCTTCGGTCTGCTCCGCGATCACGCTCCAATTAAATTCCGTCTCCACCACGTCTTGCACGCGGCGAGCCGCTTCCGCCACCAGTTCCGGATGGTTTAACAACTGAAGCAATTTGACTGATAAATCGACTGAATCTTTATTCTTGAAAGAAAAACCCGCATGATGCATGGCTTCCAAATTTTCCGGAATATCCGAGACCAAAACCGGCCGGCCGTAACTCATGGCCTCAAGCACCACCACGGGCAAACCCTCGGCTTCCGAAGGATGAACATATAAATAAGCGTGAGCGAACAGCTGTTTTAAGGCCTCGCCCGCTTGATAGCCGGGAAAGATAATGTTTCGATTGCCCGCGGCCAAATCCTTCAATTGGCGTTCATAATCGTAAGTGTAGGATGGCGCCCCCACCAAAGCCAGTTTGATATCTTTTAACTTTTCCGGATATTGCTTTTGAATCATTTGCCAAGCTTCGATTAAATAATGCTGTCCTTTGTGCGGAATCAACCGGCTGACATTCACGATGTATTTCCCCGGCTCCAGCCCAAACTGCGGCAGCTGATCCGTGGCCGGCACATGAGTGACATAAGCGCCATTGGGAATAAAAATCACTTGGCGCCGGTAATGATCCCGGCAATAAACCTGAAGCACGTGGCTGACTGCGATCGTGGCATTGGGAAACCAACAAGCCGCCAGTTCCCCGAAATGCAAATACGCCTTGGCCAATCTCCCCCATTTGCGATGAAATCGGTCTTGCGAATGAAAAGTGACAATCACTTTGCATTGGGGTTTGAACCATCTGGGCAGCCAAGCCAAAGTGGCCGGCCCCACGCCATGGTAATGGATAATGTCATAGCGCCGGCACATGGCATCCAAAGTTGAGAGCCAAGCATGCACAATCGCTTCTAAATTCTTGCGATAGATAGTCGGCAGATAGCGCACGCGAATCCCGGCTCGCGCCAATGGTTCGGCTGAACGATATCGAGACCGGGCGTAAACCACAACTTCATTGCCGCGCTCCGCCAAACCCGACGCCAAAGCCGCCGCGTGCTGTTCCACGCCGCCGCCTCGCTCCCCGATATCAAGGCCTTTTTGTCCGATAAAAGCGATCCGCATATTGCACAAAAACCCGTATGGATTTGCATCCGGGCTTATTAATATTTTACTTTATTTTTGAGTAATAAAAAAGGCGCGACCGTTGTCGTGCCTTTGGCGAGAATTTACCGGCCGCCCGAAAATGCGAAACGGGCGCAAGCATGAGCCTCTGCCGAACCCAGTTCCTGCCACTTCTTCTGGACTGCGGACGGCAAAGCGGGTTGATTCCGATAACGAACATACGCGGCGGTAAAGAGCTCGGGATTGTTCATCCAGTCGAAACGCTGGAGGAACGCTAGCAAGCCGGCCTGATCCAGAGCATAAACCGCGGCCAGACGCTCCTCTTGTTGCGCGGCCTCACTCCGTTCCGATAAGGCTGTGGTCAACAATTTTTTCCTGGTATGATCCTCCATCATCCATCGCCTCCTGCTAAAAACCCGGATAATCACTGACCCAGAAAGATAATTGATATTTCGGCTTTTGTCAACAGTTCCTGTATTTTTCATCCCCCGACTATTGACTGAGCCGGGTCTTTCCGCTATCATTTCCATCTGTTCCCGGAGGCAACATGGAAACCAAACCGGCCGCGACCCAATTCGAAAATTCCGACCTGCTTTCCGCGTTCTTTTTCATCGCCCTCAGCCCGCTGCACATCTTTGCCGCGGCCAGCGCCATCTCGCGTCTCATCTTGATTTTCGGTTGTCTGGCGAGCGCGCTGCTCTTTTCCGCTTTCGGCTGTGCCTGGCCTGAAGCCGTCTGTCTCGGGTCATTGATGACCTATCTGCTGCTTTTTTTACCGGTTTTCTATCTTTCCTATGTTTATCCGGCCACCACTGGCCGCCACGACTAGCTCTGCCAACCGCCTTGCTTCACCAGGCGGTTTTTAGTTACAAAAATATCGCGTATTAACGCGATATTTTTGGTGGGTCAGGTGGGGATCGAACCCACGACCTTAGGCTTAAAAGGCCTCTGCTCTACCACTGAGCTACTGACCCAAGTATGTTATTCAACCGTGTCAACAGTGCTAACGACCGGCAGGTTGCGAAAATATAACATTATTTTATGATTTTGACAAGAGAAAACCGCCAAGTCGGACTCGACGGCTAGAAAATCAATTAGGCTGGACGGAACTCGAACCCGTAACCTGATCGAGAAGACCAGATGGCTACAAGAGGCTCGCCGATCCGCTCCCCGCCGCGCAGGCCAAAGGCCAGCGCAGACGGGCCCGGCCGTCCTGAAGTCAGCCAAGCTGACTGATGGACGTCGGGTACCGTTTGAGCTACCAGCCCATTGGCCACATCATAACTTATCCACAAGGCTTGACAACATCTTTTCAATTATTTTAGAGTCTGGCACAATTTTTATGGATCCCTTAACAAATAACTCATAACAAATAGTTATGTTAGACACAGGAGTTTGCACCACTTGCGGTGCGGAGAACGTGGACGTCGATCCCATGACCGAGCAATGCTCGGATTGCAGCGCCGCTTTAGTTGAAGGCGGCGATGTCGAAGCGGCGGAAGACTTGGACACGGAAATCGTTGACGAAGCAGAATAAGCCAAAACCCCCCCGCCAGCGGCGGGGGTGTTTTTTATTATTTTAGGCATTTGCTCTTCACGAATTCCACCAAACTTTCTTCAACTTCCGTGGGCAGCAACTCATGCAGGCGCTCAGATAATTCATCGCGCGTTGGCTTATTATCCAGCAAATCACTGATCGCCTTTTTTAAATCACCGGTGGTCGTGGTTCTTTGCCGCAAAATCACGGCCGCTTTCATAGCCTTTAGCGGCTTCACATTTTCTTCTTGTAAGGACGAAGGCAAAGGGATTAAAACCGCTGGCTTGCGCAAAGCCGCCAATTCCGCAATCGTGCCCATGCCGGCCCGAGCGACCACCACGGTCGCCGCGGCCAAAGCATGCGCCATCTCATGAGTCAAAAACTCATAAGTGTGATAATGCGGTCCCATGTGCTCGAGCTTGCGCTTGATCTTGCCGCGGCCCGTGATGTGAATTACGTTCGCTTGGCTTTCCAGCCAGCCGCCGATTTCTTCAAACATATGGTTCAGCCAGGAAGAGCCGCTGCCGCCGCCAAAGATCAAAACCGTGGGCAAGCGCAAATCCAAATGAAAAATCTCATACGCCTTATCCCGCTTGCCGGCCAAAATCGACGGCCGCACCGGATTGCCCACCCACTTAGTTTTATTTTTGGGAAAACTTTTTAAAGATGACTGCCAAGCCACGGTGATAATTTTGACAAAAGGAATAACCAAATGATTCGCCAGCAATGGCACCGCGTCCTGCTGATGCACCCAGGCTGGAATCCGGCGCAGCCAGCCGGTCATAATCACGGGCACACCGGTAAAACCGCCGGCGGAAACAATTAAATCCGGCTTTTCCCTGCCTAAAATCAACCAAGCTAAAATTAAGGCTCGAACCAAATTATACGGCAGAGCCAACCACTCCCAGCTGAAATAGCGCGGCAAGCGCGCGACCGGCACGTACAAGAAAGGAATGCCTTCATCCTGAACCGCTGATCGTTCCGGCCCGTGCTTAGTGCCAACCCAAACAAATTCGACTGTGGGATCGATGTTATTCCAGCGTTCAGCGATGGCCAAGAGCGGCGTCACCGGACCCATGGTCCCGCCGCCGGCAAGAAGTATTTTCATAAAATAGGGTTGAAGTAGAAAGTAAAAGGTAGAAAGTGAATTCCCTTTCTACTCTCTACTCTCTCCTTTCTACCTTTTATCTCCCCAGCCGTCCATGCCGCGAAATATTCAACACCACGCCCACCGCCGCTAAGGAAACCGCCAAAGAAGTGCCGCCGTAGCTGACAAACGGCAAAGGCACGCCGGTCATGGGCAAAATCGCAATCATGGAACCGATGTTCACAAAAGCCTGAATCACCAGCCAAGCGCCAATGCCCACGGCCACGTATTTTCCGAATTTATCCGGCGCCGCATTGGCAATGGCAATCGTGCGCCACAGCAAAGCTAAAAATAAACCGATAAACGCCAAGCATAAAATCAAACCCATTTCCTCGGCCATGACGGCAAAAATCGAATCCCCCACCACCTCGGGCAAGTATTGAAACTTCTGGCGCGAATGGCCAAAACCCAAACCTAAAATTCCACCCGAGCCAATGGCCAGCAAAGCTTGGTTGATGTGGTAGCCGATTCCTTGAGGGTCCAATTCCGGATTTAAAAAGGTAGTAAAACGCGCCGCTCGATACGGCGCCAAACCGATCAGCAAGGCAAAGCCGCCGATCCCCAGGCCCACCAAGCCAATCAGATAGGTAATCGGCGCCCCGGCCACGAAATAAACCACCAAAGACATCATGGCGATAATCGACATGGTGCCGATGTCCGGCTGCAAAATCAGCAATGCGATGATCACGCCCAAGACGCCCAAAAAAGGCAAAAAACCGGTGCGTCCGTCGCGCACTCCGTAACGGCCCCGCTGTTCCAGCCAGGCCGCCAAATAAAACAAAAAAGTCAGTTTCACAAACTCCGACGGCTGCACGGAAAAAAATCCGCCCACGGAAATCCAGCTGTGCGCGCTGCCGATGCCCGCGGACAATCCCGGAATAAACACCAGCATCAGCAAGACAATCGAGATCAGCAAAGAATTCCAGGCGTGTTTTTTCCAAAAGGTATAAGAAATGCGGCTGAAAGCGATTAGGCAGGCCACTCCGGGAATCAACCCGAAAATAATCTGGTGCTTCACGAAATAATAGCTGTCCCCGAAGCGTTCATAACCGCTGGGCGCCGAAGCCGAAGAAAGCATGAGCAAGCCAAAAACGACAATTGTCACCACAATTGCCAGATATAAAAAATCAATTTTGCCGCCGCGCGTGCTCATGATTTATTGGATTAGCGCATCAATTAACACCAGAGCAACTCCGACCGCGCCCGCGATCATGGAGATCACCCAAAGCCGCATGACAATCGTCGGTTCCGGCCAATCGATCGCTTCTAAATGATGATGAAACGGGGCTGATCGAAAAAGGCGCTTCTTAAATACTTTCCGCGAAGTGATTTGCGCCAGCACGGACAAAGATTCCAACATAAACACAAAGCCGATCACGGGCAAAAACAAAGCCGAGTTGGTCAGCATGGCCACGATCCCCAAGGTAATGCCCAAAGACATGGCGCCGGTATCGCCCAAGAAAAATTTGGCCGGATAAATATTAAACCACAAGAAAGCCAGCAAGGCCCCTAAAATCACTCCGCAAAACACCGCTAAATCATATTTGCCTTGAGCAAAAGCGATAATCGCAAACGCGCCGAAAGAAGTCATGAGCGTGCCGCCGGCCAAGCCGTCCAAGCCGTCGGTTTCATTCACGGAAAACGCCGTGGCCACCAAGACCAAAATAAAAAACGGCACATACCAGAGGCCGATGGTGTAATCGCCCAGAAACGGCACATGCAAAAAATCCCAGTCCAATTTCGCGGAAAACCACCAAGCGCCCACGGCCGCGATGGCCGTATAAATAATCAAGCGATGGCGCACGCGCAAACCCCCGCCTTCCGGACCAATATGCTTGCAATTGAAATAATCATCCACCAATCCGACCAAAGCCGAGGCCACCAAGGCGCCCATGGGCAGCAGCGTTTGCGGCCGAGTCAAAAAATTGAACTGGCCTAGAGTTGAATCCGGCGCGTATTTGCTGAATAAATATAAAACCAGCGCCAAAACCAAAACCGTGCCCCAAACCAAAACACCGCCCATAGTGGGCGTGCCTTCCTTTTTGGCATGCAAGCGCGAAAAAATCGGCGTGCGTTCTTCGGTTCGGATAGATTTGCCAATGTGCCACTTCTTCAGCAAGCGGATAAAAAAAGGCGCCCAGGCCAAGGCCAATACAAACGCCACGGCCGTGAGGATCAAGACGCGAATGATTTCAAATGATTCCAATGTCATATATTCAGCAGCACGATAAAAATCATGGCCACGAAAAGCATAATTTCCGAAAAGACCGTGGCCACGGCAAAAAAATAAGATAAGACGCTTTCCCTTCGGAAAAAAGCCGTCTGAAAAATCAGGTTGATGATCAACAAAGTGCCGCCCAAAGCCGCGGGCACAAAAATGTAATACCAGGGCCCGAAACGATCAATGCCGAAATAAATATTGTAATGCAGAGGCAAAAAATCTTGTTCTTGCACCAAGGGTAAAACTCGCCAAGCCGGCAAAGCGAAAGTCAGAATCACCAGCACCAAAGAAATGACCGTGCTCCAACTGTAAATTTTGTGATGTTTCAAAAGATCGATGAAGTTTCGCGTGTATTGATGATGGAAACGGGTGATGAACGACATAATTTTATTCAACTGCGATTACTTCTTTAACCGCCGGGACAGCTTCTTGGATAGCGGCTTCCACGCCCATTTTCAAAGTCATTTGCCTCATGGGACAGCCGGCGCACGCGCCCAGCAGGCGGACTTTGACAATTCCCTGTTCTTCATCCACCTCAACCAACTCAATTCCGCCCCCATCGCCTTCGAGCCTGGGTTGAATCTGCTTGAGCACTTTTTCCACTTCTTCTTTCATGTTGGTTTATAATAACAAAAAAACTCGGTTATTTCAATTTCAAAAACAGCCCATGCGGGCTGTTTTTATTTCTGGGTCGTCACGCTGGCGTAAGTTCGCTTTTGCATGGCGCCGTGAAAATTCTCGGCTTTTTTCTTGCTGAATTTCACAATGCCGTCGACGGCCGCATACAAAGTGTCATCATTGCCGCGTCGGACGTTCTTGCCCGGATGAATTTTGGTGCCGCGCTGGCGAACAATGATTTGACCCGTTTTGGTCACGGATCCGTCCGAAATCTTAACCCCCAGGCGTTTGCCTTGAGAATCTCGGCCTAAACTTGTACTACCGCCGGCTTTCTTATGTGCCATATGTTTATTTACTAATTCGTGCGGGTATTCTAGATAATTTGCTAATTCTTGTCAATATTCGCGCCGATTGTTCAGTTTGTCGAATTTGGTTGAATAAATTATGGGTATTTCCATGCTTCAAATGACCAAGATAAGAAGCGATTTTTTCTGGACTCGCACCTTTGCTCATTGTTTTTACTATTCTTGCTTTCACTCCGCTCCTGATAACCCGATGATGCGGGAAATGTACCCAGCCCAGAAAATCGATTCCGGATGCCACGGCGCGCAATTCGAGTTTATCCGGATGCAATTCGAGCCGCAGCTTACTCGAAAGACGCTTTCGCACGGCTGGAATTAATCTCTCAAGCCTGCCCCGATCCGGGGATAAAATTACGAAATCGTCTGCATAACGAATATAATTCTTCGCCCGCAAATGATGTTTGATAAACTGGTCGAACTCATTCAAATACACATTAGCGAACAGTTGCGATGTAAGATTGCCCAACAGCAAACCTTTGCCGGCTTGCCCCGACGAAAAACTCCGGACAATAGTCTTCAACAGCCAGACAATGCGCTTGTCGGCAATCCGCGCACTCAAAATCGCCAATAAAACATCCTGGTCGATCGATGCGAAAAACTTTCTGATGTCGCCTTTCAATACCCAAGCCGTCTTGCGGTGATTCTTCGAGACTTGGCGCGCCAAGTCTCGATACCTATTCAAGGCCTTGTGCGTCCCCTTCCCAATGCGACAGGAATACGAATCCTCAATGAACGTCCGGTCGAAAAAGGGGTATAATTTCCGATAGATGGCGCAGTGCAAAACTCGGTCGGCCACGCCGGCTTTATGGATGCGGCGCGTCTTGGGGTCGTGGACTGTAAACGCCTCATACGCTCCGTGCCGATATAACCCGTTAACCAGCCGCCCGTGCAATTCAAACAAATTCGCCATGAGCTCGCGCCCGAATTCCTGCGCGTCCGCCCGGTTCCTTTTGCCCTTGATAAACTCCTGCCAAGCCGAGAGTAAATTATCCATGGAAATAATCTCCTCATAGCTATGCCCGAACAAAATTTTTCCCCTCTTGCCAATAGGCGCCCCCCCCCGAAGCTTTTGCCTCTGCTCCATAAAATAAAGGATGTTTACCTGGACTGGTTTAGTTATTATTCAACGCTTCCCAAATGCCACCGCTATACGCTTGGCTCGCGCGTTGATGGATTATTGATTGAGATTATCGAAGCCGCGGCCTTGGCCGGCTTCACGCCCCGCGCGGAAAAACTACCCTTCATCCGCTTGTCTATCCGCAAGCTGGATACGGCCAAGGTATTGCTCATGGTACTTTGGGAAACTAAATCGCTTGATAACAAGAAGTATATCGCGCTTTCGGAAAAACTTGAGGAAATCGGCCGCATGCTGGGCGGCTGGCACGGCCAAGTTGCCAAATCCGGCGGAGCCGGATTTGGCTCCGCCAGACAAACCTCCTCCGAAACGCGTCCGGAGGAGAGATGAAGAGACTGGCGGAGACCGCGGCCGGGTTGTTGTCGTCCCACTTGTTGTCAAGCCAGTTGTCGTTCCAGTTCCACCTATCGCCGTTCCAGTTGAGGTAGCGCACGATCAGGTTGCCGTCCGAGTTGCGGTTTCACGCGGGAGGCCGCCCATGACACTGCCCGTTGAATGCTCTTCGAGCTGTATTTTATTCGCGATCTAAAATCGCCTAGCACCCCGCGCCAAGTATCTTCATTTTTTGATTCCCAGACGCCACTCCGTCTTGAACCTTGATCCAAAACGCTCCGGACAAGAGGGAACCGAGTTCGGCAGCGGGAAGCCGTAACCGCCCACATATTCGCCTTACCTGAAAGTATTATACCAAAAAGAAAAGCCGCACACAGAATGTGTGCGGCCTAGGAGGTAGGATTCGGAAGAGCAAAGGGCTAAAGATCTAAGGACAATGGATGTCCAAAGATCCAAGCCCCAAGCGCTCAACTTGCGGAGACCGCGGCCGGGAAGTTGACGTCCCACCCGTAGTCAAGCCAGCGGTCGCTCCAGAACCACCTATCGCCGCGCCAGCAGAGGTAGCGCACGATCAGGTAGCCGCCCGAGTAGCGGTAGATGGTGCCCCAGAAGAAGATGTACTTCCCCTTCCAGGACTCGGGAATGGCCTCGGGGTGGGCCAGTAGGTAGTCAAGCACATTGGCGGGAAGAACCGGCTGGCCCTCGAGCGCCTGCTTAAGGTCGTTGCCGATCTCGTAGCTGACCTTCTGCTTGTCCGTGAGGAAGAGGCCGGCCTTTGAGGGGTCGAACTCGAACTGCCCGGTCACGCGGCTCTGGATCTGGTCCTCGGGGTGGATGGACCAACCCTCGGGGATGTACGGCTCCGCGTCGCAGTCGATGATGTGCTTCACGCACTCGACCATGGCATTCCCGCGCATGACCGCAAGGAAATTCTGGCAGATCATCTCATTCTCTGCCATCTTGCTCACATCGCTGTTCGAAAACCCCGCCTTACGCAGGGCAATCTCCAATTCATGGGCCTGGCCAAGACTCATTTTTAGCTCGCTCATGATCTCTCCTGTGCCGCTCGCCCCGTAACGGGACACACGGCGTTGTGGGTAAAAAGAAACAGGTTTGTCGTTTTCTTGGAAGATTTACAACAAACCTGTTTATTCTCTCCCTTTATTCAATTTTCAGACAAATAGCTCACGGTCTTCGAACTCCGCAAGCTGATTTTCTATGCTGTTATAATAACACATTTTTGGCTTTTTGTCAATAGCTAAAGTGAATAAATTTGGCTTAAATTAGCTACAAATCAAGGACACTTTTTAGCGAAAACTACGCTTTTTCCAAAAAATATCCATATAGGTGCCGATCGGCACTTGTGTGGATAGAAATTTCAATTTACCCCTTTAAAATCGCAATTATTGATTTCAAAATGCAACGAAAAATCGTTGCGGTCAGAAATTCCAAAATAGCAAAAACCCAATCCGCATGCGAACCAGGTTTTTAATAATGCCTACTTCCCCGCCGCCTCGATAAACGCCTTAAACAGCGGATGCGGGGCAAACGGGGTTGATTGGAACTCCGGATGAAACTGCACGCCCACAAAGAAAGGGTGATCCGGTATTTCCACGATTTCCACCAGCTTGCCGTCCGGCGTGGTGCCCGCGATCTTCAAGCCAGCTTTTTCCAACTGATCCTTGTAATCATTATTAAACTCGTAACGATGGCGATGGCGTTCTTTGATATTAGCTTGGCCGTAAGCCTCAAGTGATTTGGTTCCCTTGGCCAATTTGCACGGCCAAGCCCCCAAACGCATGGTTCCGCCATACTCTTGCTTCAACATCTTCTTTTGCTGATCCGGCATGATATGAATCACCAAGTCCTTGGCCTTAGGATCAATCTCTTCCGTGTGTGCGCCTTTGATCCCGGCGACATTTCGAGCAAACTCGATCGTGGCCAGTTGCATGCCGTAGCACAAGCCCAAATACGGCACCTGATTTTCGCGCGCGTATTGGATGGCTTTAATCGTGGCTTCAATCCCCCGCTCGCCAAAACCGCCCGGCACTACAATTCCATCAAAGCCGCCCAAAATCTTGGCCGCGCCCTGCTTCTCCACATCATCCGAATCAATCCAGGTCAGCACCGGCTTTTTGCCATTAGCCCAGGAGGCGTGCTTAATCGCTTCAATCACGGAAATGTAAACATCCGAGAGCATGTAATCGCCGCTGCCGAAATATTTGCCCACCACCGCGATCTTCACTTCCGGCAAATCCGATTTAATGGTCTTCACCAATTTCTTCCAAAGCGATAAATCGCTCTTGATTTCCTTCAGTCCCAGCTTTTCGCACACCATGAAACCCAAATTCTGTTCCGCCAAAAGCAAAGGAATTTGATAAATGGATTCCACATCCGGATTGCCGATGACCGCTTCAGTGGGAATATTGCAAAAGAGAGCGATTTTTTCTTTGCGCTTCTGATCCATGGGTTGTTCGCTGCGACCGATCACGAAATCCGGCTGGATGCCCATCGAGTTTAAAATCCGCACGGATTGTTGCGCCGGTTTGGTTTTCATCTCGCCTAAGTGGCCCGGCACCGGCAAATAAGCGACATGGATATGCACCACATTTTCCGGTTCATTCATTTTTAAAATCCGCGCCGCTTCAAAGAAAATTCCGTTTTGGTATTCGCCCACCGTGCCGCCCAATTCAATCAAGACGATTTCTTTATCCTCGCCCGCCATTTTAATGCGGCGAATAATTTCATCCGTCACGTGCGGGATCGCTTCCACGTCCTCGCCTTCATATTCGAAACTGCGCTCTTTGCGCAAAACTTCCGCGTAAACCTGGCCCGTAGTCATGTAATTCACCCGATGCAAAGGCTCGCCGGTAAACCGTTCGTAATTGCCCAAATCCTGGTCCGTTTCCAAGCCGTCCTCGGTCACGAACACTTCGCCGTGCTCAATCGGCCGAATCGTGCCCGCGTCGATATTCAAATACATGTCCACCTTCATGGGTGAAACTTTGTAGCCGTTATTTTGCAGAATCGCGGAAAGGGACGCGGTCGTGATGCCCTTGCCCAAGCCGGAAATGACGCCGCCGGAGATAAAAATGTATTTGGTCATACGATAAACAAAAGACGGGGGTGCTCCCCGTTTTATATTGAGTGAAGGGTATGAACCCTTGGCAGATGGCTTAGCCCGCTCTGCCGCGGTTCCAGTTTCACGATTGTGAGTCGTTTCTTCACTAACACAAGATTAAATTACTCGCCCAGTATAACACAGGGGGGATTTTTGTGAAGGGGAAAGGTAGAAAGTAGAGAGTAGAAAGTAGAAAAAAAATTCACTTTCTACAAGCGAGCAACGCGAGCGATTCTACACTAACCCCTTCCTACTCATGTCGCAGGGCCTCAATCGGATCGAGCCGCGCCGCCCGGCGGGCCGGGTAAATCCCGAACACCAAACCCACGGTTGTGGCCACGATGACCCCCATGACAATCGCGTCCGGCGCCAGTTCAAACTCCCAGCCCGAGACCTGGGTAGCCACGCCGACTGCGGCCAAAAATGACATGCCGATGCCGGCCAGCACGCCCACAATACCGCCCATCATGGTTAACAGCATGGACTCCACTAAAAATTGCTGGAGAATTTCCTTATAACGAGCGCCCACGGCCTTGCGCAAGCCGATCTCGCGCGTGCGCTCGGCCACGGACACCAGCATGATGTTCATGATGCCGATGCCGCCCACCAACAGCGAAATGGCCGCAATCGATGACAAAAGCAAGGTCAAAACCGAACCCACGATGCCGATTATCTCCACGGCGTCGCTCTGGCTTGAGACATAAAAATCATCTTTGGCCGCATCACCCTCGGGATTATCAATCTCATGCTCGGCTCGGAAAATCCAGCGCATTTCTTCTTTGGCAATCTCCACATCGCCAATGGCTTTGGCCGCGATGTAATTAACGTAATCCACGCCCAAAATATCGCGCTGAGCCGTGGTTACCGGAATTACGATGCGCTGGTCCAAATTTTGAAAAAACCGCGTGCCTAATTCCTGATAAACTCCGATCACCCGAAAAGTTATTTTTTTAATTTTAATTTTCTGGCCGATCGGATCTTGATCCCCGAACAAATCCTCCGCCACCTCGCGGCCCAAAACCGCGACCTTGGCGTAGCTTTCCACATCCGAATCCGCCAAATCCCGGCCTCTATCGATATCCGCGGGAAATATCAAAGACAGCTCAGGATCCGCGCCGTTAATCTGGGAAATCACGGTTTCCTCTCCGCGCGTAACCGTGGCCGAAGAAGTGACCACCGAAGTGACTTCGGAAAAGAACCCGCTCTTCTTGACCGCGTCCCGGTCGTCGTTGGTAATGGTTTGTTCAATAAACGGACTGGGCGGACCCGAAGTCGGGTCACCGGAGGAAGGTTCCACGAATACCAAATCCGAACCCAAATTCGCCACTTCGTTCAAAATCAAGCCTTCGGCGCTCTGGCCGATGGACAGCATCATGATCACGGCCGCGATGCCGATCACGATGCCTAAAATCGTCAAAGCCGAGCGCGATTTGTTGCGCCGCAGGGATTCCGATGAATTTTTGAATAAATCCTGTCGAAACATATTTACTTATTAAACGACTTGCGCCGCTGGGCTTTTTGCTTTTCGTCCGAAGAAATCAACCCGTCGCGCACGCGAATAATCCGCTTGGCGAACTGCGCGGCTTCCAATTCATGGGTCACCATAATGACGGTCTTGCCCTGATCATTCAAGTCCTGCAGCAAGCGCAAAATCGACTCCCCGGTTTTCGAATCCAAATTGCCCGTGGGCTCGTCCGCAAAAATCACGGACGGCTCGCCCACCATAGCCCGAGCAATGGCCACGCGCTGGCGTTCGCCGCCGGACAATTGGTTGGACAAATGGTCCATGCGGTGCTCCAAGCCCACCTGTTTCAACACAGCCTTGGCCTCGCGCATTCGCCTGGCGTACGGCACTTCCTGATAAACCATGGGCAGTAAAATGTTGTCGATCACTTTAGAATTGGGCAAGAGATAAAAAAACTGGAACACAAAACCTACTTCATGGCGCCGCATCAGGGCCAATTCATCATCGCTCAAGTCGCTGACTTTTTGCCCGTTGAAAAAATAATCCCCCTCGGTCAAGCGGTCCAAAAAACCCATGATGTGCATTAAGGTTGATTTGCCTGATCCGGACGGACCCATAATGGCCACGAATTCTCCGGGCTCAATATCAAAAGTGACGCCGAACAAGACTTTCGTTACAACGTCACCGGTGGCAAACTCCTTATGAATGTCTTTTAGGGAAATGACAGGCGCTCCCTTCTTAGCCATATTAATTCTGCTCGCGAATAGTGATAATTACTTCCTCACCTTCGCTTAATCCTTCTTTAATTTCCACTTTGCCTCCGTCGCCGCGCAAGCCGGTTTTCACTTCGCGCTCCACAAACAAATCCCCGCCCGGCACGCGCACGTACTTGATGCCGTCCGACCGCTCCAACACCGCGCGCTGGGGCACGTTTAAGACCTCCGGCAAATCCGCGGTTAAAATTTCCAAATCCGCTGACATACCCGGCTTCAACCCAATAATTTCCACGCTTTCCACCAAACGAACGTCCACTTCGTAATAAACCACGCCTTCGATCAATTTTTGCGCCGGATCAATCGCTTCCACCGTGCCGGCCGCGCTCAAGTCGTTGCCAAAAGCGTCAAAAGTCACTTTAACCGGATCCAGCAAAGAAATCTTGGCGATGTCCGATTCGGAAATATCCGATTTGATTCGGAAATTATCACCCACGGATTGCACCACGGCCATCGGTTCAGCCATGGATACTTGTTCGCCGACTTTAAATTTAAGATCCGTAACTTTGCCGGAAATCGGCGAAATGATTTTCGCTTTATTCAAACGCGCTTCCGCCGCATCCAAATCCGCGCGCGCCCGGCGCACGTCGGCTTGCAGACCGGCCAAATCCACGGCCCGCGGTCCGGCCAGCACTTGCTGCAAATTCGCTTCCGCTTGCAGCAGATCGGTTTCGCTGACTTGAATTTGCGCTTCGGCCGCTCGCACTGCACTTTCCGCGGACGCGACTTGGCTGGACTTGCCGGCAATGGCGCTGGTCAAAGACTGGCGCGCCGAAGATAAAGCATTGGCCGCGCTTGATTCCGTTGATTGATTGGAAATTTCTGTACTGTCGATCAATTGCAGTTGGGATTGCAGGGAAGTTTGCGCGTTTTGAATATCATTGCGCGCTAAATTGATGCTGGCCTTCAAGGCTGATAAATCCGCTTCGGAAAAAGTATCCGTGCCGGCCGTGGTCGCATCCAAAACCTGGCGCGTGTAGAGCAGCGTGCTTTCCGTATCCGTCAGCGCCACGCGCGTAAAATACACGGCCTCATCCAAATCACCGGCCACGGATTCAGAGTTCAGATTAAAAACTTTGGCTTCAGCCCGATCGCGCGAACCTTTGGCTCGGCCATACGCGCTTTGGGCGCTCACTAAAACTTCGTGATTCAAAGCCGACAGCACATTTTCAAAATCATTGTTGGCAATGGTGTTATCAATGCCCAAAACTTCATCCGCGTCCGAAAGCGCGCTGCGCCCGCCAATCATGTTGTCCTTCAAAACGCTTTCCAGATCTTCCTCCAGCTCTTTGATGGTTTGCTGATTTTTCGCTTGCTGGTTGACCAGATTATCTGCCGCGGTTTTGAGCGCCACTTCGGCTTCGTTTACGGCCGAGGCCGTGGCCACGATGGTGTTGGCCAAATCATCTTTGCGATTTTGCCAATCCACTTTGGTCGCGGCCAAACGCGCTTCCGACGCGGCCACCGAAGCCCGCGCCACGTTTACAGCTTCGCCGGTGGAACCGGCTAAACGCTCATTCACCACGGCTTGCGCGGCTTGCACGCCCTGCAAAGCGCGCTCCACATCCGCTTGCAATTCGGTGGTTCGCAGCCGAGCCAGCTCTTGGCCGGCTTGCACCTGATCGCCCACGGCCACCAAAATTTGGCTCACGGTTCCGGAAATATCAAAACTTAAATCGACTTGATCGATGGATTCTAATTCGCCGGTCGCCTCCACTGTTTGTGTCAAACGGCCTTTAACCACGGTGTCGGTAATCAATTCCGGAGGTTTGGGCCGATTGGCCGCGTAAATCAAACCGCCGATCAAGACCGCGACAGCCGCGATAATCAAAATCCAAATCCAGCGTCGTGAAAGCTTGAACTTCCTTCGATGTTTTTCGTCGCCGTTGGCTTTTTTATGTCCGTTTGAATGATGATTGTTGTCGGGTTTTTCCATAAATCAAAATTACTTGATTTTACCGATCTTCAAAAAAATCCGGCAATCAAGCCTAATACAGCAAATATATCAGATTTATGCTGATTTGTCATATAAAAAACCGCCCGGCGCAGGCCGAGCGGTTTTTTATTTATTTTCCGTTTGAACAACAGTGTTTCATTTTAAAAATCTTCACCACCGCGGCCACGCCCACCAAAATGTAAATCAAATCTTCAATCCAGCTCACGGAGCCGAAAATCTTGGCCACCAAGTTAAAGTGGAATAAGCCGATTAAACCCCAGTTTAGGCCGCCCACGATCAGGAGCCAAAACGAGATTTTCATTAAACACTCGCCGTTGCACTTTTTCATAAAGATTAAGTGAAGATTTATAAATTAAATATATTATACCACAGGGTTGACAAAAGCTCGATTTTGTGCTATCTTATCCTGTTATTTAAGCCAAATTTTCTATGAATATCTTCCACAAAATTACTGTCGGATTCGTGATTCTGGCTTTATCTTTATCGGTTTTGCCTGATCAAGCTTTGGCTCAAGAATCCCAAACTTCATATTTGATTATTACCCGTCCCATGTTCGTGGACGGCTTGTCTGATTTTGTTCAAGCCAAAACCGCGCAAGGCCAAAGCGTGAGCGTGGTTACGGTTGAGAAAATCATGGCCCAATATCCGGGCCGCGATATTCCGGAGCAGATGCGCGATTACTTGATTGACGTTAAAGCGCAATCCGCGCGCGCCCAATATTTGTTAATCGTGGGTTCGCCGGCCGAAACTGATTTTGGCTTGCGCTCGGTCACGGAATTATCACAACCTTGGGAAGTGCCGATTCGCTATGTGGATTATGTGGCCGAATACGAGGGCCCCAAATTGTTGATTCCCACGGACCAGTATTTTGCGTCCTTGAATCCGAATTGGAATTTGGATAATTCTGATTGGATTTTGAATTTCAATTTTCAGCCGGACTTGTATGTGGGCCGCGTGCCGATCAAATCCGAAACTGATTTAGAAAACTGGGTGCACAAAACTTTAAACTGGTTTGCTCCGACTGCGCCCGTGCACAGCCAATTCATTTCCGCTTATTGCGGCGTGCGTGAAACCCCGATTTATAGCGACCAAATTTTGGACAACTTAACTCATGAAATGATTTTTCACTATTGCCAAAACGATAACGGCGGCAACATTGCGGACTTCGCCAATCAAGACGGAGCCGATTATGTTTCCTCTTACAGCCACGGCAGTATTGACGGCATTCTAAAAAACTCTAACCAAACCGGCTATGAACTTATCAAAGAAAATGGAGGATTCCTTAAGAACCCTGTTGTTTTTGTACACGGTTGCAGTGTCGGCGGTCTGGATTATAGCCGTGATTCGCTGGGTCAGTTATTAATGGCTGATCCCGCCGGCGCCGCCGCCTTTATCGGCGCCAGCCGTTCGCACTGGGACATTCGTTTCCCGTTTTGGGAATCCGTGTTCTTAAACGGCAACCTTTATGCGGGCCAGGCTTTGTATGAAGCCAAAGCTCAAAAAATGAGTAATGAATTCTTGTCGCTCCGCGAGATCGATAACTTATTCATGTTCAATTTGTTCGGCGATCCGCAATTGAAGATTGTGGAGCCGGCCTTTAGCGTAACCAATCGCCAAACTCAAGAATTAATCAGCCAAGGCGATGTGCAACGCGTGTACACGGTCGTCACTTCCCACATTGATGAAGTCGCCGCCGGCCACGTGGGCCAGCAATTGCTTTATTCCACGCAAGAAGCCAGCGTGGTGGTTGAACCGCATTTTGTGGCCCCGGCCGTCACGGATATTTATAATTGGCAAAACCAAGGCTACGAAGCTTTAGAAACCGCGGTCGGCTTTTCCGCTTGCGACACCGGTCGCATGGCTTGTATTGCCGCGCCCGTGAAACTGGCCCCGGCCGTCAATTTATCTTTGGCCCGCAAGACCAATGTGGATGGCCAAAACGCTTTTACCATCAAATCCTGGAATAGCTATTCCAAACCCGTGACTTTGCGCTTAGTCAGCAAGGGCGGCTTGCTGGATGCCAATGTGTCCTGGAAGGACCAACCTTGGCAGGAAATTTCCACCCTGGAGGTTGAGGGCTTAAGCGCCAACCAATATCAAACTTATCAATTTGATCAAACCGTTGAGGATATTAATGCCTCCGGCGCCCAAAGCCGGATCTATTACACGCCCATGTACCAAATTTGGGCTGAAGATGAAGCCGGCCACCGCTTGGGCACCGCGACTTTGCATAACCTGGGCGAACCGACTATTTTCTAATTTAACAAAGTGACGCACCAGATGGACGACCGTCCATTATATGCGTCAAAAACTCCCCTTCGTCATTGCGAGGCGGGAGTTTTTGTATCGACCAACGAAGCAATCTCACGTCCAATCGAACTAATAATTGAACTTGAGATTGCTTCGCTTCGACTCTCGTCTCCGCTCGCAATGACGACAAAATTAAATTTAACTAATCTTAGCCCAAAATACGCCCAAAACCCTTGACAAAAGCCCAAAAAAGTGCTATTATTTAAAGGTAATTTGCGAAGATTACAATCACAATTTGAGGAGAGAAATCCCGTGTTTTTAGTTGAATCCGGCCTTTTCGGCCGGCTCCTCTCGACTGCAGACACGGGTTTTTATATTGAATGCTTTTTACAAAGCGCTCCCCTATGGGAGTTTAGACATACGAAACAAAACAGTTCACACCACGGAGGCAACGAATGATGAAGTATGCGAGCCTGTTCGCGCTGATCCTGGCCGCTTGCGGCCCCGAGAACGAGGTGGTCGAGACCAAGCCCTTGGCCGACTGCGGCGACGGCTACAAGACCCTGCCCGGCGACGGGCTCACCTACTGCCTGCCGCTCGATGAGAACCAGCCGGTCACCATCATCATCAACGATGTGGCTGACTGCGACTGGGAAACCCAGGACTGGAACGCAGCGCAAGGCTGCGTGGACAAGGAAGAGCAGGACCCGGAGACCCCGGAGTACTGCGAGACCTTCGAGCGTCGCCTGCACGACCGCGATGGAGACGGCTACGGCAACCCGTACGACTACATCACGGTCAGCATCTGCGAGCCCTGGTCCGACGGCTACATCAACTGGATCGATAATCGTGACGACTGCGACGACACCCGTTCCGACATCCATCCGGACGCCGAGGAGATCTGCGACGAAGTCGACAACGACTGCGACGACGAAATCGATGAGGGTGTCATGGGCTACTTCTTCCCGGACAACGACGGCGACGGCTATGGCGCCCAGGGCAGCAACGGCGTCACCATGTGCTACCCCGGCGAAGGCTGGGCCACGCGCAACGGCGACTGCGACGACACGTCCAGCTTCACCTACCCGGGCGCGCCCTATGAAATCTGGTGCGACGGAGTCGACTACGACTGCGACGGTATCATCGGCGAAGGTTGCACGGACGCGAGCTTCCAGGACAACGACCAGGACGGCTACCGGCCCACCGACGGCGACTGCGACGACACCCGCTCCGACATCCATCCCGGGGCCGAGGAGATCTGCGACGGCTACGACAACAACTGCGACGGCGTGGTCGACCCGATGCGCCTGACCATCTACTTCGACGATGACGGCGACGGCTTCGGCATCGATACCGTCACGAGATCATCGTGGATCTGCCCCAACCAGACCCTCCCTCAGCAGTACTCGCTGACTCCTGGCGACTGCGACGATGGCGATGACAGTGCATTCCCCGGCGCGACCGAGCTCTGCGACAGTGTGGACAACAACTGCGACGGCCACATCGACGAGGGCCTGATCCATGTGGTCTACCTGGACTGGGACGGCGACGGCTTCGGCAGCGACCAGGTCTCGACCACGCGCTGTTCAGGGAATGACCTCCCCGAGCACTTCGTCGAGAACCCGTTCGATTGCGACGACAACGATGCCGCTGCCCACCCCGACGCCTCGGAAGTCTGCGGCGATGGAATCG
>JAHJAM010000046.1 GCA_018814025.1 Patescibacteria group bacterium | reverse complement strand
CTTAAATCGCTGACGAACATCTTCAAGGGTTGGTTTTGCTGTGGGTATGAATTGCTGATCCATCGGTTATCCTCCTTAGGCTTGATAACCGATGGTAACTCCTCCGTCACGATTTTTCACGCAGACTTACCGGAAAGACACGGCCGAGCACGGATCACCCGGCCCCACCGATAATCTTACGCCTGACGCCCGGCAACAGTACCGAAAGGGCTCGCTTGATATGCGACATACCGGAATCATAGGCGAAGCCGGCACCCTTGCCCCCACCTGGATGGCGATTTCAAAACTTTTCAGGAAATCGGTGTGCTTGAGTCCCAATAGATGAGAGGCCAGAATCAGATGACCCGTGGAGGAGATGGGCAGAAACTCCGAAACGCCTTCCACAATTCCCAGGATCGCAGCGGTTGATAAGTCCATGGGGCCTTTTTCCTTATTTTTACTCGGGTGTCAATGAAAAATGCGGATGGCCTTGCAGCATTGTCGATCCCGATAATCACCCTCCGGCTTGCCAGGGGGTCGTGGTGCGCAAATCGTTCAGCTTTCCCTCCCTCAATCCCATGTTTCGGAGCACCCTGTATTCGGGGAATTTCCCGTCATCGATACGATTTCCGCGGTTTCTCCCCGGTACATTTCGTCTATTCGAATCATATTTTTACCTCCAACCCAAATTAGGAAAGGACGTATGGATCATGGATCCTGGGAGTTGCAGGCCGGGCAGTCTCTTGCGGCATCGGCGAAGCATGGCCGCAAGAGACCGCCCGGCAGGCGTGGATGGATCTGTATTAAAATTTGATGGTGACACCGGCGAGATAAGTCACGTCCGTCTCGGGCTTCGTCAGGCCGAACTTGACCCCCGCGTCCAGGCTGATCTTCTCCGACAGGTTATAGATCAGCCCCCCAAGGGCAAATGCCGGATGGGTGCTGCTGCCGGAGGCGGGATTGGTTTCGATTCCGACATTGGCGACGGCCTTCAGGTCCTTAACCAGTCCGACCTCGGCGGCCGCAGAGGCGTGCCAGAGATCGGTGCGGTCCCCCACATTGTTCTCGTTCCGGATGTAGCCGAGGTTCATGTGGAAGGCCCAGGGTTCGATCTCCTTGGTCGTGATGAAGAAGAGGCGGTAGGTCGTGCGGCCGCCACCGAGGCCCTTCTCCTCGTTGCCCGTCGGCAAGGTGATGCCTGGCTTCAGGGCGAGGCCCCAGCCGTCCTTCTCGAAGAAACGCCACTTGAGATCGAGGCTCATGTCGGAGATGCCATTTTCGCGGGCGATCAGTTCGCCGTTTTGGTGGGTGGAGAGCCACTGATACGGCGCCGTAACAACGAAGTCGAGGTCCTTTGTAAGGCCGTACGTAAGGGTGAGGGCCGCTTCCACGGCTTCGCTCTTCTGCGTTGTGGAATCGTCCAGATTTTCCTTGTCATGGGCGATCTCCGCGTTGATTTCGAGCTGAACGCCGCCTTTGCCGACGGTTCCCGCGTCATCCGTGGTGAGCGGATGGGCGGCATAGACGGCGGATGCGGTGAAGATGAGCCATCCCAGAAAGGCGGCCGAAAGAATGATGCGATGCTTTTTGAAATGTTTTATGACGTGGCTCCTTTTCCATGGTTTTTTTGAAAAAATTTACTCTTTGTTGAGGTCGTCAAACTTGACGGCCGGTTTCGCATGACCGCACGAGCATCCGGCGCAGCCCGAACAGGTCCATTGCCTGCGGAGCGAGCGGTAAAGCAAACCTCCCGCCGCAATGACGATGCAAATGATCAATGCCAGATCGAAGATACTCATATGAACCGCCTATCCATTCCCGACGCCAAGCAGGCTGCCGGTTTGAAAGACGAGCACGGTCAGCACATACGCCAGAAGCGTGAGCCCCCCGAGCTGGAACAACGCCCACCGCCACGAGTTGCTCTCGCGCTTCGTTACGGCGATGGTTACCATGCACGGCGTGCTGATGAGGCAGAAGAGCATAATGCAGAAGCCAACCAATGGGGTGTAGGCGCTTTTGAGTTTGTCCCTGAGCGTTTCGGATTCCTCGTCCGCTTCACCTACGGAGTAGACGATACCCATCTGGGCAACAAAGACCTCTTTTGCGGCAAACGCGCCGATGAGCGCAGTGCCGATTCTCCAATCAAATCCCATCGGCTTTAACACGGGTTCCATGGCATGTCCGATGCGGCCGGCGATGCTATTGAGAAGCGCCTCCTCCGCCTCTTCGTTATCAATGGAGGCCAGTCGCTCGGTCTTTTTTTCTTCTCCCATATCCCCAGCCTGGATTTCTTGCCGTGCCATCTCAAATTGTGTTGCCTTGTCATCGGGCAAACCGGGGAAGGTTGTCATCGCCCACAACAGAATCGATATGCCGAGAATGATGGTCCCGGCTTTCTTCAAATAGAGCCAGCCGCGTTCCCACATGTGGATAATTACGCCCTTTAGTGTCGGCATCCGATACGGAGGCAGTTCCATCACAAACGGTACCGATTCTCCTTTAAGAATTGTGCTGCGAAGGAGTTTAGCGCTTATGATGGCAAGCAGAATGCCGATAACGTACATCATCCAGAGCATGGGTGCGTGCCACACCTGGGGGAAAAATGCCGGGATAATGAGCGCGTAAATCGGCAGCCGGGCGCCGCAGCTCATGAGCGGGATCACAAGCATCGTCGTCAGTCTGTCCCGCCGGTTTTCCAGTGTGCGGGTGGCCATGATCGCGGGGACCGAGCAGCCGAATCCGATGAGCATCGGGATGAAGCTTTTGCCGTGCAACCCGATCTTGTGCATCACGCGATCCATGATGAATGCCGCCCGAGCCATGTATCCAGAGTCTTCGAGAACCGCAATGGCCAAAAAGAGCAGCAGAATATTGGGTAGAAACACCAGTACACCGCCGACACCGCCGATGATGCCATCTATCAGCAGAGACTTCAGTAGGCTTTCCGAGCCGGGGGGCCACCATCCTTCAATCGTTCCACCCAACCAGCCGAACAACCCCTCTATCCACCCCATGAACGGATCTCCCAGGGTGAAGGTCAGGTGGAAGACGAGGTACATCAGCCCAAGGAATAGCGGGAGACCAAGAACGCGGTTTGTGACCACGGAGTCTATCCTGTCCGAGATCGTGTGGCGGATCTCTATGGTGGAACGAACCGCTTCCTGGCAGGCGCCGGAAATAAATCCATACCTGGCCCCGGCGATGGCGGTCTCCGGGTGCTCCCCGAGCATCTTCTCGATGTGCGAAGCGCTTTTCTCGATCTGATCATTGACTTCGGGGGATACGACCTTGGCCCGCACTTCCTTGTCGTTTTCAAGGAGCTTTACGGCCAGCCATCGCGCATCGTATTCCCCGGCGACCGAACCGCTTGTTTTGATCAGGGACTCTACCCTGGCGATCTCTTCCTCGATCACCCGCCCATAGTTCATCTCTGGAACCTGGTGGTGAGGTTCTCGAATGCTCGCTTTGGAGGAAAGAGCGCCGGCCGATGGCTTTTCCCCGTTTTGGCTTACCCTCGGCGCACCCTCTGTTGCCGTTAAAATGATGGCGTCGAGAAGCTCCTTCATCCCCGCACCCTTGTGCCCGATCGTCTGCACGATACGGGCCCCGAAGAACCGTGAGAGCTTCTCGATATCGAACTCGTACCTGCGCGCTTTGGCCATATCGCTCATGTTGAAGGCCAGCACGAGGGGTACGCCGAGTTCCATGAGTTGAACCGCGAGATACAGATTTCTCTCGAGGTTCGAGGTGTCGATGATGTCGACTACGACGTCCGGCTTTTCGTCGATGATGACGTTTCTGGCCACCAATTCCTCCGCCGAGTAGGCGGTCAGGCTGTACGTTCCGGGCAGGTCGACGATCTGCATCTCGATATCGCCGTGACGCCGGAAACCTTCCTTGCGCTCCACCGTCACACCAGGGTAATTCCCGACGTG
>JAHJAM010000059.1 GCA_018814025.1 Patescibacteria group bacterium | reverse complement strand
GATAACCTTTGAGTTCATAGTATTCTTTAACCCTATCTTGAGCAATTTCAGGATTTTCAATCTCTTCGATACGTTCTTTAGCCAATTGTGCCAGCCATTGCTTAAATGGCTCAGCTTTCTTGGAGGGAATTGATTGGATAAGCCTAAATGCGTTTTTAGTGTCTACACAGTCTGTTTTGTAACATTTTTTATCGGGTGCCTCTAATTTCAGTTGTACCCAAATTGGGGACAACTCCAGAGCAATGAACTCTCTATATTTTACTTTCCCCCAATATTGCCTTGGAGTGGGGCTGTCTGTCAGTACTTCAACTATATCAACAACAGAGTAAAACCACTCTTTATTGTACCAGATTCTTCTGATCTTTTTATCCTGAAAGACTATCAACCCTTTTTGTGATTCCCTGGCCATCTTAAACATAAAAAACAACTTCTACTTTAAATATTTTCTTGCAACTGATCTGCTCTGGTGCTATCTTGTTTTTTAGTTCACAGATAATACTTCACTTTAGTCACGATTCATAGTAAACAAAAAAGAGCAGTAAATTCCTTTTTACGGCTTAGTAGAAAGTCTCTTTGAAAATAGCTCCAATGTTGTAGGCTATCAGCCTACAGAACAATTCTGCATTGATCATTGGAGCTTTAATAGACTTGACAGTACTTCCAAAGAGTCTTTTTAGTGCAGAAAACAAACATTCAACAATATTTCTCTGCCAATATAAGAGAAAGAAGAAGAACTAGAATTCCGTAAAGAATGTGGAAATCTAGATGGTACTGTTGTAAAATATTATAGAAAAATAAAAAAGGATTAACTGTAGTAAATATAACAAACCAATAATAATATAAACATTAAAAGAACAGAGTATTTATGATTAAAAAAAGTATTAGATGAAAAATGGTAAAAGATCAACAAGAACTTGAACTGATAATACGAGAGTTGAAATACGTATATGAAGCAGCAGGGGAAGATTTAAGTAAAGTTTTAGACCTTTATTTTCCTAACAAAAAAACGTTAATTAACTGGTTCTATTCTAATAATCCACCCTTAGGTAAAAGCCCTTATGAAAGATGTAAAGAAGGAAAACAATACGAACTAAAAAGCATCCTCACTGATTTAAGTTTAGGAGGTCTCTGTAAAGAAAAGTAGCTAAAACTCCTTATAGATGATATATATCTGTTCATTTCGCTTTATTTAATAACTTCTTATATCTTAAAAAAGTTAGGGAAAAACATTGGCTACCATAGAACTTAACAAACTAGAAAAAAAATTAAAACTGAGGTTAATTATTTACTTCATTTCATTAAAAAGTGCGGTGATTTCTTTCAGATTCAAATGCAAAACACCTAAAGCCTTCATTTTTACCAAACATTGTTCAGTAAAGCCGTTCTTGGAAACAATAAGATATTGATATCGGCCATTAAAAGGCAACAGCCTTGCTCTTTCCATTAATGTATCAAGAATATCCGTATCGGACATCTTGTTGGTCCATTTTACTTCTCCAACCAATATTTTCTGTTCTTTCTGATTTATGCTACGATATCGATTTCATTGCTATAACGATCCCACCAACTACCAATATTCTCAAAATTCATCTCTACTCCTTTTATCTTTTTGTTGAGAGATAATATCAAAAGTTCCTTTACAATATCTTCAAATATTCTGCCGACATAACTGTTTAGATTTTCTTCGATTATCTTTAAAACGAGCTTATCATTTCCTAGATTAAGGGCAGTTTGATGAGGAAAGATGAACTTGTACCAGAACTTAAAGAAATTGTCCCGAATAGCATATCTTCCCAATCTTTCTTTTCCAAGTATTGGGTCTTTCTTCCCGACTAAATCAAGAAGTTCATCAAGCCTTTTAATGTACGCAGGCATGGTCGTGGGAGGTATTTTCGTAAAATCCTGGATCTCTTTTAAGATTTCTTTTCCAGACCCTATCGAATGCAATATGGAGTTATATTTTGCATGGACACGTACATTTTCATATTCTAACAGATTTTTGGGTTCTTCAGCAAGCACCCCGTCTTTTTTAAGGACCAGTTCTGAAATAGCCTGCAAGGTGCTTCCTATTTTCTTTGTTTTTTCCAAGTAATAAGGAGTTCCACCAAATACAGCATATCTTTCTATTTTCTCACTTTCATCCAACTCTTTAAACATTAATCTAAAATCAACATATCGAAAAGGGGATATTTTTATTTTTGAGGCCCGGCCATAGAGAGCTCCAGCTCTGCTTTCTGTTATCTTCTTTATCATTCCAATAGAAGAACCGACTATTAATATCATTATCTTACTATGACGCAATTTAGAATCCCATCGATTTTGCAGTTTAGTTATGAATTCTGGTGCTACATTCAAAAATCTCTGGAATTCATCGATGACCAGCAGGAACTTTTCTGAAGATTTTCCTTCTAGATAATCAAAAAAACCATCAAAGCTGCCAAATTTAATAGTTTCATTTAGTTGTTCAAGAATTGCAGCAGAAAGAGAATTCAAAAGTTCTTGCTTTCCGCTCAAGTCAACATAAAAGTAAAATTTTCGTTTCTGTGGCAGTTCGTTCATGAATTTTTTTACAAGTTCTGTCTTTCCAACCCGTCTCCGGCCGTAAAGAGCTAATAATACTCCTCCATCAAGAGCCTTATATCTTTCTCTAAGCTGTTCTATTTCATTTTTACGATCATAAAATTCTTCTACCATTTTATATTTTCCTGTTAATATTGTAATATTAACATGTTAATATTATAAATGTTTCGATTTTCCAGTGGTTCTTTTTAGTGCTATGATGAGAGGCCTCACCTTCTTTCTGCTTTCTCTTCAGAACTCAGTCCCTTCTTTTTTTTCATCATCCTTGTTTGGGGATGAGAGATTCAGAAACTATCGCTTAAGGATTAGGTGCTAAGAGTAATTAAGCAAAATATTTATACTTCTTTAAAATTTCAAGGGTGTGTTCAATAAAACCTGTTCTCAACAAAACAAGAATCTTTCTTTAGAAGAGATTGTCTCAGAACAACAACCCTTTCTTAAAAAAATCTTGAAGCCTTTAGCTCTTTTAATTCTAAGCCTGGGTTTGCCAAGTGATTCGACTAATGTAAACTATATCCAAACAGAAATTACCTTAAATGGCGGATTAAATTCCAGACAGAATTCTTTTTTAAAAAAATCAACCAGTTTTCTTTCCGAAAAAAAGACCTTGGTAACTGCCGGACCATTCCAAAAGATCTACAATCCCAGCATTGGTGAATCTAAATCTTGGTATGTTAACGATCACAGTTTTATCCTAGATAGGAATGGAACTTGGCATCTTTTCGGCATAACTCATCCAGAGCCCGCTAATCCTCTGGACGAAAAAAAGTTTGCGCATGCTACCTCGCCATCTTTAAGCGGCCCTTGGAAAAAAGAGCCTTTTTCTTTAGAAGCTGATTTTGATCATTGGCAGGAAACTCATCTGTGGGCTCCTTATACGCTTTCAGAAAATAACCTTTACTACCAATTTTATTGCGCCGGGGGAAGCAGCAGCCAAAGCTACCGCATCCACTTAGCTACTTCTTCAGACTTATGGTCTTGGAAACGTCATCCCGACAACCCTTTATTTATTGACGGTTTCGATGCTCGAGATCCGATGGTCCTGAAAGAAAAAGGAGAGTATATCCTATATTATACGGCTACTGAAACTCCTGCCGGAGGGAATCACATCGTCGCCTGCAGAAAAAGTAAGGATTTAGTCCATTGGGGTTCCCGAATGACTTGCTATACTGATCCCAGCAAGGGTACTTTTGGCGGACCGACTGAGTCTCCTTTTGTCGTCAGGAGAGGGAAAAGCTATTATCTTTTTATCGGCCCCCGGCCAGATTATGTTGGCACCGACGTTTTTGTTTCAAATACTCCTTATCATTGGGACAATTCTGATTTAGTTGGGCATATTGATAGTCATGCCGCAGAAATTATCCGTGACAAAGATGGCAGCTGGTTTGTCAGCCATGCTGGATGGGGCCAAAAAGGAGTGTATCTAGCTCCTCTCTATTGGCAGGATGGTTTGGATCAAGAAGATTCTTCAGTTCAAGAGAAGAAGAAGAAATGATTTCAAAGGACAAGAAAAATTTAGGGACAAAATCTTTATAAAATAGTATGCATTATCCATACTAAAAATGAAAGCGAACAAAAAAATCAAAGAACTCTTCTTTGACTATCCTACAAAACAATGGCATTTTGAACAACTTTTGGAGAAAGCAAGCTTAAGCAGGGCTCAAACAAATGCTTGGCTCAAGAAGTTGCTGAAAGAAGATCTTATCAAGCGTGTTAAACCTAAAGGTAAGATGCCGCATTATATCGCAAAATACGATTCCCCTGCCTATGTCAGCGCCAAAAGATTGTTTGCCCTGGAGAAGTTTCATTCCAGCGGATTTTTAAGCCATTTGCTATCATTAGAACAAGCCGAAACAATAATTATTTTCGGCAGTATTGTTCGTGGAGATTGGTACAAAGAGAGCGATATCGATCTTTTTGTATATGGTAATGCTGATGGCTTAGAATTAGGAAAATACTGGATAAAATTAGGGAGAGAGATACAATTCTTTGGCTGCAGGAATAGGAAAGAACTCCAGGAATACAGCCCGGCTTTATTAAAAAACATTCTTAAAGGATATACGGTAAAAGGAAGTATACCTAATTTAGAGGTGAAAGCTGGTGCCTAAAGAGATTACTTCGGAAGAAGCGTATGATAAATGCACAGCCGATGGAATTTTTATCTTTAATCTAGAACTTAACCTAGATAAAGTTAAAACTATGCTAGAAATTGCTGAAGAACAATTACAAGCAGCCAAGAGTTTAGCTCAGAAAAAATTTTGGAACTCTACGTACAAAATGCACTATGACGTCTTGCATTTATTGACAGAGACATTTCTTTTATGCGATAAGGTAAAATCAAAAAATCATTTGTGCTTATTTGCTTATCTTTGTGAAAAAAATCCCGGCTTAGAATTAAATTGGAACTTCTTCGAAAAAATACGCACAAAAAGAAATGGAATAACATATTATGGAAGTCCAGTAGATGATAGAGACTGGAAAGAAGTGGATCTTCAATTTCTTGAATTCTCTGATAACCAACTTCTGCGAGCCATTGTTTGAAAGGTTCTGCCTTTCTAGAAGGGATAGATTGAATAATCCTAAATGCGTTTTTTGTATTTACGCAGTCTGTTTGGTAGGATTTACCATCAGAAGACTTTAATTTCAGTTGTCCGATTTTTGCGGACAACTCAAATCCTTCTTCTTGAAGCTTTGTTTTCAAATCAGACCAATATTTCCTAGCTCTTCCACTTTCAGTTAATGCTTCTATAATGTCAACTACCGAAAACCACCATTCATCATTAAACCAAGTTCTTCTGATTTTTTTGCCTTGAAATACAACCAATGCCTTGTCTGATTCCACCTTAACACCTCACATTCTTTCAGTAAACTCAAACTTGATAGGCTAAATTTGTAGTGTATTTTATTCCTTTTTTGCGGAATTATCAAATTTGTCAATAAAACTTTCTTTACTTCCTGATAAAGAGAATTATTCATTTAAATATCTTGCGGGTGAGTGACCAGTGTAAAAGCCACAGGACAAGCGTAAATCCTCCGATTTTTTCTCAAGAAAGCATATAAAGAATAATTCTAGCGATTAGTTTGTATGAGAATAAAAGATATTTCACCCGAGAACAGGCCTAGAGAAAGATTACAAAGAGAAGGAGTTCATGTGTTATCAGATGCAGAAGTATTAGCAGTTATCTTACAGAAAGGAACTAAAGAAGAGAATGTAATAGACATGAGTAACAGATTAATTTCAAAGTATGGTTTGGATAAGCTTTCTGACTTGTCATTAACAGAATTACAAGCAATAAAAGGCATAGGACCTGCAAAAGCAATGCAGATACAAGCATTGTTTGAGGTTAATAAAAGACACAATTTGTCTAAACAAAATGGTGAACCAATAAAATCAGCAAAAGATGTATATAAATATTGTTCTCCAAAACTAAATGGCACAGACAAAGAACATTTTATGATATTACATTTAGATACAAGAAACAGAGTAATAAAAGATGAAATAGTATCTGTTGGCACTTTGAATAGTTCTTTAATTCATCCAAGAGAAGTATTCAAGTCAGCAATTAAAGAGAGTGCAAATGCAGTCATCTTAGTTCATAATCATCCTTCAGGTGACCCAACACCAAGCAAAGAAGATAAAGAAATAACACAAAGATTGTTTGAAGCTGGAGAATTATTAAATATTAAAGTATTAGATCATGTCATTATTGGTAATGATGATTATTATAGTTTTAATGAGAAAAAATAGTCACCTCATTCCTTTTATGATATTTTGCATCTTCTTTTCTTTATGAGTAGAAGCATAAAAATAAGCTTCATCTCTTGTGCCTTCTGTAATAAGAATAGTAACTTCTCCAATATGACTTCTACCAGTTCTGCCTTTCCTTTGTATTCCTCTTATTTCTGAAGGAACTGGCTCATAGAAAATAACTTTGTTTACATTTGGAATATCAATTCCCTCTTCTGCAACAGATGTTGCAATTAAAATATTAATTTCTCTTTTTCTAAACTTATCAATAATCTTTTTTTGCTCTTTTTGGTTCATCCCTTTAACACTTCCTTGTTTAGCTTGACCTACAAAGCGATGAATTTTTGATTGAGGCAAAGTCTTCAATATTGCTTCAATAGAATCAATCGTATTTCTGTACTGGGTGAATATCAGGATAAGGGAATCATTTTCTTTTTTAAATTGATCTTTAACAATATTTTTTAGTATATTCAATTTTGGATGAGATAGACTAATATCCTTATTTGCTAACTCAACACCTTTTTTCAAAAGATTGTGTTTTAGAAACATCTGCTCTGATCTTGATAATTTCTTTTTTTCATTGAATTTCTCTATATATTTTAGAAAAGGTTCAATGCCCTGGGTTTCAATTAATTCAAGACAGTGATATGATTGAAGTAGAACAGCTTGATTATTGTAAGTAGCAAAAGCATAAGGACTTCTTCCAAACCGTTTCTTTATACTCATTCTTGCTCCAAGAATATCTTTTTTAGAGATATAATCTGGCTTCTTGTAAGTAAGAATTCCAAGTTTATTGAGCTTTGCAACCTTTTCCAGGAAAAGATCATGCAAAGGCTTCTGAACTTTTCTTAATGCTTCATCCATTGGAACTTTAATCCAATCAAGTTTAATGTTTTTAATATGATCTTTAACATCAATATCATCTCTTACTCTACTTTCCACATTCTTGATTTTGAGATTCACAAATATTTGTTTAATCTTCTTTTTTCTTGAACCTGGAGAAGCAGTCAAAGCTAGAATCAATCCCTTAAATCTTTTAGCAATTTCGACATAAGCATAATTCTCAACAGCTTTATGCATCTCATCAAATATCACAAGACCGAATTTATCTAATGTGTAAAGATTGTTCTCTAGATCATTTTTTATTGTCTGAGGGGTTGATATTATGATAGTTGCTTCTTGAAACAGTATCTTTCTTTTTTTAGGAGAAACACTCCCAGAAAGCATGACCATTTTACTTTCACCAAATTTGAGAAACTTCTTACAACTTTCATAATGCTGCATAACTAATGGCTTCGTAGGTGCAAGAAACAAAATTTTCTTTGGCAGGATTTCAGCAATAACCAAAAACGCAATAATTGTTTTTCCAAGTCCTGTAGGTAAGATAACAACAGTATTTACAGAGGTTGCACTTTTCGCAATATCTGTCTGGAACTGTTTAGAAAGAATGGTTTTTTCTTTGATATATTTATGAGTAACATATTCATCCTTGCCGTATTCTGGTGTATCTTCTCTAAACATGAATAATTTTGTTTGCGCCATTGGAGTGTTCGTGACTAACTTTTTAATTTAAATCATAAGTCCAGCATGTTTTCATAAAATTCTTGAATCTTTGAGAATCTAATTTTTCTGCTTTATCAAGATATTCCTGATAGTTGTGCTTTCCCATGAAGTAAGCTAACTGTGCTACAGATACTAAATTATCAAAACGCTCCTCAAACTCTAAAGATTTCTTAAATGCCTGCATTGCTTTTCTTTCATTTTTATTGAAAAGATGAAGTCCAAGCAAATAATACGCCTCCCACTGATTTGGCCACTTATCTATAATCAAGTTAATTAAATTCAACGAATATTTATTCTTCCCAATAAAACCCAATGCTCCAGCTTTAATAAGCATTTCATCTCTGTTATTTTCATCTATCTCTAGGATTTCATCGCAAATCTTAATCGCTTTTTTGTCATTGCAGCTTACATTTCTATGGTGCCTTGCTTCATTTAGTAAAGTAAATATCTTCATTTCTTGCTCAGAAAATTCCTCTTCATCATCCTTGATGTCTTCATCTATTTCTTTGTTTGACAAAGAAATTAAAGTTCCATCGCTATCTAAATCTGAAAAACATTTATTGTAGCCATCAATACACATCTTGCCCATCATAGAAAAGTGCTCCATTATCTCTCCCACTTCATCACCATCAATTGAGTTTTTTGCTAATAATTTCTCAAAGAATTTACCTAAATCTTTGGAATTAAGCCTGTTTTTCTCTTTTCTTAAATATTTAATTAATTCATTTGCTACTTTTTTTGACCTTTCTTCATCAATATTTTCTCCAGTTAATAAATCATAAACCTCATCAAAAACCACATCTGCTTTTGTTTTCTTTTGCATATTTTAACCCATTCTTAGATTTATTCACATTTGATTGAAAAAATCTGAAATAAAATTTAAGTAGCCTCTGCTGCCTCCAATTGATCTGTGTGTTTTGACAGACTTAATCACTTTAGAGATGGACAATGACACATCATTTATATCATAATTATTAAGAAATAAGACTAATTTAAGCTTGTCTACAATTTTACCCTTTAACCCATCGAATTTAGATTCTGAAGTGAAGGTATCCCTGATTCTTTTAAGTGATTCAATTACATCTGAATCCTTTAGAGAAGTGTTCTCTGCAAAATATTGGCATATTGTTTCTTCAACTGCCATTAATATAGGTAAAACAGCTTCCATATTGTTGTCATTTATTGCTACTAGCCCTGTGCCGTTTTCCTCAAGCAATTCAGCTATTGAATGCTCTTTCGGATTAAAACTTTCCAGTTCTTGTTTCATCTCTTTATCTATTTCTTGTATGTTGCCTTCTTCATTAAAATGCTCTTGATTAAAGCATTCATCACACATATGAGCATGCCAGTCCTTGTTATGCGCTGAAATCTTTTTATTGCATTTCTTGCAGTTATAATTTATATCTTCATCATGCCCCATATGAATGGTTTTTTGTTTTTCTTTCATTTCTTCAGGACTTACGCTCTCAGCAAAAAACCCATCCTGCCATATTGAATCTTCATTGTCTTTCATTTATATCACCCAATTTTGGAAAAACGCTCACTGTTAAAACTTCTTGTTCTCAAAACAACCCCCTATTTTTAAATTCAAACAATGCAAATAACGGACCCTGATCAAAAGTTTCATTAGGATATTTATCTTTAAAAAAATTGTAAATATTCCATACAGGTTTTAAGGCTTCTTTCTTTCCAATAAAACCAAGCAATAAACAAACAGTAGATAATGTATATGCATGTTTTATTGAAGGCAAAGTATTAAGAACAAGCTCAGAATAAAAATCATTTTTAGATTCTCTAATTAATCTAATGCTAAATTCCACAAAAAAGTCGTCCGTATTGTTTTCTAATTTTGCTATCAATTTCGGGATTATGAAGTCATCATATTCAAGCATTTTTTTAATCAATAACCCATTATTTGCTGTATCAATGTCTTGTTCAAGCACACCCAACAACACATCTGGATTAGTTATTTCTTTGATTCGTTTTTTTTCTTCTTCTATTTTATTTTTTCTTTCATCAGGTAAAAACTGATTAACTATTTTTCCAATTAAATTGTCAACATTATTACCCATCCTAAAATGCTGTAATGCTGCTGCAGAAGGCATTTTAGAAAACTTATTCTCAAAGAAATCATTTGAGATGTTAGGAGTTCCATAATCCTTTAT
>JAHJAM010000041.1 GCA_018814025.1 Patescibacteria group bacterium | reverse complement strand
CTGTATTCCGGTACACGGTGACTATCAATCCAAACTCACCCTGATGAGCGAAAGCTTGCGCAATGACGGCCGCGTCTGGGTTCCCAAAAGTGCCGGAGACCCGCGTCCGCCCAGCCAGATCCCTGAAGCTGAAAGGGATTATTACCTTGAAAACAAATACCCGAGTTTCGGCAACCTGGTTCCCCGGGATGTGGCCTCGCGCAATGCCAAAGCCATGTGTGACCAAGGTAAAGGCGTGGGAGAGACGCGCCTGGCGGTTTATCTTGATTTTTCAGACGCCATCAAACGCTACGGCAAACATGTGATCGAACAAAAATACGGCAATCTTTTTCAGATGTATGCCAAAATTACCGCCGAAAATCCTTACGAAACCCCCATGATGATCTATCCGGCAGTCCATTACGCCATGGGAGGACTGTGGGTCGATTACAACCTGATGAGTACGATCCCGGGACTTTTTGTCCTGGGCGAAGCCAACTTTTCGGATCACGGCGCCAACCGCCTGGGCGCCAGCGCCCTGATGCAGGGGCTGGCCGACGGATATTTTGTGGTTCCATACACCATCGGCGGCTATTTGGCCGGAACCCAACTTGCGGAAATCAATACAAGCCATCCGGCGTTTACAGAAGCCACCCAGACGCTTCAGGCCGTCATTGAGAAGCTGCTGGCTGTCAATGGGAAGCGCACGGTGGATGATTTTCACAGACATTTGGGACACATTCTGTGGGACTACTGCGGCATGTCGAGAAACAACGAAGGCTTGGCCAAAGCGCGAACCATGGTTCAGGAACTGAAAGCGGAATTCTGGCAAAATGTTGTTGTTCCCGGATCCGGCAAGGATTTCAATCAGAGCCTGGAGCGCGCCGGACGGGTGGCGGATTTTCTTGAATTTGCAGAAGTGCTGCTCATCGATGCCCTGGCCCGGCAGGAATCCTGCGGCGGACATTTCAATGAAGCCCATCAGACTCCAGAGAATGAGGCCAAACGTGATGACGAAAACTTCTGCCATGCGGCCGTATGGGAATATACCGGTGACGGCAAGGAACCGGATTTTCACAAGGAACCGCTTGTTTTTGAAAACGTCAAATTAACCCAGAGGAGTTACAAGTGACCAAATCTATCAATTTAACTCTAAAAGTCTGGCGTCAAAAAAACTCGGATGTTAAGGGCGCCTTTGAAACCCATCATGCCGGCAATATCTCAAGCGACATGTCCTTTCTGGAAATGCTCGATGTGGTCAACGAGCAATTGACCCTGAACGGCAAAGATCCGATTGCTTTTGACCATGACTGCCGGGAAGGCATCTGCGGGATGTGCGGTACCGTGGTCAACGGCCGCGCCCACGGCCCTGAAAAGGGAACCACCCTGTGTCAGCTTCACATGCGGCATTTTTCAGACGGCGATACCATCGTGATTGAACCCTGGCGCTCGCGGGCGTTTAAGGTCATCAAAGATCTGGTGGTCGATCGCAGCGCCTTTGATAAAATCATTCAGGCCGGCGGGTACATTTCCGTCAACACCGGCGCGGCCCCGGAAGCCAACACCATTCCCGTACCCCAGGACATCGCCGAAAAAGCCATGGATGCCGCCGCATGTATCGGCTGCGGGGCCTGCGTCGCCGCCTGCCCCAATGCAGCCGCCATGCTTTTTGTCGGCGCCAAGATCTCTCAACTGGCGCTGCTGCCCCATGGAAGACCTGAAGCGGCCCGGCGGGCGCTGGCCATGGTCAGAAAAATGGATGCTCTTTTTTTCGGCAACTGTACCAACGAAAGGGAGTGCGAAGCCGAATGTCCCAAAGAGATATCCATTGCCAATATCGCCCGCATGAACCGGGAATTTATAACAGCCGGGTTTATGTCCGCTGCAAAATAAAGACTTTTCTCGTGACGGGACATATTATTCCCAAATCAGGACATGGATACCCATAAGCGATATGTTTTGTATTTTCAAAACGTAATTTTGTTCAACGACTGCATGTGGGACTTTTTCGTCCCATTTTCCAACGGTCAGCGCACAATCAAGCAAACAGTTTTTGCTTGATATCATTTTGTTATTTAACGAAAATATGTTTTATTGCTTTTTGGCATGATTGCTGCATTATTGAAAACCTGTATCCAAGCTTAACGGTTTTAAGAATCATACGCAAAACAGCCCTTTTTGAAAAACAAAAAGCCGATCGGGATATTTCACTGGGCTTGAAATTTGTTGACAATCTAAAATAATCTTTTATTGTGGGAAAAGGTGTTTTACTATTCCTTTATGCATTTTCTAAAAAACAGGCCGTTTATAGCACTACGGCTGCCCGGCGGCATTCATTTAAAAAGCAAGTTAAGTCTACAACAACTCTTAACACATCCAAACAACATGTTATCCGAAGGTGAAACCTATGATTGAAATCAGAATTCATGGTCGCGGAGGCCAGGGAAATGTTGTCGCCGCTGAACTGCTTTCCATTGCCGCGTTCAAGAGTGGAAAATATGCTCAGGCCTTTCCTTCGTTCGGAGCCGAACGAATCGGCGCCCCTGTCATGGCTTTCGTGAGAATCGATGACAAAAAAATTCGTACACGCGAGGAGGTGCTGAATCCGGGCTACTTGATTGTCCAGGATTATCACCTGATGGACTCGGTACCGGTACTCGACGGCTTAAAACTGGACGGCCTCATCCTGATAAATGCGGAACAATCTCCGGAAGAATTGCAGCTCAAGACATCCGCCACCGTCGTAACCATT
>JAHJAM010000021.1 GCA_018814025.1 Patescibacteria group bacterium | reverse complement strand
CGGTCGTCTTCGCCGGCACTTCGGGCGTCTATTCCCAAGATAATGCTAATTTCTTCTGGGACGACACCAATAATCGCTTAGGACTGGGTGTTGCCACCGCTACCCATTTGTTGCAATTGACCGCTGGGACTACCGCGGCCGGTGGTATTGGATTTGGTACGGACACTGAACTCTATCGTTCGGCCGCCAATGTTTTAACCTTGGCCGGCGGGGATAGTTTCGCCATGGCCTCCGGTGCCGGTACTTTCACTCAAACCTTTACCGGTACGACCACAACCGGCATGAACTTGCTAGACAATTCACTTACCAGTGGAACCGGTTTGAGTTTAACTTCCACCGCCTCGGCTTTTACCGGCACGCTCGCCAATATTTCACTATCTGGCAATAACGCAGCCAATACCGGCACCTTGTTCAAAGTTTCATCCACCGGCGCCTTAAACACCGGTACTGCGGCCATGATCACCAATCTTGGCGCTGGCGCTTCTTTCCGGGTAAATGACGAAACCGGCGATGCTGATACCACCCCATTTGTCATCGACGCCGCCGGCAATGTCGGCATCGGCAGCGCCTCACCCACGGCAAAATTGTATGTATTGGAAACAAACGCCACTCCGACCGCAACTAAATATCTGGACTACCATCGCCTAAACAGCACCGGCGCCATAGCCTCCGGTACTTATAACAACTATGGCACTTATACTTCGGTTGTTGATACCGGAGCCCATACCGGCGGTAACTCCATCAACTATGGTGGCTACTTCAGCGCTGACGGCAATCAATCCGGAGCTCCATCCGGCGGCAATCTAACCTACGGCCTTCTTGGTTCAGCCACAGACGGGGATGTGACTATCGGCGTTTTGGGACAAGGATATTTGGGTGAAAGTGTAGCCAATCCCGGCGCCACTTATTACGGCGTTCAAGGCGGTGTTTATGGAACTCTCCTTAGTACAGCGTCCCAGGGCGATTTCGCCAGCGTGTATGCGGGCAATACCTCGGTTTACACCGGTTCTTCAACCGTGCCGGCTAAAATCGGTTTGAAGAGTGATTTGACCGGCAACTGGTATTCCAAGAGTTATGGCGCCTATATCAACAACGCCAATACCAGTGATGCCACCACCGGCACTTCGGAAAAGTATGGAGCATATATTTCTTCGACCAGTGATTTTGCCGGCACAACTGGCGCCACCACCACCAACTACGGTCTCTATGTAGCTGAGCCCACTGGCGCGGATACTAATTATGGAGCAATTTTCGCCGGCGGCAATGTGGGCATCGGCACCACTTCGCCTGATTCGACGCTTCATGTCTTGAAGACTGATTCGTCCACCGTTGGCGCCACCGCCTACGGCTCACATATCGAATACAATCAAACCGGCAATAATGCTTCGGGCACTGATTCCAATTACGGCAACTATGTCAAAGTCACTGATTCCGGTACTCATACCGCGCCAATAAGTTATGATTACGGTGGCTATTTTGAAGCTCTTGGAACCACCAGCAGCACGGGCAAAATTTTCTACGGTTTATATGCAAAAGCTTCCGGTGGCGTTCTAAATTATGCTTTGACCAGTGATCTTGCATTGGGTGTGGCAAATTCAACCAATGTTTCAACGGCCGTCGGTGTATCTGGCACTCACCCCATCGCTTCGACTTCCGGTTCCGCGACCGGTTTATATTTGAGTGACTCCGGAAGTTACAGCGGAACCAGTGCCAACCCGACCAATTATGGTTACTATGGATCCATGTCCGGCACCTGGAACGGCAACAGTTACGGTTTGAATATCACCAACAACAAAGCCGCGACCAATGCCGCCTCCGGTACCAAAGCCGGCGCGCTCATAGCGAACGGCGGCGACTCTCGCTTAACCAACAGCTATGGTTTGAAGCTTGAAAATATCGCCACCAACACGACCGCCGCCGCTACCAAATACGGCCTGCGGGTTGATTCCACCGGCTCCTTTACCGGCGGCGCCAATACCACGAATAACTACGGTTTGTATGTAAATGTCGATACGGGCGCGGACAATAATTACGCAGGCATTTTCACCGGCGGCAATGTGGGTATTGGTACAGCCACTCCGTCAAGTTTTGCCTTGCAAGTTGCCGGCAATGTCGGGCCGAATGCCAATGATACCTATGCACTCGGTTCCACATCTTTGCGGTGGGCCGATCTCTTCCTGGGGCCGGGTAGTCTCAGTATCGGGACTTCCGCTACCGATCAAACTGTCGTGTCGTATAATACGACCAATAATGATTTGGAATTCCGACCCAATGGTTCAAGTCTCCCCAATGTTACTTTCGGTAATGACCAGACCTACTATTTCGAAATTTCCGAAGCAGATGATAGTTTTGTTATCAATAATGGAGCTACAGGAACAAAAGCCCTCAATGTTACGACCGGCAGCGGATATAAAATTTTGCTTGGCCAATCGGGCGATTATAATGTTGGTATTGGTACCACCGCGACAAATGAAATTTTAACCACTAACGGCCGCTTGTCTTTGGCCGAAACCACCGCCCCCTCCCTCACCTCCGGCTACGGCAAGTTTTATGTGAAGAGCACTGATAGCCTGCCCTATTTCCTAACTGACGGCGGCACGGAATATTCGCTTACCGCGGGTAGCAATGCTTTTGTTCAAAACGGGAATTCTTTTACTGCCAATGCCATTTTAGGAACTAACGACAATTATCCGTTGATTTTTGAAACAAACAATACCAATCGGATGGTTATTAATACTTCCGGATATGTTGGAATCGGTACAACTATTCCGGGACATATGCTGGATGTTGTAAATACTGATTCGTCTACGACCGGCAATGCCTCTAGCGCCGGTGAATTTACTTCTTCGCAGACCGGGATTATCAGCGGCACCGCAAGTGATACTTTATACGGAGTTTTTGTCACTGCAGCGGATAATGCGACTCATACTACTACCGGTACCATAAAAACCATTGGCGGCTATTTCGATGCGACCGGCGACCAAGATACCAGTTTTTCTTACGCCTACGGGTTAGATGCTGTTGCTCGGCGGGGTAAATATTATAATACCGGTGTCCATGCCGTTTCTGATGTCGGGTCTTCCGGAAATGTATTGGCATCAGGTATCGAAAGCATTGTGTCCGGAACCATGAGTACCGGCGCCTCTATCGCATCAACCTATGGTATTCATGTGCAAAATCTTGCTTATTACACAGGTACCAACACCTCTCTTACCCAATATGGAGCCAAGATAACAAATGAGGTCGGCGCCTGGAATGGTCAATCTTACGGTGTCTACATCGATAATGCTTCGACCAATGCTGCGGTAAATGCCGATAAATATGGCCTATACATCAATAGCACCGGAAGTTTTACCGGAGCCGGTACCACGAATAATTACGGTATCTATGTAACCGCTCCATCAGGTGCGGTAAATAATTATGCCGCAGTTTTCGCGGGCGGCAATGTTGGAATCGGCGTATTAGCACCCGATGACAGGCTTGATGTTGCTGGGGATATTGATGTCGCCAGCACAAAAGCATATAAAATCGGCGGTACCCGTGTGGTTGGTGTTAACAATTCTTCAACCTACTTAGGTTATACCGGTGCAGGATCCGGCGATTGGAATACTTTAATTGGAAATCAAGCCGGCGCGACTTTAAACACTGGTCACTCGAATACATATTTGGGTAGTTATGCCGGTTATCTCAACTCAACCGGTACGAGCAATGTTGCAATCGGCCGCAATGCCGGGTATCAAAATACCGGCAGTGGAAACATTTTTCTAGGTTACTATGCCGGTTATAACGATACTCTCAACAGCAACAAACTTTACATTGACAATGCTTCCGATACCTATCCGTTGATTTACGGTGATTTCAGTGCCGGTTATGTCAATATTAATAATGCATTAGGGGTCGGTGACACCGCTGCATTCAGTCCTTCCGCAACTTTAGATGTTCGCGGTTCAGCCCAGTTCAATAACACCAACGGAGACAATGACTTCCAAGTTGGTTCCGTTGCTTCAGATTTCCTAATTTTTGCTGATGCTTCAACTAGTCGTGTCGGAATCGGTACCAATGCTCCCTTGCATAAGTTAGATATTGATGCGGGTGATGTAAATATTGATGCCGCTTATGCTTATAAGATTAACGGCAATGATTTTATCTCTTACGGTCCCAGTGCCTATAACTTTATCGGCGGTGTCAGTGCTGGCGCCGCGCTTACTGGCGGCTATGATACCTTGGTTGGTTATCAGGCTGGTGTCTCGTTAACCTCGGGAACTCACAACACCATGCTTGGTTATGATGCTGGCCATTACAACATTTCTGGCACCTATAACACTATCCTCGGTTCAGAAGCCGGGATCGGTATTTCTGGCGCCAGTACTAGTTACAATACTCTCATCGGTTCACAAGCCGGCGGCTATCTAACAACCAGTGGTAATGGAAATACATTTGTTGGTTATCAAGCTGGCCTGGGCTTACCCGCCGGCAGTAGTGGTTATTATAATACTGCCTTGGGATATCAAGCCGGTGTTGTAATTTCTTCCGGTCATGACAACGCTCTGCTTGGCTTTGGTGCCGGTTACAGCTTGACCACCGGTTATAACAATACCTTTATCGGCCGGGGCGCTGGCGGGGCAGCTGGTACCGGCGTCACTACTGGTCATGACAACGTATTTATTGGCGCCAATGCAGGAGCAACTGCAAATTCAAACACTATTGATAAACTCTATATCGATAATAGCAGTACCACTACGCCTCTTATCTACGGCGATTTTGGCACCGATGCTCTAACGATAAATGGGAGTCTTTCGACACTTCGTGGCGCGACTTTTAACACTGCTCAAGCTTATGATTTTAATGTCAGCAGTGGTTCTGTAACTAACATGCTCCATGTCGACAATGGAGCAAATGCAGTCGGTATTGGAACCGCTGATCCAACCGCCCTACTTCATATCACCGGAAATGATGATTACGGTTTAATTGTTGACTTAAATCACACCGGATCAATCGGTACGGTTGTAGGTCAAAACATTACTGCTGATGTCTCTGGTGGTTCTGGAGTTACTAACATGTATGGGTTGAATATTAATACAGCTAGCACGACTTCAGATCCAGTTCAAAACATGTATGGTTTATTCGTTTCTGCTGACAATAATTATTCTACCGTGAGTACTCAATTTACAACCGGTCTTCGTGCTGAAGCATTTGGGGGTAATGTAGTTTTTGGTACCACCTATGGCGTGTTCGCTAATGCAGGTGGCTCACTTTACAATTATGGAATATATTCTAACAGTGGCTACAACTATTTCGCCAATAGAGTTGGTATAGGGGACACGACACCTGATTTCAATCTTGATGTATTGGGCGAATTGATCCTTGATTGGTCAAGCAACCAAGCGACTGCCTATATCGGTGATACCAATCATTACATCCAGGCCAATTACGCTGCCGGACTGACAATAAACTCATACAACTCCGCAAGCGATCCGATTAAATTTGCTTTTGGGGGTACGGAAACAGCCCGTTTTACTAGCGCTGGTTATCTTGGCATCGGCATGACCCCGACGGCCCAACTTCAACTTTCTGGCTCAATTGCCTATAAAGCAACTGGAACCACTTGGTCAAACCCATCCGATGAACGTCTAAAAACCAATGTTCAAGATTTCACTGACGGACTTGATGTTCTCACTCAAATCCGTCCCGTTTCTTATGAATTGAATGGTCACGGTGGATTAACCGCCGGTGTGCGAGGTATTGGTATTATTGCTCAAGAGCTCGTTAGTATCATGCCGTATGCCATCAACACCTTCGATGCGAAATATAATCCAGAAGATGAATCCACGACTTCCTTCTATGGCTATAGTGGTGATGGCATGGACTTTGTCATCATCAATGCTATTCAGGAATTAAACAATCTCTCCCTAAAATTGGATGAAAACGGTAATTATTTGGCCGACGCTCCGGTCGAAGCCACTGAAGTTGAACCGGGCCAAGATTCCTACGGATTAACTTTCCGTGGCTCCGGCTGGAATACCTCTACCGCCACCGCCGATGTGGTTGAAATGACTTTGGTGACCGATGTCACTGATTCTGACAACTACGCGCTCTCGATTAAGAATACGGCCGGCACGCAAGTGGCCATGGTGACCAATAGCGGCGACTTGGCCATCGCGGGCAAGCTTTATCCTTCGGCCATCGGCATCACCCAAACCGACGCTTACATCTATTACGGCGGGGCCACGGATGATTATATGCGCACCAATGCCTCCGGTTGGGGTACGGGTTCCTATGACTTTGCGGAAATGTTCCCGTCCACTCAAGAGTTGAAAGCCGGTGAAATCGTGGTCTTCGCTTCCCAAAACGAACATGTTCGCCAATCAACCACGGCTTACGATACTAAGTTAGCCGGTATCGTTTCCACCAAGCCCGGTTTCTTAGCCGGCAACAAGGAAGCCAATACTTATCCGATCGCTTTAGCCGGCCGCGTACCCGCCAAAGTTAATCTGGAAAACGGCTCAATCGAAGTCGGCGATCCCATCACTTCATCTTCAACGGCTGGTACCGGTATGAAAGCCACCCAAGCCGGATTAGTTGTTGGTTACGCCTTAGAGCCATATTCAGGCGCGGCCGGACAAGACAATGAAATCATCGTATTTGTTAACACCTCTTATTACGCCGGTGACGGTTCGGTGCCGGATGCGGGTCAAGATAACCTTGCTTCCAATCTCTCCTCCAACCTGACTTCGCTCAACATGGAAGGCAACATCTACCTGCATAGCAATGCCATTAAGTCCATCGGTTTGCTGGAAGGCATTGGCGGCACCTGGAGCCTAGCCGCTGACGGAACGCTGAAGACCGCGGGCACTATCAATTTGGTCACTGAATCTTTCCAAGGCGAAAAGATCGAGACCCCGGTTGTGGCCAACATGGAAAACAAGATTACTTTGGACGGCACCGGTGAAATCACCGACGGCAGCGCCACTATCACCTTTGAAGATGTTTCTCCGGAGTTCAATGACATTACTTCCACTACGGCCCCGGTGCGCGTGGTCGTGACCGCCAACGGCCCGGCCAACCTCTATGTGGTGGCGAAGGACCACAACGGCTTCACGGTCCAGCAAATCGGCGGCAACGATTCCGACATCACTTTCGACTGGATGGTCACGGCCTACCGCAAGGACTTTGAACCCGTGGAAGAAGAAGTTGTGGAAGAACCACCTGTCGAGGAACCACCCGTGGAGGAACCGCCGGTGGTGGAAGAGCCTCCGGTTGAAGAGCCTCCGGTTGAAGAGCCGCCGGTCGTCGAACCTCCGGTGGTCGAACCCCCAGTCGAGGAACCACCCGTAGTCGAACCTCCGGTTGAGGAACCAGTCGTCGATCCCTTAGTCGTCGAAGATCCGCCAGTCGAGGAACCAGCCGTTTAACAATCAAAAAAACAGACCTCCCCCCAGCCCCCTCCTTGGTAAGGAGGGGGAGTCCAAAAGGACACGGCGCGTCCTCCTCCCCCTTACGAAGGGGGAGGTCGGGAGGGGGTCTACATCACTTCTCTCGCCCGACGATCCGGGCTCTGATGCAGCATCAGAGCCTCAGTGGTCGGGTGAACCAGCGAGGACCGTTCATCAGACCAAAAATTCGGGCCCAACCTGATCCAATTGGCCATGAACTTGCGAAGGCAGCATGTGGGCTGAGCCACCGCGAGCATTGCCAGGATTATCATCGTTCTTTGTAAAATACCTCAGTCAGTCAGTCAGTCAGTCAGTCAGTCAGTCAGTCAGTCAGTTTCAGTCAGCAACCTCTTCACCCCCACAATTTAATGATTCTCCCAAACGCCTCTGGCAGTGAGAGAGTCATGCGCAATCATATATCTCGGTCTTGCCCGGCACATCCTGTGCCGGGTTTTTCCGTTGTAATAAAAAAGCCCCGCGCGAACGCGGGGCTGGGAGAGGAAGTCGAGATTATTCGGTCATACGCAGGGAGCCAAATAAAGGCAACCCTTCGATGTATGACCCGTCGATGTGATCAACCAAGCCGTCAGACCAATCTTGGGCAGAATATGCTCCAAAAATTGGTGATGCGTTTGTTTGTGTCTGGCTCATCATCATTATATCAATCGAGTCATTTAGAGCCGTCCCAGTCATGTCAACCTGTAATTCCAAGGCGATTTCCTGGCCAGCTGGAACAAGCAAAGCTGGATGCAGCAGGACACGATTGAAATCAAGATAGACATATCGGACTATCCATTGCGGATTTTCTGCGCAGGGCTCTGTGCTATTGGATGTCCCTGCTAAGAATAGCCAGTCATCATCATCGGTGATCGACTGACTATTGTATAGTAATCGCCATCGATTGCCTTGACCAAGATTTGGACATAGGTCAAAACCTGTCGATTGGCTATTTGTGATGACACTTATGAGCCAACCATTCATCCGTATCTCCGATTGTTCATTCGCTTTGATCCGAAATTCCACCACGGTATTCCAGCCATGGAAGAAACTCTCGTAATGCCACGGAGAGTCGTTTATGAAAATTGGTTTCGTTCCTCGAAAGATCATTTCCGGTGCCGACGGATTGTAGAGCGCCACGACTGGCACATCTGCATTACCGCCCGAATCTTGGCCCACAGCCTTGAACCGATCGCGACTCAGCACGGCATTCAGCTTGAGAATGTCGCCGCTTTGCAGGCCATCCGCCAAACTGCCGGTCTTGCCGGTTAGAGTGACGAGTTGTTGGCCGTTCTTGGCCACCAACAGATTCAACCCGTCGAAAACCGCGCGATTGTCCACGAGACTGGCGACTGCTTCCGCCGGCTGGTTGTCCGCATCGGTGTAGGCGAGTCGCAGTTCGGTCAGCATCAAGGCGTAGCGCGCCTGCTCATCAGCCGGAGCCGTGCAATTGCCGCTTGAGTCCGTCTGTCCGGTCGAGCAGAGCTCAAATTCCAAATGGCAGAATCGGAAGGCTTCATTCATTGTCCGGACGAGCACTTCATAGGTTACGAATTGCTCACTGACAACAATTTGCCCGTCGGCCGGCGACTCGAAATTCAAATCAATGTGGCCGGAGGCCAAGCCCACGCCTTCGCAAGGATTGCCCGCATCAGGATTCGCGGCCGTGTCCGAACTGTTCGCATCCGTACCGGTGCCACCCGAATCATTAGTCTCATTGTGGTCGCTCGCGAGCGTATCATTCGCCATGCCATCAACCAAACCCGTATCTTGATTCTGGTGATCAGCGAAAGGCGTATCCGTCATTGCCGTATCGAATCCGGCACGATCTGATCGATCAGCATCCGGATTCGCCACCGCATCCAAGACGCCGCCGTCCGTATTCGCGTCCGCGGAAACGATCCGCTTGGCATCCGGCTCACTTGCATGTTCTGGCGTACAAGCCATGAAAAGAAAGGGGATTATGAAGCCTATATATCTCATCACTCACCTCAGTGTTGGTTTGTTAAGGTACTGCTCTCAGTATAAAACCGAGCCCATTAAAATACTAGAAAATCACGGTTTTGTCAAGGGAAGGAGTCTTACGATACAAGAGCCAACCTGACGAAGCAGGAGCTAGAGGAGCTATTTATAAAATCCAGATAATTTCTTGGTTATTGATTAGCTCCCGCATTGTCAGTTTAGCTCTTCTCGCTCCCTTAGCTCCTCACACTAAGGTGTGGGTAAAAAATCTGCACAAGCTACCACAAATTTGGTATAATAATCCTGTTCCTTATGGCAAAAAAAAAGCCAAAGATTGCATTGAGTCATGAGATACTGGCGGGTATTGGAGTATGCGCCACTATTTTCATTGGAGCTATCTTTATTTATCAGCAGGCTTTCGCCGAAGATGTGAGCATTACCGCGCGCGTGCTTGGCCCGGCCATGACCGTAACCATCGATTCCGTGCGCCCGCAAGGCCGCGTGGGCGCGGATCAAACCAACTCGGATACCACTTTCTATTTAACCGTGCGCACGGCCAATGACGCGGACGACGTGGTGCTCTTCACTCAAGTTGATTTAGCCACCACGGATGTGGCCGGCGTGTATGCCGCGCCCGCCATCCCTTTAACCGGCCTTACTCCCGGCACCTATGATATCGGCCTCAAAGGCCAGCAGCACTTAACCCGCGTTTTGAATGACATCGTCCTGGTCGCGGGCAATAATGTTTTAAACTTTTCCCAGCCTGATAACTCGGCCCCGCGCGGCGATCAAGTGCTCTTAACCGGGGATGTGAATGATGCGGGCACGGATCCGGCCACTTTGGGCGATGACGTGGTCAACTCCGTGGACATCTCAACCTTGCTGGTGAATATCGATGACGATGATGTCACTGGCAATGCTATTCGCGCCAACCTCAATCAAGACATCGTGGTCAACTCCGTGGACCTAAGCTGGATGATTGGGAATCTCGACGGGGTGGGAGATAACTAAAGAAATTCGAAATCAGAAAATCGAAAGTCGAAACAAATAAGAAATAAGAAACTCAAGGCAACCACCCCCAGCCCCTCCTTGGTAAGGAGGGGGGACGCAAATTCGTCTCCCCCCTTCCCAAGGGGGGACAAAGGGGGGTTGCCAGCATATGAAGATTTTTAATCTAAGGAAGCAAAAAGAATTCCGAAAGAAACTACGCAACGAGCCAACAGAGCCAGAAAAAATATTATGGAAAGAAATAAGCAATAAAAAACTCAACGGGTTCAAGTTTCGGCGACAACATGGAATAGGTGATTATATTGCAGATTTCTATTGCCCTGAAGCAAAACTGGTAATTGAACTTGATGGAGATAGTCATTTTGAAGAATCAGGAATACAACATGACAAGATACGAACACAACAAATTGAGCAAAATCAAATAAAAATAATCAGATTTAATAATACTGACATCAGAGATAGTATTGAGGGGGTAATTGATACTATCAGGCAACACCTCAATGATCACTAGTGGCAACCACCCCCAACCCCTCCTTGGGAAGGAGGGGGGTACAAGCCTGTCTCCCCCCTTCCTAAGGGGGGACAAAGGGGGGTTGCCATTCCGGTTTTTGCGACTGACTCTGAACAGACAGCCACTGACGACCTAAAAATTTACATCATAAGGCAACCACCCCCAGCCCCTCCTTGGTAAGGAGGGGGGACGCTTCTCCAATAATCAACCCACTTTCGACTTTCGACTTTAAACCCTTATGAACAGGAGGCTTTACACAATTCTTCTCACCCTTACTCTGGCAGGCTTTTTAGCCCTGCCGGCTTTGGCGGCCGCGCCCGTGGGCAATGAGACTTTTGAATTAAACGCCAGCCCTTTTACCGGCAGCGATAACACCGGCGACGGCGGCACCGGCCTGCCCGCGAATTTTAATTACTACTACGTGGGCCAAACCTTTACCACGGCCATGCGCATTAAAGCCGGGGGCACGGACGCGGCCAATATTTGGATTGATTACAACACCGCCAAGCTCACGGCCAGCAATCTAATCGACGGCACTTATTATCCCAGTTACTCCGGCCAGACCATCGTGGGCGGCCGGGTTTATTTAACCGGCTTCCGCACTAGCGGAGTCTCGAGCGGCACGGGCAATTTCGGCTGGGTCAATTGGACTGTGGACGCGCCCAATGCCGCGGGCTACAACACGGCCACGCCGGAAATTTTAGATATCAACGTGGGCACCATCGGCAACACCACTGAATCCAACATCGCTTTGGGCGGTTCGGATTTGCTGGATGATGAAGAAGATTTTCAATTGCATCTTTGGGCCGATACCATCAAGCCGTTTGCGGAAAACCCAAGTCCCGGCGACACCGCCACCGGCGTGTCCGTGGAAACCAACTATACTTACGATTTGCGCGATACTTTAAATGGCGAAGGCGATAACACTGGCGTGGGCACGGGCGTCAACACGGCCGAACCGCCCGGCGTCCTGACTTTTGACGATGGCGGCGGCGCGTCCAGCTACGCGGCCTACGACTCTTTCTCCTGTTCCGGGATCTGGGGCACGAACTATTGCGGCGTGACCGTCAATCCGCCTCCGCCCTCGGGTATTCCCGGCGATAGCCGCAATTTTGAATACAATACCACCTACGTGGTTGATGTCAGCGGTTTCCAAGACTTGGCCTCGTCCGCTCAAAACCAGCTCGGGGACGCCAACGGCCCCAACACCATGAACCCCAAATCCTGGAGCTTCACCACCGAAGCCGACACTGTTCCCCCGCGCGTGGTGGCCGAAACCCCGACTCGCGGTTCATCCGGCAACAGTATTTCCACCAACATTACAATTGTAGTGCATGACAAAAAAACCTACCCCGGTTCCATCTCCGGCACGGGCGTGGATGCCTCCACTTGCCGTTTTAATGTTTCTTCGCCGTCTTTCACTCTCACCACTTATCAGCCAGGCGACGCGGGCGTGACCACTACGGCCGTTGATTATGGCTACCAATTCGTGATCAATCCGGGCACGGATTTTGCCCAAAACGAAACCGTCACGGTCAGCGCCTACGATTGCGAAGACTTGGCCAGCAACGTCATGATCACTGACACCTGGACTTTCACTACGGCCGACACCTCGGCCCCCTACGTGGATCAAGTTTCCCCCGCTGACGACACTTTGATTTCCGAAGACGCCAGCCTCAATTTTCATATTAAAGACGACGGCAGCGGCGTGGATTTGAGCAATGTCGTGATTTACGTCAACGGCGTTTATTACACCGACGGGGGCGGAGCCGGCTCCGTCACCACTAACGGCACGCGCATTACTTTTGCCGACAGCCTTGATTTCAACGGCGGCAATTATTTGGGTGACACCACCACCGTCTCCGGTTCGGCCGGCGATTATACTTTCACCCTGGATCCGGAAACCGATTTCACGGTCGGCGAAGCCGTGCCCGTTCTCATTTATGCCAAAGATACGGACGGCAACATCATGGAGCGTTATGTTTACGCTCTGGCCGTGGAAGATCCCAACGCCACCGGTCCTTGTCCGGCTTGCACGGGCGGCGGCGGCAATTATGGCGGCGGCACGGTTTATCCGGAAATCAATCAATCCACCATCAGCGTCATTCAAATCGATGAGGATTCGGTCTTGGTTTCCTGGAACACCAATTATCCGGGTTCCAGTCTGGTGCTTTATGATTTCTACTCCCATGACGAATTGTTATATGCCCCCAGCTACGGGTATCAGTATTTCACCATGGAATATCCCACTGACTCGCTCTATCACGCCGTAGTGATCGATGGTTTAACCACTGGTCGGCTCTATTATTTCCGGCCCGTCAGCGGCATGCAGGGCGATGATTATTTCGGCTACGAGGTTTTGATGGCTCCGCGCTTTGCCTCCATTGAAATCCCGTGTCCCTTAACCGATCTTGATTTGGGACCGGGAACCGTTTGTCCGGTTTGTGCGGAGTGCAGCGTGGGCGAGCAATGTCCGGTTTGTCCGGCGCTTCCAGCCCAGCCCGCTCAACCCACGGAGCCGGCAGAACCTTCAGAACCCGCCGATCAGACCCCTGATGGCAACACTGGTCTGGTTAAGATTATCTCCATCCAGCGAGTTAAAACCGATTTGACCAGCATTATCGGCCAAGGCTCGCCCAACTCAACTATTACGATTTTGGTCGCCGACCAAGCCGGCGATTTCGAAAGCGAATCCAGCGTGCGCACGGACGCCGACGGCAACTGGCAGTTGGATCTCTTGAATCAACTCAAGCCCGGCTTATATCAGATCACGGCTTACGATAATCAAGGCCATCAAGATCACGCCATGATCTTGATTGGTGAAGTAGTGGCGGCCAGCCGTCTGGCCAGTTCCTTGACCCAGCGCTGGCAATTGGACGGCGGACAGCCGCTTTTGCCCCCCGCCTTTGCCTATGCGATCTTCCTGCTCTTGTTGATCATTATTGCCCTGGGCGCCAACATGGTTCGTTTGGGCGATAAGATCGATAAGGAAATCACCAAGCGCAAGCGCCATGAGGCTCGCCTTCAAGAAATGCAAACAAAAACCTGCAGTTTGGAAGAGAAGTATAAAAAACAGCACTGGTATATGCGCAATGCCACCATTGTCGCGGCCATCGCGATTGTTCTGGCTTTGATTTTCGGCTTGGTACTAAATTTTCAAGCCGGCGTTTTTGACCGTCAGCCGGCCGCGCCCGCCATTGCCACCACCATTGTTTCCGTGTCCGGTTCGCTGGTTAGCCCGTTTGAAGAACAAGGCGTACCCGGCGTGGACGTGGTCGCCGGCACCACCCAGATCCGCACCGATGAAGGCGGCTGGTATAGTTTCACGGACATTCCGCTGGAAAACGGCGTGCGCTTAACTCACCCCAATTTATTGCGTCCGATTGTCAAAGGTTTGGAAGAGTTCAGCGTCAACAATCAAAAAACCGCCAAAGCTTTCCCCGTGAAAATCTATTTCGATATTAACTTGTTTAATACTCTGACTAAAATAGTTGATTTGGAAGCCCGCGGCCGGTATTCAGAAATATATGACCAAGTGGCCCAAGCCACTCAATCCCAGATCACCCGCGATCGGTTCGTGGAGCACTATCAACCAATTTTTAACCTCGAAGATATCGGTGATCAAGAGCTTTATGTTGCGACCCTCACTACCCACCAGCAGTGGACTTCGCGGTTCAATAACCAGTTCAACAACGTAGTGGCTGTCACCTTGAGCAACAACAGCCAAACAGCCACATATTATCTAATGTTGGTTGACGATCTTTGGTTGTTAGTCCAGTAATTTTAGACAAAAACAGTCCGAACAGTCGGACTGTTTTTGATTTTTCTCCTTGAACCGGCATTTCTTGACTAATTTAACAGAAAAAGCTAGTATAACCGCACTAAATCATAATCTGTCCGTGGCCTTTTGGCCGTCCGGCTCTGCCGGACCAGAAACTATGAAGAAATACGAACTCCTTTATATTGTCCCCGCGCAATATACGGATGCCGAAATTGAAGGCATCCGCCAAACCGTGGTGGGTTGGGTTGAGAAAATCAACGCCCAAATCACCCGACACGAGAATCTGGGTAAGATCAAACTTGCCTACCCCATTAATAAGGTGCGTCACGGCACCTATATTTTAGTTCACTTTGATCTTGAGTCGCATGACGTTTCCACCCTCGACAGCGAGTTGCGCATGAGTCATGAAATATTGCGCCACCAGATCATTGTCGCTCCCAAGGGCGCGGCTGATCGCAAGTACGAGATCAGTTCATACGTTCCGCCCCTGGCCGATGAGGTTAAGCGCGAGTCTTCGGCCCCGGCCTCGGCTCCGACTTATACTCATTCAGCCAAACCCAAACCGTTGGCTCCGCCTCCGCCCATGGTTAAAGAAGAGAGTAACTTATCAGTTGAAGAATTGGATAAGAAACTTGATGAACTGCTGGAGGATGACATGTCCAAATCACTTTAACCTTGAATTATGTATTGTCTTAACCGTGCTACCATCATCGGCAACTTAACTCGCGACCCTGAAGTCCGCCAAACGCCGGGCGGCCAGTCCGTCGCCTCCTTCGGCGTGGCCACTAATCGTTCTTGGACCGGCACCGACGGCAACAAACAAGAACAGGTGGAATTTCACAATTGCGTGGCTTGGGGAAAATTGGCTGAAATCTGCGGCCAATACTTGGCCAAAGGCCGCAAAGTCTATATTGAAGGCCGTTTGCAAACCCGCGATTGGGAAGGCCAAGACGGCGTGCGCCGCTATCGCACGGAAATTGTCACGGAAAACATGATCATTTTAGATCGCGCCGGCTCCGGCCCATCTCATGACTCAGGTTTTGCCGCTCCGCCCGCTCCGGTTGACGAACCGTCAGCCAGTCCGGATGATGAAATTAAAGTTGAAGACATCCCATTTTAAACCCATATGCAAAAACCAGTTATCAACAAGAAAAGACAGTGCTATTTCTGTCTGAACAACATCAAAGAAATTGATTATAAGGATGTGAACTTATTGCGCCGCTTCATTTCTTCTTTTGCCAAGATCGTCTCGCGCAAGCGCTCCGGCGTTTGTCTGACTCACCAGCGCATCTTGAGCAATTCCATCAAGCGCGCTCGCATTATGGCCCTGTTGCCTTTTGTTCAGAAATAATTATTGCCAACCAAAGGCGGGCCAGTCCCGCCTTTTGTGTTTATGTCCATTCCGACCATTGCCGTGGAGCGACAATTAATCAATGACACGATCCGAACATTTTTTCGCACTCGGGGTTTTGTTGAGGTGGAAACACCGCTGGTGGTTAAGAGTCCGGGCATGGAGCCAAACTTATCGCCTTTGGAGACCGAAGTCGTCGAACCAAACGGTACGCGCCATCCCGCCGGCTTAATCACCAGCCCCGAATACGCCATGAAGAAATTATTAGGGCAGGGGCTGGAGAAGATTTTTACTCTGACCAAGGTCTTCCGCAATCAGGAAGAGCTGGGCGGACGGCATAATCCGGAATTCACCCTGCTTGAGTGGTATGCGCAAGGCGCGGATTATCAAACTTGCATGACCGAGACCGAGGAATTGGTCAAAGCCGTGGGCCGGTCCTTCCATCGAACTTTCCCGAACTTCAAACGCCGGCCGGTTCGCGATTTATTTCTGGAAAAGTTTGCTTTGAATTTGGATCAAGCCAAAATCGCAGATCTGAAAATGGCCTGCGACCAAGCTCAGATTCATACCGATCCTTCTGACACCGAAAGCGATCTCTTCTACCGGCTATTCCTGGAAAAAATTGAGCCTCAACTTGGCTGGGATCCGGTCTTTGTCCACGATTATCCCATTCATCAAGCCGCGCTTTCGCGCTTAACCCCAGATGGCCTTTACGGTGAGCGTTTCGAGCTATATCTTAATGGTTTGGAACTCTGCAACGGCTTTACCGAGTTGACTGATGCTCAAGAACAGCGCCGCCGCTTTGCCGAAGAAGCCGTGGCCAGAAAACAGGCAGGAAAAACCGTGTTTCCGATTGACGAAGAGTTGCTCCGGTTGCTACCATCAATTAAGAATCCCACTTACGGCAATGCTTTGGGAGTCGACCGATTGCACATGCTGGTGGCCGGCCGCGCCTCCATTCAAGAAGTTTTGCTTTTCCCTGCAAATAATATATTTAATTCTTAGGAAGAAAGTAATATCGCTCGCTTGCTCGCTGCAGAAAGTGAATACACTTTCTACTTTCAACCTTTCTACTACCTTATGTCTTCTCCCAACGACATCAAAAAAGGCACCGTCATCCGCCTTAATAACGAGCTTAATGTGGTGATTGATTTTCAGCGCGTCAGCCCGGGCAAAGGCGGATCTTTTGTCCGCACCAGAATGAAGAATCTCAAGACCGGCAAGGTTAATGAAACCAATTTCAAAGCCGCCGAGTCTTTAGATTTTGAGGACGTGCAAAACAAAAAGATGCAGTATCTCTACACCGACGGCAGCCTTTATACCTTCATGGATAATCAGTCTTACGAACAAATTTCCATCAGCGGCGAAGATATTGGCGATGATGTCAAATACCTGAAAGAAGGTTTAGAAGTGGCGGTGGCCATGCACGGCGACCTGCCTTTAACCGTCACCATTCCTATGAAAATTCAATATACCATCACTCACACCGAGCCCGCGGTCAAGGGCGATACCGCTTCCGGCAACGTGCAGAAAAACGCGGAATGCGATAATGGCTTGCAGGTGCGCGTGCCCATTTTTATTAATCAAGGCGACGAAATTATTATTAACACCGACACCGGTGCCTACTCAGAAAGAGTTAACAAATAGCTTGTATGTCCAAGCAAACAATCATTGGTTTATCTCTAATTACCGTCATTATCGCCGGCATTGGCTTTTGGCTCTACCGCTCGCCGCGTCCGGCCGATGAGGTCTTACCCATTGACCCGCTGGCCCAGCTTTTTTCTGATGTTCAAGCTGAATTCGGACTGGCCGAGCCGCTGGCTGACGCGGAGGTTTCTTGGAATGTCCAGGTTGATGATGAAATCCGCGCCATGACTTTTTCCGGCCAGATTTTGGCGTTCCAATCCGCTGATTCAGAAGTTGAAAGCGCTGTGCGGCAATACCTTCTAGGCCACGATTTTGTCATCGATAAATTGAACGTGGCCGCGGGTCCGGCCGCCAGTTTGACTGGCTACCAAAAAGATGACCAGATCTGCACTCTGGCGGTTAATTCACCCCTTGATCAGTCTGGTTTGCTTGTCGCTGGTTTGCCAACTGCCTATGGGCTCGCCTGCGCTCATGCTAACTTCGCGATTGCCCCAGTCATCAGTACCGAGCAGGCCATGCAACAGTTGTTTGCGGACAAATATCAAACCAAAAAGTCCGCGGTTGCCATCCTGATTGAACAGGAGGGGGTTAATCATGTCCGTGGTTCGGTTCGGATCTTGGATGCCGCCTCTAGCGATCCCAATGCTTCATCGGGACAAGGCACCGGTGGCATCTTTTTGGCCGCCAAAGTCGATGGGGAATGGGTATTGGTTTTCGACGGCAATGGAGCAATTTCTTGCGAATTGGTTGAAGGCTATGGTTTTCCCTCGGAAATGATCAAAGATTGTTCTGATAATCGAGCCTTATCCGTCAAAGTTGGCGAAGAATTCACTATCGTTTTGGATTCCAATCCCACCACCGGGTATAGCTGGGAAGCAACTATCGATAGCGAGCTGGTCAGTTTGGCCGGAAAAGATTATGAAGCAAAGGGCGCGGAAATGGTTGGCGCCGGCGGTGAGGAGATTTTCACCCTGCAAGCAAAAGAAGTTGGTCAAGCTGAAATAATTTTTTCTTATCTGCGTCCTTGGGAGGGGGCTCCGATTAAACAAATTACTTACTTCATCAACATTTCCAACTAGTCTCCAGTGCTAACCTTAGCCATTCTCGTTCTCGTGCCTTGACAATTTTGGAAAAATCAGTTATACTGCTGTCATAATTCGTATCCATTGTGTTTTATGTTAGACGACGAAATGAACACCACAATGCCGGCCGATGAGCCAGCAACCGACGCTCCTGCTGAGGAAGCTGCTCCTGAGGCTCCGGCCGAGGAAGTTGCTCCCGAAGAGGCTCCTGTTGAAGAAGCCGCCATGTAATCAGCTTCGAATGAAGTTGTAAATAAAAAGAGCTCCGCTTGTCGGAGCTCTTTTGTTGTTCAATTTCTCATCTGAGAATTCGACTTACTCGATCGGCTTGCCCTTGAATTCTTGATTTGATTTTCTGCCCTCCATAAAATAGATAATTATGATTCTTGTACCGTCTCGCCGGCTTCGATTTTTTTGATAATTTCCTTGCGAATCGCTTTCATGAGCTTGGGATTATCCCGCAAATATTGTTTGGCTGTCTCCCGGCCCAGTCCCAGTTTTTCTTCCCCCACGCTGTAGCTGTTGCCGCTTTTTGTGATCACGCCATAAGGTACGCCCAAGTCCAGCAAGTCGCCGGAAATCGAGATGCCCTCATTATACATAATGTCGAATTCGCAGGTTCGAAATGGGGGAGCGACCTTGTTTTTTACGATCTTGACTTTTGTGCGATTACCCACGATTCTTTCCCCTTGTTTAATCTGCGCGCTGCGGCGGATCTCGATTCGCACCGAAGAATAAAACTTCAAAGCATTGCCGCCGGGCGTGGTTTCCGGATTGCCGAACATCACCCCGATTTTCATGCGGATTTGATTGATGAAAATCACCGTGCATTTTGATTTGCTGACAATCGCGGCCAGCTTGCGCAAAGCCTGGCTCATCAGTCTGGCCTGCAAGCCCATATGGCTGGCGCCCATATCGCCTTCAATTTCCGCTTTCGGAGTTAGAGCCGCCACCGAGTCGATCACGATTACGTCCACCGCATTAGACCGCACCAGCGTTTCACAAATTTCCAAAGCCTGTTCGCCCGTGTCCGGCTGGGAGATGAAGAGTTCATCAATCTTCACGCCGATTTTTTCCGCGTATTCCGGATCCAGGGCGTGCTCGGCATCAATGAAAGCCGCCACGCCGCCAGTTTTTTGCAGTTCCGCGATCACGTGCTGGGCCAAAGTCGTTTTACCGGATGATTCCGGTCCGTAAATTTCGATGATCCGGCCGCGCGGCACTCCGCCCACGCCCAAAGCCAAATCCAAAGACAGGCAGCCGGTGCTGACCGCTTCCACTTCCATGGTTTTGGCCTCGCCCAGGCGCATGATCGAACCTTCGCCGAAGCGCTGTCTAATTTGGGAGATGGCCTGCATGGCCGCTTTTGATCGCTCGCTCTCTTGCACGTCTTCAGTCACATGTTTTGCCATAGTGATAAGTATTTAAGGTTTAATATCCGGGATCTTTCCCAGCTTATCAAAGCTAGTTTTGTTCGTAAATAAAAAAGGGGAGTTCCCCCTAATTATTCCATCTTACTCTATTGCTTAATTCTGCTCCAGTATCACTCGCCGGTAAATCGTGGCCTCGCGCGAATAGCGTTTGGCCCCAGTAATTGTGATGATATTCACCCCGCGCTGCAGGATCACCTCGGTTTCAAAGGTATTGTCTTTGTTAAGAATTACCTCCACTTCATCAACTTTGACGGCCGCGTCTTTTTCCACTTGGCCGCGTACCGGCAAGGTTGCCTCACTGGTGACGTATCCGTCCGTTGGTTCAAAAACCGTTAATTGCGGCGGCGCCGTGATCGTGCGCAATTGCGAGCCTAAGTAAGCGACCACAGCCAGGGCCAGAATTAACAGCAAAGCCATTTTCATAAAACGGCTGGCCACCAGAAATTCCCAGGGCCGAGTCCGACGCCTAGGCAGGCGCATGGCTTGAGTAAAGTCGCAAGTTCCCCGTTCTTTTTCGAACCGTCCACAAAGTAATCCTCGTCCCCGCCCAAGAGATGGACGTAAGCTTTCAAGAAATTGCGCGCATACAATGTTTCCGGCAAATCGCCATAAGCGTTTTCTTCAAAGGCTTTGATATAACTTTTGCGGATTTTCGTCAGTTGGGCCGCTTCGCGCAAAGTTAATTTTGCTTCCCGGCGCATGGCCAGCAACTTCTCGCCCACGGTTTCGCCGTGGCTGAATTCTCTAATTGTAAATCCCATAATTATCGTTCTTCTTCATCCTCCTCATCCTCCTCTTCCTCGATTTCCTCTTCTTGCTCTTCTTCCTCCTCCCCCCCAGTTTCTTCTTCGTTGTCATCATCTGTTTCATCCTCGCTCTCATCTTCATCCTCCCAATCCTCCGCGGCTTCATCTAATTCAACTTGAGCCGTAGGGATATCATTGGTTCGATTGCCCGCCGGCGGCCACTCATCGATTAAAACCTCGCGCGGTTTCGCCCCATCGCCCGGACCGACGATCCCCCGGTCTTCCAGCAGATCGATGATTCTGGCCGCGCGTGCGTAACCGATTTTCATGCGCCGCTGCAAGAAGGAAGTCGAAGCTTTGCCTGATTGCAGAATCACCTGAATTGCGTCTTCCAACAAAGGATCGCCGTCATCATCCGGACCGTCTAAAATCGTACCGGTTCTTTCCGTTTCCGTGATCGCATAATTGTAATCCGGCAAATCGCCTTCGTGTTTTAAGAAATCAACCACCCGCTCAATTTCTTTCTCGCTCAAAAATGCGCCTTGAATCCGTTTGGGCTTGGACAGCTCCGCGCACGAAAACAGCATGTCGCCGCGGCCGAGCAGTTTTTCCGCGCCCGCACAATCAAGAATCGTGCGTGAATCAGTCTGCGAAGCCACGGCAAACGCCAAGCGCGCCGGAATGTTTGCTTTAATCACGCCGGTAATGACATCTACGCTGGGCCGTTGGGTGGCTAAAATTAAATGGATGCCCACGGCTCGAGCCATTTGCGAAATGCGGGTGATGGTTGCTTCCACTTCTCGTCCGCTTGAGGTCATTAAGTCGGCTAGTTCATCGATAATCACCACGATCTTCGGCATTTTTTCCTCGCAGCGTTCATTGTATGAGTTGATATCTTTGGCGCCGAACTTTGCCAAGACATCCAAACGCCGATCCATTTCTCGCACCGTCCATTTGAGCGCGTTGACCGTATCTTCAGTTTTGGTAATCGGCGGCACCAGCAAATGAGGAATGCCTTCATACATTTTCATTTCCACTCGCTTGGGATCCACCAAAATAAGTTTCAAAGCATCCGGCCCGTTGCTGTAAAGCAAGGTGGCGATGATGGTATTCAAACAAACGCTTTTCCCGGATCCGGTCGCGCCCGCCACCAGCACGTGCGGCATTTTATCGATCTGCATAATTAATGGGGAACCGGACACATCTTGTCCCAAAGGCGCGCACAAATTATTCTTGCGTTTTTTGAATTCTTTGCTCTCAAGCATTTCCCTCAAAGATACGATCGCCGCGGATTGGTTGGGAATTTCAATGCCCACCAAAGACTTGCCCGGAATCGGCGCTTCAATCCGGATCGGATGCGCGGCCAAGGCCAAAGCCAAATCGTTTTGCAGTCCCAAAATGCGCGACAGCTTAATGCCTTGAGCCGGGCGCAGAGTATATTGGGAAACCGTGGGTCCGACTTGCGTTGAGCCCATTTCCACTTCAATCCCAAACTGATGAAAAGTTTCGTGGATAATTTCTTTATTCTTTTCCAGATCCCCGGCCTTGCCTTTGCTGGAACGATAATCCAACAAATCAAGCGGGATAGTCACTTTGCGCTGGCGTCGAGTCGTCAACACTTCCTCTTCTTCCGGGATCTCCGCACTCGGCACTTTTACAACTTTTTTAATCGGTTCTTCCTCTACCTCTTCTGGTTCAGTTTCCTCTTCCTCCTCCTCTTCTTCCTCTTCTTCCGTATCTTCCCATTCTTCTTCCTCTTCATTCTTTTTCCGTCGTCCCAAATGCAACAGCACGCCCAGCCAGCCCGTGAAATGTTGGTGCGCGGCCAGTAAATTCCTCAGCGAAGTATTAAAGACCAGCAGGATGCCCACCAAAAGGAATGAGGCAATTACCACGAACGCGCCCCAGAAGCCGATCACCGGTGGCAAGCTCATGGCCAAGACTTCGCCCAGCCAGCCGCCGGCCATTTTCAAATCATTGGTCACCGGATCATCAACATGCAAGAGCAATAGATTCAACAAGCCGTTGAAAGATAAGAAAAACAAAATAAAGCCCAGGTAATTCCAAACGGATAATTGCCCGCGATCCGGAAATATGCGAGTGGCGCCAATCACTAATAAAACAATCGGCAATAAGAATCGATCCCAACCCAGTAAAGTTGAGAGTCCGGTTTCAATCCAATTTCCTAAACTGCCGGCAATGCCGAAAAATGACAGGAACATGAGCGCGGCCAAAGCAAAGACCGTGACAATAATGATCCCTCGTTTCGTTTCCGGGTTCATTTCAAACCCGCGTGATTGATCTTCTTCTTCGTAATAGTCCTTATGCTTTCTGCGTTTTTTCCTTTTTGCCATAGTACGACCATTTTAGCACGAATTTTTCGCTACAAAAAGGGATAAATAGGGGATAATCCTGTTCTGGTCAAAGGGTTGACCCGGTACCACAATGCATTGTGGTACCGGGTTGACAAAATCGCATTTTTATGCTACTATTAGTTCTTGTTTGACAATCCAATTGCGAATTCCGTGTTTCTGGAGAGAGTCGCGGAATTAAAGAAAAACCCATATTTGTTGAAGATTTTGCGGCTGTTTTAGCCAAAATCCCTCTCTCCAACAGATATGGGTTTTACTTTTTACCAACAGTACGGCCATCAACTAAGGAGGTTTCATGGCCATCAATGCACTCCGTCGCGGAGATCCGGACTTCCCACGCCTGGGCCCCCGCCCGGGCTCCGAGCCACCGCAGCCCGAGCTGCGCCGCGCCCCCAACAACGGGCCGGTCGCCTCGGCCGCGCGCGAGCCATACCGCGCCCCGGACTACTGGTGCGAGGGGCTGTTCTGCGGGCGCCGCGGCGCCGAGCGCGACTACCGCGGCCGCCAGTACCTGCGCCACCCCCGCCGCCTGGCCGCCTAGCACCTTCCACACTCACCCGAGCACAAGCCTGTGCTCGGGATCCCACTTGAGTCTTTTCTCGAAGATTCAAGTGAGATCAACAACCAGGAGAAAGCTATTGTCCCATACCACAACCCGGTTGTGGTATGCGGGGAATCAGGCTTCCGAGGAGGAACAATCTAATACGGGGAAAGAGAAAGTGCATTCAAGACGCTTTCTTATTTTTTTCCTTAAAACCCTTGTTGGAGGACGAGAAAACTTAATCCGTTCATCTGTCACTTGCCAGAGGAACTGATTATCAGTGCATATCCGAGTAAAGTCTGGGCTCCGGCTCAATCTTTCACTTCGTGATGTGTGTTGAAACCATTCATACCAGGGCTTGCCCAGGTCACTGAACGGGTTTTCTCGCACTCCATTAGGGGTTTTTTGATTCTCGACAAAGCCAGTTTCCGAGAGTAAAATTATGACGTTTTCCAACGTTTCCTTCTCTATCCAAATAGGGAAGTGACCGCCGGAAAAGAGTCTGTTCCTTTTATTCCGGCTTTGACCCCCAACCCACGCAGGAGGTGGCGCATGAGAGATAAAGAGTTTGTCCGTTGCGTCCAATGCGGTCAAGAATGGCCGTCAAACCAGAAGTTTGCTCAGCTGACCGATGATCATGGGGTGTTTCTCCCCAAGGACCGGCAGCTGGTGCTGCCCATGCTAGTGGTCGTCGGCCCGGTCCGTTCCGCGGACGAGGCCAAGGCCAAGGCCTTGTGCCATCTGTGCCATCAGAAAAACGGCCGTCCGGCCGCTGAGCCTCTGGCCAAGGTCTTGAGTGAGCTTGGTCGTCAGCCGGTCGAAAGACCGCTGCCTCGGTTCGCCAAGCCGTCAGTGCCCAGTCTGATCGTGCTGCCCGTGAACCTGGTTGCCGTCAACGATTCGCCGCCGGTTCAGGTCAAACCTGCTCCGGCCGTCCAGCCCAAGCCGCGCCCGGTTCGACTGGCTGCCGCTTCTCGGCCCGCGCCCGCGCTTCGTGCGCCCAAGCGTTCCGAGCCTCCGCGAACGAAGCCGGTTTTGAATGATCTGGCTGACCAGATCCGGCGCTGGGAACAGGAACGCGACGAGAAGGGGATTCTGCCCAAGCCCGGTCCCGGTCAAACCTCTTTCTACGCGCAGGCCGAAGACGGTTCCAGCCAGTTCAAGGTGGTGGCTCGGGCCAATCCCGAAGTCACCAAGCGCTTGGACCAGTACCGGTCACTGATCCAGCGCATCAACCGCGCATACGCCCTGACCGGTCAGGTCATCCCCGAGACTCCCCTGGGTCTGGCTCAAGTGGCTGGTCCGGTCGAGGCTTATCAGGATTCCTACCTGCCTGATTCCTCGGCTGAGCCTCGGGAAGTGGACGAAGTCTTCGAGGACTTTCAGCCCAGTTATCCCAACTGGCTGTCCGCGCCCTCGCCCTGGCTGGAAGTCGAGGATCCCAGCGACCAGTCCGCGGCCGAAATCGCGGATCAGCAAATCTTCTCCTGGACTCATCAGGATCCGGACTTCTTGGGTCAGTTGGAAGCCTTCCGAGACTTCCTTAAGTCTCAGAACGACGACATCCAGTAATCCCTCTTTCCTTTCTTCTCTTGGCCCGAGCTTGCTCGGGCCCTTTCTCCTGCCGAGAAAATTTTTCTTCGCAGAAGCAAGGTTATTATCTTGACAAAAACCAAAAAAACAACTAAGCTTCGAATACTAAACACCCTTTCTGCGGCTGCGAAGTGGGGTACGATTCCGTCGAATCGATGTGGTCAGCGGACTCCCGCCTTCGGGTGGGAAAATCTCTCTCCTCCCGCTGGTTCATAGCGGTTTGACTCTTCGTAAATCGTGACTTCACTTTGCAGCCCTAGAACGGGTGTTTTTATTAGCCGGCAGTCTCTTGACACCTTATATATAGGGTGTTAGACTCCCCTCACAAGTGCATACCTCGTTTGTGGCAGAATGGTCTACCAGGTAAGCGAACGTCTAAGTCATTAATTAGATTGTTCTCTGGCCTCGACCATCTCACAAATGAATAATTAATCTTCATCCCTAGTCAGGATGAGGTTTTTTGTTTCTGGTCGCCAAAGATCCATCAAACGAGTATGAATTACCGTCGTACCCCCGTGGCCACGCGCGAGCGCAAAACTTTCAGCGCTGTCGCCGATGCCATGGAACTCCCGGATCTGACCGAAGTCCAGCGCCATTCCTACAACTGGTTCTTCGATGAAGGCATTCGGGAACTCTTTTCGGAGATTTCTCCGGTTAAAGATTTTATCGGCCGTGATCTCGAACTTTATTTCGACGATTATTATCTCGACGATCCCAAGTTCGATGAAAAGACCTCACGCGCCAAAAATGTCACCTTCGAAGCGCCGCTGCGCGTGAAGACCCGCCTAATTAACAAGCGCAACAAAACCGTCAAAGAGCAGGAAATTTATTTAGGTGACCTGCCGATCATGACTTCCCGCGGCACCTTTATCATCAACGGTGTCGAGCGCGTGGTTGTTTCCCAGCTGGTTCGTTCCGCCGGCGCTTTTTTTACCGCGGATATTTATCGCGGCCGCCGTTATTACGGGGCCAAGATTATTCCCAACCGCGGGGCGTGGTTAGAATTTGAAACCGACCCCAAAAACGTCATCTGGGTCAAAATTGACCGCAAGCGCAAAGTCGCTGTCACTTCGCTCTTGCGCGCTTTTGGCGTTCAAACCGATGAGGAAATTCTTGATCTGTTTAAAGATATCGATACCCACCCGACTAATCGGTACATCGAGTCCACCATCAACAAAGATGCGGCTAAGAATGAAGATGACGGCTTAATTGAAGTTTATAAGCGCATCCGACCCGGCGATCGGGCCACGGCCGATAACGCCAAAGGTTTGATTCACTCCATGTTCTTCAATTTTGATCGTTATGATTTGGGCAAGGTTGGCCGCTATAAGTTCAATTTGCGTTTCAACAAAGATATTTCCGAAGACATGGTGGTCAAAGAAGAAAATCGCATCATCAGCAAAGAAGATTTAGTTGACATCATCCGTGAAATCATCAATCTCAACATCAATCAAGGCGAACCCGACGATGTTGACCACTTAGGCAACCGCCGCGTGCGCGCCGTGGGTGAATTAATCCAAGGCCGCTTCCGCGTGGGACTCGCTCGCATGGAACGCATTATCAAAGATCGCATGTCCACTCAGGATATCGATGCTTTAACCCCGGGCCGGTTGATTAACGCCCGTCCGGTGATTGGCGCCGCTCGGGAGTTTTTCATGTCTTCCCAGCTTTCGCAGTTCATGGACCAAACCAATCCCTTAGCCGAGCTGGAACACAAGCGCCGTTTGTCCGCCATGGGCCCGGGCGGCCTCTCTCGTGAGCGCGCCGGTTTCGAAGTCCGCGACGTGCATCCCTCCCACTATGGCCGCATCTGTCCGATCGCCACTCCTGAAGGACCAAACATCGGTTTGATCGGCCACTTGGCCTCCTACGCGCAAATTAACGATTACGGCTTCATTGAAACTCCTTACCGCAAAGTGGTTAAGGAAGAAAAAGACGGCCAAACCCGAGCGCGCGTCACCGATGAAATCGAATACATCAACGCTTTTAAAGAAGAGCGCTCCGTCACCGTGCCGGCCACCACGCCGGTTGATGCCGACGGCTACTTTATCGAATCCGATATCGGCGGCCGTAAATTCGGCGAACCCAAAACCGTGGCCCAAAGCGAAATTGACTACATGGACGTCTCCAGCAAGCAAATCGTTTCCATCGGCACTTCGCTGATTCCGTTCTTGGAGCATGATGACGCGACTCGCGCGCTCATGGGCACCAACATGCAACGCCAGGCCGTGCCGACCGTTAAGCCTGATGCGCCGATTGTCGGGACTGGCGTGGAAGGGCGAGCCGCCAAAGATTCCGGCAACGTGATCGTGGCCGAACATGCCGGTACCATTACCAAAGTGGATGGCCGGCACATTCAGCTGACCGACCATCAGGACAATATTTACGATTACGAATTGAAAAAATTCCTGCGCTCCAACCAATCTACTTGTATCAACCAGCAAGCCAGCGTTGATCTGGGTCAAAAAGTCAAAAAAGGCGACATCATTGCCGATTCCTCGGCCGTGGATCATGGTGAACTGGCCCTGGGCCAAAACGTGCTCGTGGCTTTCATGGCTTGGGACGGTTACAACTATGAAGACGCCGTAATTTTCAGCGAACGTTTGGTTCATGATGATCGTTACACCAGCGTCTACATCGAGAACTACACCATTGATGTTCGCGACACCAAACTCGGACCGGAAGTCGTCACTTCCGACATCCCCAACGTGTCTGAAGAAAAACTCAAAAATTTGGACATGGAAGGAGTCATTCGCATCGGTGCCGAAGTGAAATCCGGCGATATCTTGGTCGGTAAAATCACCCCCAAAGGCGAAACTGAACTGTCCGCGGAAGAAAAGCTGCTGCGCGCCATTTTTGGTGAAAAAGCCCGCGACGTGCGCGATTCATCTCTCTACTTGGAACATGGCGAACATGGCAAGGTTGTTGATATTACCGTGTTCTCCCGCGAAGAAGGCGATCGCCTTTCTCCGGGTGTGATCAAGCAAATTCAAGTCTCCGTGGCTGACTTGCGTAAAATCCAAGTCGGCGACAAAGTCGCCGGCCGCCACGGTAACAAGGGTGTGATTTCCAAAGTCGTGCCGATTGAAGACATGCCTTTCTTGGAAGACGGCACCCCGGCCGATGTCATTCTGACTCCGCTGGGTGTGGTCTCCCGTATGAACTTGGGACAGATCCTCGAAGTTCACCTGGGGCTGGCCGCCAATGCTTTGGGTTTCAACGTCTCAACTCCGGTCTTAAACGGTGTGCCCGAGTCAGCGATTCACGAGCAGCTCCGTGCGGCCGGTTTTCCGGAATCCGGTCAACTCACCCTTTACGATGGCCGCACCGGTGAAGCTTTCAACCATCCCGTGACCGTGGGCTATATGTACGTCTTGAAGCTCTCCCACATGGTTGAGGATAAAATCCACCAGCGCTCGATTGGTCCGTATTCCTTAATCACCCAGCAGCCGTTGGGTGGTAAAGCGCAATTCGGCGGGCAGCGTTTCGGAGAAATGGAAGTTTGGGCTCTGGAAGCTTACGGCGCCGCCCACACCTTGCAGGAAATCCTGACCATTAAATCCGACGACGTGCCCGGTCGCTCCAAAGCGTACGAAGCCATCATCAAAGGCGACCCAATTCGCAAAGTCAACATTCCTGAATCATTTAATGTGCTCATTCGTGAGCTCAAAGGCCTCTGCCTTGATGTCGAACTACTCAAAAACGGTCGCGTGATCGAACTGAGCGGGGAGAAGTCCGGCAAAGCCGGATCCGGCTCCGCCGGGAAAGGGGGTAAGGAATAATATGTTTCAAAAGCAAGATACTTTGAAAATCGCGGACTTTGATTCCATCCGTTTGCGTCTGGCCTCGCCCGAGACCATTCGCGGCTGGAGCCATGGTGAAGTCTTGAAGCCCGAGACCATTAATTACCGCACTCAAAAACCGGAAAAAAGCGGCCTGTTTGCCGAAGAGATCTTTGGACCGTCCAAAGACTGGGAATGTTACTGCGGCAAATATAAGAAAATTCGCTACAAAGGCATTATCTGTGACAAATGCGGCGTGGAAGTCACTCACTCCATTGTGCGCCGCGAGCGCATGGCTCACATCGAATTAGCCGCGCCCATCACCCATATCTGGTTCCTGCGCGGCGTGCCCAGCAAAATCGGCGCCATTCTCGACATGTCCATCCAGACCTTGGAAAAGGTGATTTATTTTGCCAGCTTCATCATCACCGACATCAACCAAGAAGCCTTGGATCAGACCGTGGAACAAGTTCGCCAAGAATATAAGAGCAAGAAAAAGATGATCGAAGGCGAGTTCAAGCGCGACGTCGGCCGCTTGGCCCAAAAGTTTGCCGGTGATGAAAAGAAAATCAAAACTGAAACCCAGCAACTCGAAGAGATTCGCGACAACAAAAACACGGAATTGGATGAGGATTTTGAAACCGTGGACAAAGAGCTCAAAGACATGAAAGTCATGGGAATTATTTCCGAGAACACCTATCATGACTGGTCCTTGAAGTACGGCCATATTTTTGAAGCCTCCATCGGCGCCGAAGCCATCAAGGAATTGCTCGGCCGCATCAACGTGGCTGAAACCATGAAGCTTTTGGAGGAAGAGTTGGAAAATGCTTCCACGGCCAAACGCGACCGCATCCTGCGCCGCCTCAAGCTCTTAAAGTCCTTGCACCTCAACGGCATTCAGCCGTCCTGGATGATCTTGGACGCTCTGCCGGTTATCCCGCCCGATTTGCGGCCCATGGTTCCGCTCGACGGCGGCCGTTTTGCCACTTCTGATTTGAACGATCTCTATCGCCGCGTGATCAACCGCAATAACCGCCTTAAGCGCTTGCATGAATTGAATGCGCCGGAAGTGATTAGCCGCAACGAAAAGCGCATGCTTCAGGAAGCGGTTGATTCCTTAATCGACAACAGCGCTCGCCATTCCAAAACCGTGATTGCCGCCACCGGCAAAAAACGCCAGCTGAAGTCTTTGGCTGACCAGCTCAAGGGGAAGCAAGGACGCTTCCGCCAAAACTTGCTGGGTAAGCGCATCGACTACTCTGGCCGCTCAGTGATTGTGGTGGGTCCGAATTTGCGCCTGGACCAGTGCGGTATTCCCAAGAAAATGGCTTTGGAATTATTCAAACCCTTCGTAATTGCCAAGTTGATTGAACGCGAATACGTGCACAACATCCGCTCCGCCAACCGCTTCATTGAAAGCGACCGGCACGAAACTTGGGATATTTTGGAAGAGATCATCAAGGATGCTTACGTGCTCTTGAACCGCGCTCCCACCCTGCACCGTTTGGGTATTCAGGCTTTCCGTCCCACCTTGATTGAGGGTAAGGCTCTGCAAATTCATCCTTTGGTCTGTGATGCTTATAACGCTGACTTTGACGGCGACCAAATGGCCGTGCACGTGCCTTTGACTGATGAAGCCAAATTAGAAGCCGGCGAGCTGATGCTCTCGGCCAACAACCTCTTAAAGCCGGCCCATGGCGCGCCCGTGGCCACGCCGGGTAAGGATATTGCCTGGGGTTCCTATTACTTGACCATGGCTTTAACCGAACCCGAAGAGGATAAGCTGCGGACTTTCGCCAACGAAACCGACGTTCTATACGCTCAGCAAGTTGGTGTGCTCGGCTTGCGCGACTGGGTCAAGGTTCGTTTGACCAATGGTGAAATTACGATTACCACCCCGGGCCGCCTTCTGGTCAATGCCGAGTTTCCGGCTGAAATTCCTTTCATGAACCAGGTCATGGGCAAAAAAGAGTTGTCCAACGTAGTGAAATTGAATATCGAGTTGCACGGTTCCGAACAAACCGCCGAGTTGCTCGACCGCCTCAAAAACTTGGGCTTTAAGTATTCCACCAAGTCCGGTTATTCCTGGGGCATGGGCAACTTGCCGGAAGTTCCCGGCAAAAAAGAGCTCATGGATGAAGGCGACCTGAAAGTGAAAGAGATTGAAGATTACTTCGCTCAAGGCCTGCTGACTCAAAGTGAGCGGCACGAATCCATTATCAAAGTCTGGAGCGAAATTAAAGATCGCATTGCTGAAGCCGCCAAGAAAGCCATCCCCAAAGACAACCCGGCCTACACTATGATCGAATCCGGCGCTCGCGGTTCCTGGGGCCAGATGACTCAGATGATCGGTATGAAAGGCTTGGTGGCCAACCCGTCCGGCGACATCATCGAGCTGCCGGTCAAATCATCTTATAAAGAAGGTTACGACGTGCTGGAATTCTTTATCTCCAGCCACGGTACTCGAAAAGGTTTGTCCGACACCGCGCTGCGTACCGCCAACGCCGGTTACTTAACTCGCCGTTTGGTGGACGTGGCCCAAGATCTCGTAGTGCATGAAGAGGATTGCGGCGATGACAAGGGTGTGGTTTTGACCAAGCAAGAATCAGACGAAATCGGCGAGCCGCTGTTAATCCGAATTCTCGGCCGCGTGGCTTTATCCGACATCATTAAACCCGGCGGCCGCAAAGCGATTGTCAAAGCCGGCGAATTGATTACCGAAACGCATATCCGCGAAATCGAAGCCGCGGGTAAAGACCTGGAAGAAGCCCATGTCCGTTCCGTGATGACCTGCCAGCTGCGCCGCGGCGTTTGTCAGCAGTGCTATGGCTACGACTTGGCTTTCAACAAGCTGGTTAAACTCGGTACCGCCGTCGGCATCATGGCCGCTCAATCAATCGGCGAGCCGGGCACTCAGCTGACCATGCGAACCTTCCACACCGGTGGTGTGGCTGGCAAAGACATTACGCAAGGTTTGCCGCGCGTGGAAGAATTATTCGAAGCCCGCAACCCCAAGCAAAAAGCCATCATGGCTGAAGTTGACGGCAAGATCTCAATTGAAGTGGCTCAGCGGGAAATCGTTCAAGCCGGCACTGGCAAGCAGATTCTCGATACTCGGCCCGGTCAAAAGACTGCCAAAATCACTTATCGCGGAATTGAAGAATTCACTTACGCCCTGGGTCGTGGCTCCAAAATTAATGTCAAAGACGGCGCCAAGGTTAATGCCGGCGATTTAATCGCGGAAAAGTCCGATGGCGAAAAAATCCTGTCCGATTATACCGGCGTCGTGAAATTGCCAAAGTCCACCCAAGTGACCGTTGTTTACGAAGCCGATAAGGTGCGCGAGTACATCATTCCGCCCGGTTACACTCTTTATGTGAAGGACGGCAATGAGGTTCTGGCCGGCGATGCCTTAACCGATGGCAACCTAGATCTGCAGATGCTCTTCAAGCACAAAGGCAAAGATGCCGTGCAAAAGTATCTGTCCAAGGAAATTCAGTTCATCTACGCCAGCCAAGGTCAGAAGTTGAACAATAAGCATATCGAAATGATTATTCGCGCCATGTTCAGCCGCGTGCGCGTGGCTGATCCCGGTGACACGGATTTGCTGCCCGGTGAAATTATTGAAGAAGCCACTTTCCAGGATGCTAACGATCCGGTCAAAGGCAAACCAGCCACGGCTGATCCGCTCTTCCTGGGCATCTCCAAAGTTTCCCTCTCCACCGACTCCTGGTTGTCCGCCGCTTCCTTCCAAGAAACCGCCAAAGTTCTGATCAATGCTGCCGTCACCGGTAAGGTTGATAAGCTGGTCGGTCTCAAGGAAAACGTGATCATCGGCCGCCTGATCCCAGCCGGTACCGGCTTCGGCGATGATTACATGGATATCCCGGAAATTGAGGATGAGGAAGAAGATGAAACTGAAGAACCCGAGGCCGTCGAAGTGGCGACTCCCGAAGCGGCTGTGGAAGCTGTTTCTGAAGAGTCTGCTCCGGCCGAGGCTGTTCAAGAACCCGAAGCTGAATAAAGTCATGAACAAACCACCCCCGTCAACGGCGGGGGTGGTTTTGTATTCCTTGATTTTTCCTGAATTTTCGCTAAGCTGGAGCTAATATGTCCGGACATAGCAAATGGCACAATATCCAAAAAAAGAAAGGCGCGGCTGACGCCAAAAGGTCTTCAACCTTCACCAAGCTCGCCAAAGGCATCTCGGTTGCGGCCCGTCAAGGCGGGGGAGACCCGAATTTTAATTTTGCCTTGCGCGTGGCCATTGATGCGGCCAAGGGCGCCAACATGCCCAAGGACAATATCGACAAAGCCATCAAGCGCGGCACGGGCGAGGGCGGGGAAGCGATCATCGAAGAAGTTATTTACGAGGGTTTCGCCCCGGGCGGTCTCGCCATCTTGATTAAATGCTTAACTGATAACCGCAACCGAACGGTTGCGGACTTAAAATATCTGGCATCAAAAAACGGCGGTTCCATTGGCGGCGTTGGCTCCGTAATGTGGATGTTTGATAAGAAGGGCGTGGTTACTTTTCTGAATCCGTCAGTCGTGACCAATCGGGATGAATTTGATTTGGCGGTCATCGACGCCGGTGCCGAAGATATTAAAGATAATGATGGGATCTTGCAGATCATCTGTGCTGTCGAAGATCTGAAAAAAGTGACCGAAGCCGTCGAAGCCATGGATCTCAAACCTGACGGTGCCGCCATTGAATATTTGGCCAAAGATCCGGTCGCGGTTGATGATTCTGTCAAAGAACAACTCGATCAGTTTCTAGAAATTCTCGACGAGTACGACGACGTGGATTCGCTTTATACCAATCAAGCCTAGCTATGAGCCAAACCCGCATCATTCTCGGCATTGATCCAGGCTTCGGACGCCTGGGTTTTGGTTATCTGGAAGTCGCACCCGGACAGACTAAAGCCATTGATTACGGCATTATTTCCACTTCCTCGGAAACCGCGTTTGAACAGCGTTTGCATCAGATCGGCCAAGACTTGGATACGCTTATCAACCAGCGCCGCCCCCACATCATCGGCATTGAAAAACTCTATTTTGCCAAGAACACGAAAACCGCCATGCGCGTGGCCGAGGCGCGCGGCGTGATTTTATTCACTTGTGCCAAGCATAATATCCCGGTGGTAGAATTCACGCCCGCCCAAATCAAGAAGTCTTTAACCGGCGACGGCACGGCTGATAAAAAAGCTATCCAATGGATGGTGAAGGAGATTCTCAATCTCAAAGCAGCGCCCCGCATCGACGACGCGGCCGATGCCTTGGCCGTGGCGCTTACCGTTTCCTCGATCAAATGGTAAAATGACCAAGTATGAAGGGAGGCCAACACGAAATTCGCTACGATTATCTGCACGACGTCTCGGTCGTGATTGCTCCGGGCCGCACCCAGCGCCCGCATGAATATCAACAGAGTTTTGTACCACAGCACGCCAAAAAGCGCTGTGTTTTTTGTCCGCCCAATTTGCCCACAGACGAAATAATTGAAACCGTGGGCGAGAATCCTTGGCGTCTGGCCGCGGTCAAAAATATTTTTCCAGCCGTGGCTAAAAATCAACCCAAAGCTTATGGCCACCAAGAGATTATTATTGAAACCCCTGATCCGGAGCGCCAATTTCATGATTTCACGCCCGCCCAAATTGCCGAACTTTTTAAATTCTTCGCTCACCGATCCGATCAGCTCTTCGCCGATCCCAAAATCAACTATTGCCTGACTTTCAAAAACGCGGGCCCGCAAGCCGGCGCCACCATCCATCATTCGCACAGCCAAATCTTCGCCACCAGTCAAACTCCGCTGGCCCTGGAAGAGCGGCACAAGCGCATGAAAGAGTACAAGCACAAATATCACAGCTCTTATTACGAGGAGATGTTAGAAAATGAAGCCCGCTCCAAGCGCGTTATCTATCAAGATGATAATCTGATTGCCTTTTGTCCTTACGCCTCCCGTTATGCTTATGAAGCTTGGCTGTTTCCGCGCCACGACCATCGGCGCTTAAATGAGCTTTCCGATCTTGAACTCAAAACCTGGGCCGCGGTTCTCAAAAAGCTGTCCAAAAAAATTATTCGTCTCGGGCACTCCTATAATTTTGCCCTTCATGAAACTCGGGAAGATTTTGATGAGCCGTTGCACTTAACATTTGTCCCTCGCCTGGGAACCTGGGGCGGGGTCGAAGCCGCTTCTGACTTCATTATCAATTCCATGCCTCCGGAAGACGCGGCCAGCTATTATCGGAAGTAAGCCTGCTTGTTTCGCCGTGGGTTGACAAACCCGCGGTTTTTGTTTACTTTTCAGACATCGTCGGAGGTAATCATGAGTCTTGAAGTCGAAGTCTTTCTAGTCGGCAATGAACGGCTCGATTCCGTTTTAGCGGATTCTCCATGTTTGCGTCAGTACTTGATCAACTCGGGTGTTCAACTGCGCCCGTATCCTTGGTGCGGCCAGCTGCCGCGTTTTCCCACCCAACGTCACGCCTTAGTTCACTGCTCGGACAACATCGCTGGAACGGTCCGTGACTTACAGCGTGCCTGTGTCAATGGCGGCCATGTTCTTTTCTACAGTGACAAGCTCATTACCCTGCTTGGTCGCCTAGACTTTCCCGAGTTGGCAAAAGCCACCAAGGAATTAATCCAACTTCGCAAACACCTCTATCCCGTCTCAACCTAATACTGCTGCTGATCCTCACCCCGTTTTCTTGCGGGGTTTTTTGTATCCTCTCTTGCCAAAAGACCAAAATCCATATATCCTGCCCTCACAATCTCACACCCGCGGGTGTCGTATAGTGGCTTATTATGTCAGCCTTCCAAGCTGAAGATGGCGGTTCGATTCCGCTCACCCGCTCCAAAAAAACCTCAGGTTGCCCTGAGGTTTTTTTGCTGTAATTATTATTTTTTGTCGCAGTTTTTCATTCTTCCAGATAAGGCCGCCCAGAGCCCATAGACTAGAGCGACTGCTCCGGCCGCAATCAGGACGATCCAGCCCGCGGATAATTTCGGCCAATTGATTCTAAACGGCTCTTTCGGATATTCGCCGCCTAGCGGCGGTGGAAAGCCGATCCCCGGCGCCACGTCAATTTGCGTCTGGGTGCCGTCTTGCACGGCCATGATCGTACGCCAGTTAATAGATGCGTTCGCCGGCACTTCATCAAATGGAATCAAAAGTGTCATGGTATTTTCCGTGATCTCAAAAGTTGTTTTCGTTTCCTGATCAAAGGCCCAGAAGTCTTCAGGCTGGTTATACCAGCGAAAATCCGTATACCAATCCTGTTCCACGTTGTATTGCAGGGAAAATTCCGCGTCCATGTCCGCGCCGGTTCCGTCATAATCATTATTGTCGGCCAGTCCGTCCCGATCCACATACACAAACAGCTGGGCTTTGTTATAAGTCACCACGCCCGGCACCAAACCGCCCATAGCCACCTTCACTTCCCAGGCTTGCTTTTCTGCGTCTTTCACCACCTTTGTCTTCTCGATATCCGCCCATGGCACCTGCATTGATGTCGAATTGCCTGCCCGTCCCAAAACGTCGCCCAGCGGATCATCGACGCTTGTTTCTCCTTTAGCCAGCTGGAATTTCTCCCGCTGTTCCGTGGTCAGCGGCGTGGTCAGCATCTCTGGTGTGTAGTTGAATTCATCACGCAAATAATCGTCCGTTCCCGCGCGAATTGAATCCTTAGCCAAAGCTAAAACCGGCTGGCTTAAAAACGAAATTAGCACCGGAATGATGAAATACTTTTTGTTCATAGTTGCGTTAGATTAACCCATTTTTTGGTGTAAGTCAACGCTTGATAATAAATCCCATTTTTGCTACAATCGCTTCACATTCCGGGGTGTAGCTCAGTAGGCTAGAGCGCGTGCTTTGGGAGCACGAGGTCGCAGGTTCGAGCCCTGTCACCCCGACCAAAAACCGTCCAGCATGGCTGGACGGTTTTTATTTCCTGATTTTTAGTAGGGGAATTGATACAAGCCGAGCATCGAGTTGGTGAAGTCCCCGCCGTCGACATAGAAGCCGGACAAAGTGGCTGAGATCGGCGCGTAGAATTCTGGACGAATGCGCATGGTATGGAGCATCTCTCCGGGCAGGGAATAATAGACGCTGTTGCTGACATACACCACCTCGCCGCTGGACAGCACACCCACAGTTCCGGTCGGATGCAACGTCACTTCGTGGGGCTGTCCCATCTCATAGTTGCCAAAGAAGACATCCGGCATATCAACCACTCTTTCAGCCCAATTTTCTCCATACAAATCAATCGCTTGATCTTCGCTGGTAATCCAGCGCAACACCCCGCCCGGTTCCACTAAATAAGTTTTCGGATCTGTCATTAATTTCACCAGATGAGTGCCGGGCCGCACGGTCACATTTTTGCCCAATGGGTATGAAGCCAAGTTTTCCGGGTCAATGAAAGCCACGTCATCAAAATTTTCAAACCAGGAATTGAATACCGCCAAGTTCGGAAACGCATGGCGCATCCCATCGCCGCCGATCACATAAACCGCCTCGTCCACGCTGGTTAAAGGATCCCCATCATCAACCAATTTAACCAATAACCCTTGGGGGATCATCACCTCGTCTTCTTCTGTCACTGGTTCATCCGTGAATATTTCATCCACCAAAGCGCTTACATAATCTTCGGCCTCAATCGCATCCAAGCGCAGAATGTTGTTGGCATTGTTGCGAATACGCACATAGCGATAGCCTTGGGTTTTAGAATAATCAATCACATAGGTCGTCTGCATGACCGGCAGCAGATTTCCATAAGAATAAATCACCCCGAATTGATCATCGAGGAAGTCTACCCAAAAATTTGTTTCCGTATTTAATAATTGATAGTGCAAGGTTAAATTGCCCGTGCCCAGTTCATCCGCCCCCATATCCAAAACCACCGTATGGTCCTTGGCAAAAAAGTCCGTGTAAACACCATCTGGCGCTCCCAAAAGATTTTGCGGCTTATACACTTGGTTAGTGCTTGAATAAACAGAGTCCGCATACACATCGGCCGGCGCTTCGGCCAAGGCTGCCAGCGGGGACAAAGAAAGTCCCAAGAGCAGGGTAGAGATGAGATATTTCATAGTTATAGGTTAAATGATTCCCCTTCAGGATAGCAGAAAATCAATCTTTCGGGAAACAAAAAACACATCATCTGACGATGGTGTGTTTTTCTGGTGCCGAGGGTGAGAATCGGACTCACGACACGTGGATTTTCAGTCCACTGCTCTACCACTGAGCTACCTCGGCCCGACACTTCTTTGTTTTGTGCTGTCGAGCTTGGCTCGACTACCTCGCTGAGCCTTTTGAAGATTGGTCTCGTCGAGGCAAAGCCGAGCTTTGCCTAAAGTGCAGACCAACCGAGCTCAGCTCGGTGGTGGGCGTGGAAGGACTCGAACCTTCGACCTCAACATTATCAGTGTTGCGCTCTAACCACCTGAGCTACACGCCCTTATTGATAGGCTGTATTTTAAAGAAAAGTGCCAATTTGGTCAATAGAAACAAAAAGCCCGGTCTGAACCGGACTTTTGATTGCCAACTATGTGATTGCAACGTTTATTGAAATCAGATGAATCTGATCTCGACCTAGAATTGATCGAACCGAAGTTCGATTGTAATCCCTGAAAGGAGGTGATCCACCCACAGCTTCCGCTACGGGTGCCTTGTTACGACTTCGTCCCTGTTATCGAT
>JAHJAM010000045.1 GCA_018814025.1 Patescibacteria group bacterium | reverse complement strand
GACAACGCCAAGAAGATGGGCCTTTCGGAAGTCTCCCCCGACCAGCTCAAGACGGATATCCGGAACGCCTACCCTTTCCATCCGGCAATCCGCGATCTTTACGCCCGTTTCAAAGAGAATCGGGGTTTTCAGCAGACCCGTGCTCTGATCCGGATCATGCGGATTATCGTCTCCCATCTCTGGAATTCGGGAGCGGCGGCAAAGCACGGACTGATCGGCCCCCAGGAGTTTGACCTTCAGGACGCCTCCATGCTCGGCGAGATCCGGCAGATCAACGCCGGTCTCGAAGTGGCCATCGCCCGCGACATCGCTGCGGAAGGCGGAAGCGCCCTGGCCCAGCAGATCGACAGCGCCGCCTCGACGGACGCCCAGGACATTGCCAAACTGATCTTCCTGTCCTCCCTCTCCACCGCTACGAATCCCGTCCTGGGCTTAAGTCGTTCGGAAATCCTCGGCTACATAGCTGCCCCAGACAGGGATATCGTAAAATTGCGTGGCGTCTTTGATCGACTTCAGGCCGACGCCTGGTATCTCCATGCCTCCAGGGACGGAAAACTGTTTTTCAAAAATGTTGAAAACCTGAAGGCCAAGGTGGCGACATACGCCAGGAACAAGCTCCGGGAACAGCGAGAGAAAGAACTGAGAGACCGTTTGGGTGAAATGTTCAAGGTTACGACCCGGGCCGCCTATCAGAAGATCCAGGCTCTGCCGGCCCTCGACCAGATCCAGCTCCAGCAGGATTCGGTGACTCTGGTCGTCTTCCGCCCAGCGGATGATTCCTTTCGGGCCATCGATGAGTTTTACAAAAACCAGCAATACAAAAACCGGGTTTGCTTCCTGACCGGCGCCGCAAAGGCCTATGACACTGTTCTGGAGCGGGCGGCAGAACTCAGCGCCATCCGCACCATCATCGGCGAGATGGATCAGGAAGGCGTTCGGGAAAGCGATCCTCAGTATATCGAAGCGACGGAAATCCGGACCAAGCTGGAAGGACGGTTCTATCAGGCCTGCCGTGAGACTTTTACGATCCTCCACTATCCGGCAAAGAACGGCCTCGTGCCGGTGGATCTCGATCCAAAATACGTTGCCAACGAATACAAAGGGGAGGAGCAGGTACTCAACGCCCTCAAAGAATGTTACAAGTACACGACCGACATTGCCGCCGACGGCAATTTCCGGAACCGCGTGGAAAGCAAGCTCTGGCCCGAAAGCGCCAAGGAGGTCGCCTGGAGCGCGATCCGGCAGCGGGCCGCCTCCGACCCCTCCTGGGTCTGGCATCATCCCGACGCCCTCAACAATTTGAAGGATGAACTGGCCAAGCGGGACATCTGGCGGGAGATGATGGGGTACATCACGCGGGGTCCCTTTGAAATGCCGGCCGCCTCCGTCCAGATCCAGGTCTTGAGCCGCGATGGTGAAACAGGTCAGGCGACCCTGCGCATCCGTCCCCAAAACGGCGATACGGTCTATATGGAGACGAAGGGAGCGGCGACCGTCTCCTCGCAGAAGCTGGAAGAGTACGACATCAAGACCAAGGCTCTGAAGCTCTCCTTTCTCTGCGTCGATTCCAAGGGCGCGCACGCCACCGGGGCGCCGTTATCCTGGACCAACGCCATCTTCATCAAACACCGTTTCTACCAGGAGGGAACGAAACGCAAATGCGAACTCAAGGCCCTGCCCGGCGGGCAGATCCGTTTTACCACCGACGGCTCCGGCGTCGAGACCAGCGGCGTCCCCTATGACAAGCCCTTTGAGATTCCGGCGGATTGCCGGGTGATCCTTGCCATTGCCGAAGGGGATGGCGTCAAATCCCAGCCAGTGAATATCCCCGCGCCGAAAGGGAAGGTGGACATCGCTTCCACCATTGATCGCACCAAGGCGGCGATCTGGAAGCGGTCTTTCAAGCAGGATTCTACAGGAGAAACCTATCAATTTCTGGAGATCACGAAGAAACACGGGGGCGAATTGGGCAGCGTGTCATTGATAATCGCCAAAGAAACACGCTGGATTCAATTGACTACACCGGACGACGCCTTCCATGCTATTGAGCATTTTGAGCATGGGGCCGACGTACTGAAGGAATTCATCCCGGAAGGCGTCCTCAGCATTGACGTCGGCAGCCTGAAATTCGATTCCGGCCAACAGCTTCTCGATATTGTCGCCGATCTGAAGACGGAGCTCAAAGAAGGG
>JAHJAM010000003.1 GCA_018814025.1 Patescibacteria group bacterium | reverse complement strand
TCCCGCCAGAGGCGGGAGACGCGCTCTACCAACTGAGCTAAGACGGCGTGAATTTGTCGTCTTAGCGAAGTTGGTTGGTCCAACTGCCTGCCCTCCGAAGCTTCAGCGAAGGAGGGAGCTAAGACGGCGTGAATTGTGGCCAAATAGTATCAAAAACTATTCAGTTTGTGAAGGGTCGACAAAGGGCTTTTCCCCAGCTGAGTCGCGCAAGCCCTGCAAGCGCTCCTTAAAATCGCCAATTTTCTGATTTTCCGGATTAACTTGCTCCAACAATTCGATCCCCTGATCAGCCTCGGCAAACAACTTGGCCGCCAAAGCCGACTCGATATACATATCCAAATACTTCGGATTTCCCGGCCGCTTGTCCACGGCTTTTTTCGCAAACTCGCAAGCCTTGGCGTGATTCTTCAAATCCGTTTCCAACTCGGCCATACTCATGTTCACGCTGGCATCATCCGGCGCAATCCGCAAAGTAAAAAGAAAAGTTTCGCGCGCCTGATCGTAGGATTTAATTTCCAAATATAAATTCCCTAAACCCTCATAAGCGGCGACGTTTTTTGGGTGATGGGAAATCACTTCGATGTATTTCTTTTCCGCCGGAATGTATTCTTCGGCCCGGACTAATTCTTCTGCCTCATTCAAAAGCCGTTTCACCGTCTCCGGATCAGTCGTGCCCTCCCCATCTGTCTCCTGTTTCACTTTTTGATAATACTGTTCCAAAGCATAAAGCCGCTGCACGGCCCGTCGCCCAAGCTTGGACACGCCTTTGACGGCCACGCCGGCCGCCTTGCCCACGCCGCCCAGCTTATTTGACCGCATTCGATCCAGGCGCTGCATGATCAATTTCTCTTTCATTTGACGCATTTGTTCTTTGGGAATTGACTCAACATCAAGCTTTCGCAACTGAGGAAGTTTTTCCCAAAATACCACAATAATTACCCCCAAACTCAGGACGATTATGATTACTGGAATCAGCCACCAAAGTATATTCATAGATGATTATTTTTCTCCCTCCATGGCTTCGATGGCCGAATTAATAATTTGGCCAAACTGCGCCAGCTTCACGCTGGCTCCGCCCACCAGCACGCCATCCACTTCCGGCTCGCGCAAAAAGCTATAAACATTTTCGCCATCCACGCTACCGCCGTATAGAATCTTCACTGACGGGTTATTTTTTAAAATCTCTTTCAAGTGCTTGCGAATGAAAGAATGCATTTCCACCGCGTCCGCCGGATGAGCCGCTTCGCCCGTGCCAATCGCCCAAATCGGTTCATAAGCCACGTACAGCTGATCTTTCGGACGAAACCGAATGCCGGTCAAGCCTTGATGCAATTGCGCGGCCACGATATCAAAATCTTTGCCGGCCGCGCGCTGTTCCTGATTTTCGCCCACGCACAAAATCGGAATCAAACCTTCGTCTTTAGCCTCGCGAATTTTTTTATTCACCATCTCATCGGTTTCATTCAGCAAAGACCGCCTCTCCGAATGGCCGATCAGGGCGTGAGTCACGCCCAGCTCGCTCATCATGCGCGGCGAGATTTCGCCCGTGAATGAACCTTCCTCTTCCCAAAATACATCCTGAGCGCCCATCTGCACGCGGCTTCTGGCCACCACTTTGCGCACTTCGGAAAAAGCCACGAACGGCGGACAGATAATAACTTCGGGCAAAATTTTCTTGCCCCGCAAGGCCATAATCACCCCGCGGGCCAAAGCCACGCTTTCTCGGGTGCCGACCTTCATCTTCCAGTTGCCAACCACTGTTTTCATATAGTTGTTTGATAAATGATAACCTAGCAAAAAAATGCTATTTTTTCAAGCCCGCGGCCTCAATAAATTCCTCGCCGCTGCCATATGGTCCGATCGCGGCCAAACTCATGGTTTCGGTCAATAAAATTCGCCGAGCCATCGCCTGAACCTGTTCGCGAGTCACGGCCTCGTGCTTTTTGAGCCATTCCTCCGGCGTTTCGGCTTCGGCCAAAAACACTTCTTGATTCGCATACCACTCGGCCCGGTCCGAAGAATCTTCCAGTTTCAACAGGCTGCGGCCGCGTAAATTATTTTTCGCGTCCGCCAATTCCTGATCGTTCACGCCTTCTGTTTTCATTTTTTCAATTTCTTCCAAAATCGTGGCCATGGCCTCGGGCAAGCGCCTCTGATCCAAACCCGATTGAATCATAAAGCAGCCCGTATCTTCATAGCTGGTATTGCCGCAGCGAATTAAATACGCCAAGCCCTTGCGTTCGCGCACGGAAATGAACAACCGCGAGCTCATGGTCCCGCCTAAAATGATTGACATGAGGCGCAAGACCGGCAAATCTTCATCCGACTTCTTTAATGATTGAAAACCCAAGGCCACCTGAATCTGTTCGGTTTCTTTAAATTGCACCTTGGCGGCCAGCGCCGCCGGACTCTGAAAAGCTTCAAATTCCGTGGGCTGTTGCCCGGCCGCCGGCACTTGGCCGAAAGTCCGGTTTAATAATTCCAAAATATTTTCCCCGACTTTGCCCGCAACCGCAATCACCATTCTTGAAGGAATGTAATAGCGATCTCGAAAAGCGACGATGTCTGCCCGCTTCATTTGGCTGATGCTCGCGCGCGTGCCCGCGATTGGCCGCCCGAGATTATTACCCGCAAACATTTGATCTTCCAAAAGTTCTTCAATGTGGATTAACGGATTGTCTTCGTACATGTTGATTTCTTCGATAATCACTCCCCGCTCGCGATCGATTTCCTGGCTGTCGTATTTGGAATGAAACAGCATGTCATGCAGCAAATCCACGGCCAAAGCCGTTTTCGCGCTGTCCGCTTTCACGTAATAGCCGGTTAAATCTTTGCCCGTATACGCATTGAATTCCGCGCCCACGGAATCCAGTTCCCGGCTGATCTCCAAAGTGCTGGGCCGGCGTTCCGTGCCTTTAAACATTAAATGCTCGATAAAATGAGCGGCCCCGAAAACTTTCTCGTCTTCATGGCGCGAACCCACTTTATTCAAAACCAAAACCGTCACCGCTTCGGTGCCGGCAAACGGAATCAAATGAACCCGAATGCCATTGTCTAGTCTGACCGGCTCTTTCATATTTCTTGAAAATTAGAATTTAGAATTTGGCTGACAAGTATTCTTCCAACTCCGCCAGATTGACCCGCTCCTGCTCCATGGAGTCGCGGTCGCGCACGGTCACGGCCTGGTCATTCAATGAATCGAAATCCACGGTCACGCAGTAGGGCGTGCCGATTTCATCTTGTCGGCGATAGCGTTTGCCGATGGATTGGGTTTCGTCATAATCCACAGACCATTTTTTTGCCAGCCGTTCGGCCAAAGGCTTGGCCACTGAAGTCAGTTCGTCTTTTTTGCTCAAGGGCAAAATCGCCACCTTAATCGGCGCCAAAGCTTTGGGAAATTTCATGACTACGCGCGGTTCGGTCTCGCCGTCCGCGGTCCGCGCTTCTTCAACCGTATAAGCCGAAACCAACATGGCCAAAAAAGTTCGATCCACGCCCAAGGACGGTTCAATCACGTGCGGCAAATATTTCTCGCCGGTTTGCGGATCCGTGAAGCGCAAATCCTTGCCACTGGCTTCCATATGGCTTCGCAAATCGAAATCCGTGCGATAAGCCAAGCCGTAAAGCTCTTTGCGGCCAAACGGAAAATCAAATTCAATATCCACCGTGCGTTTGGAATAATGGGCCAGCTCTTCCGGCGGCACTTCCAAATCATAAACTTTCTCGCTGTCCAAGCCGCAAAACTCCACCCATTCGTGCAAGCGCTTGAGCCAATCTTCGAAGGCCGCCTCCCAAGCGTCGGGTTTCACGAAATATTCAATTTCCATCTGTTCGAATTCGCGGGTGCGGAAAATGAAATTGCCCGGCGTAATCTCGTTGCGGAAAGCCTTGCCGATTTGCGCCACGCCAAACGGCACGCGCCGGCGCGCAGAGTTCATGACCAGCGGCCAATCCACAAAAATGGCTTGCGCCGTTTCCGGCCGCAAATACGCCACGCTCTCGGCCTCTTCTTTGGGTCCGACAAAAGTTTTGAACATTAAATTAAACGAGGCCGGTTCGGTCAAAGAATCTTTTGTTCCGCATTTGGCGCAAGCCGCGGTCAGGTCAATTTCATCGGCTCGATAGCGCTCGTGGCAGTTCTTGCATTCCACCAACGGGTCGGTAAAAGTGGCCAAATGCCCGGACGCCTGCCAAACTTTGGGATTCATAATTAACGCCGCGTCCAAACCCACCATATCCAAGCGTTCTTGCACGAACATCTTCCACCAAGCCTGCTTGATGTTGTTTTTTAAAATCACGCCCAGCGGGCCGTAATCCCAGGAGTTGGCCATGCCCCCGTAAATTTCTGATCCCGGATAGATCAAGCCGCGGCTTTTGCACAGCGCGACTAAAGTCTCCATGGTTAATTTTTCGTCTGCCATATTATACGGTCATTATTTCTGCTTCTTTTTTATCCGCGGTCTCATCGGCTCGGCTGGTAAAATCCTTGGTGGTTTTATCCAGTTCGTCGAGCATTTTATATTTTTCATCTTCGCTGACCTCTTTGGCTTTTTCCATTTTCATGATTTCCTCGCGCGCCACTTCACGCACGCCGCGCAGGCCGACTCGCGCTTCCTCCGCCCGCTCGCGCATGATCTTGACCAGCTGCTTGCGATTCTCCTCGGTCATGGGTGGCAAATTGATCCGCACCAGCGAACCGTCCACGGTCGGACTGAAACCCAAATCCGCATCGCGAATCGCTTTTTCAATCGCCTGAATCAAGCCCTTATCCCAGGGTTCGATCACCAAAGTTTTCGCGTCCTGGGTGCGAATCGAAGCCACGCTTTTTAAATCCATATTCGAATTGTAAGCGTTGACCACCACGTCCTCGACCAAAGTCGGCGTGGCTCGGCCCGTGCGCAAAGCGCCCAAGCCCTTGTTCAAATGTTCTAATACGGCTTCAAAATTGCTAAGTTTTTCCTGAATAAACGGATGCATACTTGCGAATTGATTATTTCTTATGTCTTATTTGACCGGCGCCGCCACCCCCACGTATAGCACCGAGGTATTGGTCGGGTCAATCAACAAAACTTCCGGAATTTTGGTGGTCGGGATTTGATGCGTGGTCCAAGTCACGCCCCCGTCTTTAGTGGAATAAAGAGTGTTCAAAGCCGCGTAATAAATCTTCCCCGCATCCTTGGGATCAACCGACAAAGCCTTGATCGTCACTTGCCCGGCCGCGGTCAGCAATTCAATCGGGGTCCAAGAGTTGCCAAAATCCGGCGAGCGCAGCAAGCCGAACTTGGTCGCGGCGATCACCGCGGAACTTTTTTCGTCCTGAGTTAAGCCGTAAACCCGATTGGCGTTGCGATAATCCTTCAATTCTTTTTCAATCTGCACCCAATTTTTTCCCCCGTCCGTGGTTTTGAAAAAACCATTCTGATCCGTACCCGCCAAAAGAATTCGGCTATCCGTATTGCTGATGATTAAAGCCGTGATGTCGTTTTCCGCGCTCACCATAGTGCGCCAAGTGTCGCCGCCGTCCGTACTCTTGAGGATGTCGCCGTTGGATAAAGCCAGCCAAACCACCTTCGGATTAAACCAATCCACCACCACCTGCCGCAAAGTCACTTTGCTTCTGGTTTCCACGTAGGTTTCGTCATCCAAATCCCGCAAGCAATTATCGGATTTATACAGCCGCGGCCCTTTGGCGATATAAACTGTGCACACGTCTTTGGGATCGACTTCAATATCGCTAATTTCTCCGGTCTTCAAATTCGTGGCTTTGGGCTGGCGCCAAGAAGCGCCGCCGTCTTCCGAATACAATAAGCCGCTGGCACGCGTGCCGATATAAATCATTTCATGGTCTTGCGGATCCATTTCCATGACCGTGATGCTGCGCCCGCCGATCGTGCCCACGCCCTTGGGTCCGGGCACGGCCGAGACTTGCGTCCAAACATCTCCGGCGGAAGTTGATTTAAACACGCCGCCGTCCGAATTGGCCGTATTGTCGGCGCCGAAACCGAAACAGCCGGCCCCGGTCAAAACTAGCGCGAACAGCAAGAGAAACAAACGAAACTTAAGCATAAATTTTTCTTAAATTGCTAAAAGGATATGTTCTAAAACTAACTGCGGATTCGCATTATGCGCGGCCGCCCGCCGCGCTTCCTGAATCGTGCGCAAAACTTTTTGCCAATCGCTCGCGGATTTTTGAGCCATCGTTTCCGAATTGATCGGCCAATCGATTTTTTTCGCCAAACCCAAAGCTTGGCGCCAAAAATCATATATCACATTCTCCCAGCTATCTAGCTGTTTATCAAGCATTTGCGCCTTGTTGATTTCCTCCTTGGGTAAAATCTCGCTCAGGGTTTTAAATCGTTCAGCCGTGGATTGGCCCAATAAGTTGATTAGCGTACTGATCGCCACCTCGTGCTCGGCCTTATACTCGCTGTCTTTGATCAGGCGCAAAGCCAAGCCCGGCCGGCCCGCGGCCAAAGCCGCAAAAGTTTTCGCTTCCGGATGGCTGACTCCTCGCTCGCGCAAGGCCAGATCAATCTTCTCGGCTGACACCTGATGAAAGCGCAAAATCTGACAGCGTGAAGCGATGGTGGCCGGCACGCCTTCAATTTGCGCGGCGCGTAAAATAATGATGGTCTCGCCCTTGGGTTCTTCCAAAGTCTTTAATAAAGCGTTGGCGGCCGGCAAATTCATTTTATCCGCTTCTTCAATGAAAACCGCTTTTCGACCGCCTTGCATGGCGGTCATGGCCAAGCGATCGCGCAGATCGCGAATTTGCTTAACCGAAATATGCGCTTTTTGTTTATCGGTCTTTTCATCAATTTCCCGCTTTATAGCGATGAAGTCCGGATGTGATTCTAATTGATTCGTGCCCATCATTTCCTTGATTAAGGCCTCGGCCAAAGCGGTTTTGCCAACATTGGCTGGTCCCACAAACAAAAAAGCATGAGAAATCTGTTGATTTTCGATAATCTGCTCAAAATACTCGCACACCTTTTCGTGGCCGATAATTTGAGAAAATATTGAATTGCCCATACCCAGTAGTACAACTTCGATTTTTTACGTGTATATATAAAGGAAGTTGCATCCTGACCAAATATTAATTAACACCCAATTAATTACCAAACTTCTGGTTTAAACTTAAGGTTGGTAAAAAGGCAACTTCATCGAAATTGTCCTACTGGGCATAACGCAAATATTATATCAAGAAGGAGCTAAAGGAGCTAGCTAAAACCTTCAGTGCTAAACCTAGCCAAAATTTCTCAAGCAAATGATAATTTGCCTTAACAAAGCATAAAAATCAAACGTATTTTTACCTAATCTTAGCCAAATACGTTACTCTACCCCTCTTGACAAAACCCGCAAAACGTGATACTATGTTTTTACAAAGTTAATGATCTTGAGAACGGAGTTCGAAGACCGGTCTCAGACAATTCACAATTTCGGGGAGAGAGTACGATCAATGCCGATCGTTTGGATATTATGGATATTCATTTATTGAATACCATTTTTATTCAAATGAAAGCCGATTGTTGTACGCAGCTCCCCGCGAGATGTGTATAGCAATCGGCTTTTTTCTTTCACCAACCTGGGGAGAGAGAACTGTTCCTGTTCCGGCTTCGGCCACGCAGGACAGCGGTTCGAAAATGATGGGACTCGGCTTCGGCTGACTCTTATCATACGTCCTCGAACCACGGAGCATACCAGCGCTTGCGCAGGTCACTGCTCCATCAACCCCAGATTGGTGCAAGGAAACAACGAAGGAGTGATTGTCATCCCAAGCGACAGCGAAGGATCTTCACTCATGGAGGATACGATGTCCGACACCACCCAGTTTTTTTTCAACGAGATCATCGACGCCATCACCCAGGCCATCGGCGAGGAGACCTTCCAGGTCACCCAACCGCTCCAGGTGCGGCTGTCCCCGATCGAGGACGACCTGGCCGACCCGGTCGCCGAGATCATCAACGCCATCCTCGCCGGCTGATAGCCCTTTCCCTTCACCCCCATCCAGCAGACGCTTCTTCTACTCGTCTGCTGTTGTACTGAAATCATGAAGTCCTTCGTGGCGTCAGTATGACAATTGGTAACCAGAATCTGGCAACCAGATACTGGGTTTAAAAAACTCCTTACCCAGTTACCAGTTACTAACCCCCAGCACCCACCCAACCCCGGATTCCCGCGCTCTGAACCCTCTCTACAGAGCGTGGCAATTCGCCACATTTTCACATTTTTTGCCGCAGCGCGGCAGGAGGTTCTCAAATGGCAGACGCCACCGTCACCACAGGGCTGTTCTCGACCCAGCAGATCAACGAGGCCGAGAAGCTGGCCGCGCGCAAGCACTACAAGACCGGCCGGCAACTGACGGTCGAGGAGGCCAGAGAGACCTGGGACTTCGGCGGCGACGCCGAGGCTCTGAAGCTCTTCCGGTCCCTCACCCCCGCGGCCCAGCGCGAGCGCAAGGCCGAGTTCCTGCAGGGCGCACGCCAGGACGCGGAGCGGGCCCTGGAGGCCGAGCAGCTCAAGTCCTGGTGCGAGAAGATCGACCAGGGCGGCTGGCCCACGGTCAGCGAGATCCGCGAGCAGCTGTTCAACGACCAGCTGGCCGAGGACGCGGCCAAGGCCCAGGCCCAGATCAAGGACCCGGCCTGGATCGCACTCCTGCAGCAGGCCGCGGTCAAGGAGCTCAAGCGCGCGCAGTCGCGCAAGGAGTCCAAGGCCGCCCGCCGCCGCGCCGCCAAAGCCCAGGCCCGGAGCAACGCCGAGCCGACCGTGGCGCCCGCCCCGGTCCAGGCCATCACCCTGCCGGCCCAGACGCCCGTCGAGGCCACCAATCTGGTCTGTGAGACCCCGGTCGTGGTGCACCAGGTCATCACCGATACCCAGGTCATCACCGATACCCAGGTCACAACCTGCCCGTACGACCAGCTCGCCGAGCTCAAGGCCCGCAGCGACCAGCACACCCGCGCCGTGCGTCAGCAGATCAAGGCCATCGAGGCCAAGATCCGCGCCCGCGCTGCCGAAGTCGCCCGCGCCCAGGCCGCCGAGCGCCAGCGCGTCATCGAGGCCGAACGCGCCGCCTGCGCCACCGCCCAGGCCGAGCAGATCAAGGCCGAGAAGGAGCAGCGCCAGCGCCTCGAGATGCTGCGCCTGCGCTCCCGCGGCCGCTTCACCCACGGC